>NZ_PION01000003.1:0-374084 GCF_002810615.1 Klebsiella sp. G-Nf4 | reverse complement strand
TTCTTTGCCAGGTCGATACCAAGAGTTGATACTTTCATGTGGACGCTCCTCATTTTTTAGGACGTATTGCAACGATCCAGTCTGGTACTTTGATACCGTAAAATCTGGAGCGTCCATCTCATTATCCCTGCAAAACACGGCCCTCAGCCCGCATCCATGCGGGCTGCCCCGGCCTGCCGGGAACGTCTCAGCGATTTTGAGGCCGCCGGCACGGGCAGTTTCAGCGGCCCTTGAGCCAGTGGTGATTTGGGGCTGTAGGCCGGGTCAGGCGCAGCCGCCACCCGGCACAAAAGCGGCTCCGTGCCCGCTGTCTTTGCCCGGCGGCGCTGCGCTTGCGCGGGTCTACGGTGATGGTTAGCCTTCTGATATATAAATGGTTATGTAGGCCGGGTAAGCGAAGCGCCACCCGGCAATATGTTGAGCACGGAGCCTGATATATTGCCCGGCGGCGCTGCGCTTGCGCGGGCCTACGGTGATGGTTAGCCTTCTGATATATAAATGGTTAAGTAGGCCGGGTAAGCGAAGCGCCACCCGGCAGAAACCCGCGTAAAGCGGTAAAACGCGTGTGTGGTTGGGGCAGCCGCAGGGGGCTGCGGCTTGTTTATAGCGGCGGCGGTTCGAAGCAGAGGCTGCGCTCCAGGCACTCGTCGCAGCTCGGCGATCGGCAGACAATCTCCCCCTGCGACTGCAGGCAGCGCTGGCGGTAAAAGAACTTTTTCCAGCGCATATGGTGGACGTTCTGCACCACCAGCTGCGGAAAGCAGTCGCTCATCAGCCGGCCCAGTTCCGCCCGCGAATCGAGTCCCAGATCCTCCCACAGATGGTTAAACGCCAGCGCCACCTCGGCGACGATCTGCGCCATCGGTTCAGCCCCCGGCGCCATCCACTCCGTCAGCCACTGCCCCAGCTGCCGACGCTCTTCGTCACGGGTGGCATTCAGCTCGGTCATCAGCCGACGGCGGCTCAGCGTCGCGCTGTCCAGCGGCGTCGCCACCTCGCCCAGCCGCTGCTGCAGCGACCGCCATGCCGCGGGAGTCAGCCCCATCCGCAGCGGAAAGCAGCCTTTTCCGGCGTGATACAGTCGCCACAGGCGAGTTAACCAGTCGACCGGCGCCATCAGGCGACTCCCTGACGCAGGCGCGATGCCGCCAGGCTCTGGCGCCGCTGCTGCCACCAGGCAGGCAGCACCTCGGCGACCGAACGCCACGCGCCGTCCACCTGCGGCTCAATGCCCTGTAGCTCGAGCTGTTGCCATGGCGTATGGCCGATACGCACGCAGAACACCGCTTTCACGTCGGCGAGCAGCGCCAGCAGCGCCGCCAGTCTGGCCTCGTTCTCCTGTGGCTCACACTCCTCTTCGCCGCGGCAATATTTCGGCGTAAAGCGCTCGCCCACCAGCACCATACCGGCGGCCGACAGGCTGTAGATCGAGAAGCGGTCGGCATGGCCAAAATGACAGTCAATGACCTCGCCGTGGCGGGAGGCCACGGCCACCAGACAGGCGTCATCCGCGTCCGATTCCCCCTGCGTGGCGAGGCTGGCATGAAGTTCAGCGCGCTGGTGGAGGATGGGCAGCCAGTCGGGGAGGCTGTCCGGGTCCGGCAGCCGGGTGAACTGCTGGCTGCGATCTTCGCCCAGCATGCCGATGGCGTCGGCACGGCACTGGTGGCAGTGGGTCATCTGCGGCATCCCCTCCCCGCACTGGCTGCGGATCGCGGCGAGCATCCCGGCGTCCGGCTCCGGCTGGCCGTTGAGACCAAAGACCGTGCCGTGCTCCGGTCTGGCAATCAGCGGCATAATATTGTGAATAAATGCGCCACTTTCCCGCAAACGACGGCTGACCTCGGCCATGCCGCCATCGTTGATCCCCGGGATCAGCACCGAGTTTATCTTGACCAGCACCCCCGCGGCGGTCAGCCTGCGGACCCCTTCAAGCTGGCGGGCAATCAGGATCTCCCCGGCTTCCCGGCCGCGGTAGCGTTCGCCGTCGAGCCACAGCCAGGCGTAGATTTGCCCGGCGATCTCGGCATCCAGAGTATTGATGGTCACCGTGACGTGATCCACGCCGACCTCCAGCAGGCGATCGACCGCGTCGGGCAGCATCAGCCCGTTGGTCGACAGGCATAATTTGAGGTCCGGAAGCTGGTCGCGGACCAGCTCCAGGGTGCGGAAGGTGCGGGTCATATTGGCCAGCGGATCGCCGGGCCCGGCTATGCCGACCACCGACAGCTGTGGGATGGCCTGGGCCACCTGGCGCACTTTCAACACCGCCTGCTCGGGGGTCAGCAGCGTCGATGACACCCCGGGGCGGGATTCATTACTGCAGTCGAATTTACGGTTGCAGTAGTTGCACTGCAGATTGCAGGCCGGGGCGACCGGGAGATGCATTCGGGCGAAACGGTGGTGTCCGCTGCGGGAGTAGCAGGGGTGCGCGGCGACCTTGTCGGCCACCCGCGGCGCTAACGCGCTGGCGTCCGCCGACTGACAGGCGTTACCGCCGGAAAAAGAAGAGCAGGAAGTCATGGTCGTACCTTCATGGTTGGGCGATACCTTCCTGCTGCAAACGACGTACCAGAGGCGAATTTTTTATCTGTCTGAAAAATAAAGCGTTATCCCGCATCCCTGCGGCACAACATTGTCGCGTTCCTGCCGCACTGACGACAATGTCCTGAACCTGACACCGCGGCCTACAGACGCGGCAGGGTGATATCCATGATCTGGATCCGGTAAGCGACCTGGCGCGGCGTCATCCCCAGCAGCCGTGCCGCCTTGGCCTGCACCCAGCCGGCTTTTTCCAGCGCGGCGATCAGTCGCTGGCGTTCATCCAGGCTGTTGTCCAGCCAGCTGTCTTCCGCTGGCCCGCTGGCGGGCAGGGCTTTGGCGGGACGATCCTGGTGAGTGAAGAGGATCACGTCGCGATCGATCAGGCCACTCTCCGACATCACCGCCGAGCGTTCGAGGCAGTTCTCCAGTTCGCGAACGTTACCCGGCCAGCTGTACTCCATCAGCAGGCGGATCGCGCCCTCGCTGATCCGCAGCGTGCGCCCCTGATGCTGGCCGATTTTGCGCACCAGGAAGTGCGCCAGCTCGGCGATGTCCTCCTGACGCTCGCGCAGCGGGGGCAGGGCGATGGGCATCACGTTCAGGCGATAGTAGAGATCCTCGCGGAAATGGCCCAGCCGGACCTCCTCCTCCAGGTGACGGTTGGTGGCGGCGATGATGCGGACATTCACCCGCAGGGTCTCATCGCCGCCGACCCGCTCCATCTCCCCCTCCTGGAGGATACGCAGCAGCTTGGCCTGGAACGAGGCGCTGCTTTCACCAATCTCATCGAGGAACAGGGTGCCGCCATCCGCCAGCTCAAAACGTCCTTTACGCTGACGCACCGCCCCGGTAAAGGCGCCTTTCTCATGGCCGAACAGTTCGCTTTCCAGCAGGGTGTCCGGCAGCGCCGCGCAGTTAAATTTGACGAAGGCGGCGCCAGCCCGTGGCGAATGGTGATGGATGGCGTTGGCGATCAGCTCTTTCCCGGTGCCGCTTTCGCCGCGCACCAGCACGGTGGTGTCCCAGCGCGAAACCTGACGGATCACCTCCACGATCTGGCGCATCGCCGGGCTCTTGCCGACCATATTATCAAGGCCCACCCCGCGCGACGACGAGCAGGCCGGCGGCCGTTCCACCTTCGGCGGCTGGCGGCTCGACAGGGCGGGTGAGGCCGGAAGGATCATCAGCCGGATGGTCTGGGCGACGAGGTTGGCGACGGTTTCGAGAAAACGGGTGCAGGCCGGCAGCCGCTCTTCCTGGCGCGCCATCGGCTGGGCCGCCAGCACCCCTATTGGCCGGGCGTTGGGCCCCATCAACGGTACGGCGATAAACGGCAGATCGTAATCGTAGAGGCTCAGGCGGTCGAGAAAACGCTGATCGTCGGCGACCCGGGGCAGCACCAGCGACTGCCCCTGGGCCAGCACGGTCCCCACCAGTCCCTCGCCGGGGCGATAGCGGATCTGCGTGCTGCCGGGGAGGGGCTGCTGGCCGGTTTGCTGCAGCGCTTCGATACTGAGGATCTCCTGCTCGCTGTCGTACAGACAGATCATCCCGTGCTGCATAAAGGCATCGTTGTGCAATACGCTGAGCACCTCCTGCAACGTTTTGCTGGCCTCGGTGGCCCGGCTCAGCACCACGCTTATCCGCTGCATGGCGGTGAACTGCTGAGAGAGGTCGAAGCGTCTGACGGTGGTGTCCGGGTCGGATTCAGGGATCATGCTTCACCTCCGGTCAGGGTGTTAAACAGCGGAAAACGCAGGGTCAGGCAGGTGCCGCCCTGCGGTCGGGAAGCCAGCTCAATGGCCCCGCGATGATGCGCCACCAGGGTCTGGATCAGCCGCAGCTCCATGCCTTTGCCCGGCGAGTTCAGCGCGTCGGGGGAGTGGGCGTAGCGCACCTGCAGCAGCGGCACGTTGTCAGTCAGATACAGCGACAGCCAGCCGTCGTTCTCCTCGGCATAGAGCTGCATCGCCAGCGGCACGGAGGGGAGTTCGGCGGCGAGGGCCAGGGTGCGGTCGAGCCACAGGCTTAAGCACGCCAGCAGCGGGGTGCGCTGGCCAAAGCCGATCAGATGCGGTGAGGCCATGTCAACCTGCAGCCTGTCGGGATCGAAGCGGGTACGGTAGAGGGCGCACAGATCGTCGAAAAAGGGCTGCAGCGGCCAGACGGCGGGGTTTTCGAGATCCAGCGACGGGCGACAGCGCTGGAGCCGCGCCATCGCCTCTTCCCCTTCACGCCAGGCGGCCTCCAGCGCCACGTTCCCGCTTCCCTCGCCGTTCAGCCGACGGGCTGCCGCCAGCATGTTAATCGGGCAGTTCAGCTGGATCAGCGCGGCGTCCAGCGACTCGCGGATCGCCGCCAGCAGCTTGCCGGCGGTCATTTGCTGCTTCAGCCGGTCAAGGCGCCCTTGCTCCTGCTGCTGACGCTGCTGGGTGCAGTCGGCGATCACCACCAGGGTCCGCGCCAGCGCGCTGTCGATAAAGTAGCGGCTGGCCTCTTCACTGACGCCGGGTAACGGCCAGCAGGTCACCGACAGCCAGCGCGCGGCCCCGCGGAGCGCTACTGGCAGGATCGCCTCCACGCCGGGCGTCATTCGGCCAGGGGAGACCTGCAGCTCGGTGAGCAGCTCCCGGCCGCCGCAGTCAGCGCAGAAGGTTTTGTAGGCGAGGTTGTCCATCACCACCCGATCCTGCTCGTCCACCACCACCACGGCGGCGGGGATATTATTCAGCACCGCCTCCATCAGGGTCATATGGTTGCGCAGCCGCTGCTCGAGGGTGTAGCTGACGCTAATATCCCGCTGCATCGCCAGATAATGCTCCAGTTCCCCTTGCGGGCTGAGCACCGGGGTGATGTCAATCTCCACCAGGTACAGGCCGCCGTCCCGACGCTGATTAATCAGCTGACCGCGCCAGGGCTGACGCTGGAGCAGGGTATGCCACATCTCCTGATAGATCTCGCGCGGCGTCTGGCTGCTGGCCAGCAGGCGCGGGTTCTGGTTTAACAATTGCGCCAGCGAATAGCCGGTCTGGCGGCAAAACGCCGGGTTGGCGTAAATGATCCTGGCGCTGGCATCGGTGAGGGAGATGGCCACCGAGGCCTGTTCCACCATGGTAAAAAACAGCCCCGGATGTTGTTGAATCAGCGCGCCGGCGATGGCCTCCGGCGCGGCGTTATCGAGCATCATATTCAGGGTCATCGCAAACTCCTGTGTCGCAGTTATGACAAATTGTCCGACACCGTGCGCGGAACGCGGCGGGGTAAGCCGAACCCGGATAACCATGCAAAGTGTGCGCCCTTATCGGAACGACCACGCGAAACATTGATCCGACAGGGGGAAAATTCACGGATTTTTACCTTTCGCCCCGCCGGGTGCGCCTTTGGCGCACGGCATCGTGAGGCGAAGCGATCCTGATGGGGCAGGGATGGGCCGTCGCGGTGCAGGGCAACCTGGCACAGCCTTCGCAATACCTCTTTCGTCATTCCTTTTTTCAACACCATTCCGACAGGAGCGTACTATGGCGAACATTGGCATTTTCTTTGGTACCGATACCGGTAAAACCCGCAAGATCGCGAAACTGATCCACAAGCAGCTGGGGGAGGCCGCCGCCGCCCCGGTCAATATTAACCGCGCCACGCTGGCGGACCTGCTGGCCTACCCGGCCCTGCTGCTGGGGACGCCGACGCTGGGCGACGGCCAGCTGCCGGGCCTTGAGGCCGGGGGCGAGAGCGAGTCGTGGGCCGAGTTTATCCGCAACCTCGGCGACGTCAGCCTGCAGGGAAAAACGGTGGCGCTGTTTGGCCTCGGCGATCAGCGTGGCTATCCGGATAACTTCGCCAGCGGGCTGCGGCCGCTGTACGACGCCCTGCGTGCCCGCGGGGCGACGATGATCGGCAGCTGGCCGAACGAGGGATATGAGTTCAGCGCCTCATCGGCGCTGGAGGGGGATCGCTTTGTCGGGCTGGTGCTGGACCAGGATAACCAGTTCGACGAGACCGACGCGCGTCTGGCGACCTGGCTTGAGGAGATTAAACCGCATCTGCTGTAGGCGTTGGCGGGTAGCCTGTCGGCTACCCGCACAGCCCCGGCTGGCGCGCTAACATCTCGGCCAGCCACTGGCGCTGGTGGCGGCGCTGGCTCTGTTGACTGAGGTAATCGCGGGCGCTTTCCAGCGCCTGCTCAGGCGTCATCGGCGCGGCAGGGCGAATGGCCTCACACCAGATCAGATGCCAGCCGAGCTCACTGGCCACCGGCGCGCTCAGCGCATTTTCCTCCAGCGCAAACAGCGCCTCCTCCAGCTGCGGATAGAGCAGCCCCCGGCCGATCCAGCCCAGCAGTCCGCCGTCCAGCGCGCTCGGGCAGTGGGAGTGTCGCTGGGCCAGCGGCGCAAACGCCTCACGAGAGGCTTCGATTTGCCCATGAAGCTCCCGTATGCGCGAGTAAACCGCCTGGTCGTCGCCATCGACGGTGAGCAGCAGATGGCGGGTCAGGCGCTGTTCCGGGCGCATAAACTGCGCCTGATGCCGCAGATACCAGGCCTGCACCGTGGCGGGATCCGGCCGCGGCGCCTGGCTGGCAATCCCGGCGAAGGCGGTTTCCAGCCGGGCGTGGTGCAGGACGATCGCCGCCCGCTCCGCTGGCGTAAATCCTCCCTCATCCAGCCAGGCGCCCAGCGAAGTGGCGAGGCCCTCCAGTAGCGCGGCGGGGATCGCCTCCGGCGCAATTTGGGCGACGATGAGCTGCTCCATCTGGGCCTGGCGCTGCCAGGCCGCCTCGAAGGCTTGCCGGTCGACCGCGTCGATGGCCGCCGGCTCGCAGTTCCAGCGGCTCTGCGCCAGCCGCTGCCGGCCAAATCGTTGCCATGGCTCCATTATTCTTCCTCCTCTGCCAGCGCCAGCGCGCTGACCGGGACCTGGAACCAGCGGCCGCCGAAGTCGACGATATAGCCGTCGCCATGCTCGCCCCGGTCGGTGGCTTCGATGCGCCCCAACTGCCCGACGCTGACCACCATCTCGCCCTGCATCGCCAGCGCCGTCTGACAGATTACGCTATCGCCATACTGCAGATTGCCGGCCAGCCAGGGCCGATCGCCGGCAATCAGCTCCTGTTCGCGGCAGCCGACCACCCGGTCGCAGTCCGGGAAGTGGATCTGGTAGATGATCTGGTCCTGCAAGAATACCCCCCAGTCGCGGACATAGCCGATGCTGCCCCGGCGCACCAGCAGGGCGCCGGACGGCAGGCCCGCATAGGTGCCATCGTTACGGATGGCGCGCACGACGCGGACCGCTTCGCTAAAGGTAAATTGGGGTCTCATGGCGTGTTCTCCTCGAACTGTTGCTGATAACTCTCCGCCAGCAGTCGGCGCGCCAGCAGCCAGTGCGCGCGCGGGTTCTCCTCCAGCTGGTTGAGCAGAGGCACTTCCGCCTTCAGCTTGCGGTGAAAGGTGGCCAGCACCGGCAGGCTGCAGTGGGCCAGGCGCTCGGGCTGGTAGGGAACGGCGAAAAACTGAAAGAACGCATCGGCGGAGCGCAGGTCGCCCACGCCGGGGATCTGATAAAACCACTCCATACTCACCCCCTGGCCTGCAGCGTTTCGGCGCCGCAGAGCGCGTGGTAGATTGCCGCCAGCTCATCATCCCGCGGGCTGCGTTTGCCGTTTTCGGCAAAGCGACGGAGCGCTGGCAGCAGCTGGTCAATTTGCGCTGACGTCAGGTGATAACCCATCCGATCGAAGACGCCGTTAACCGCCTGGCGACCGGAGTGTTTGCCCAGCACCAGCCGATAGCCGCGGCCCAGCAGGGCGGGGTCGATCGCCTGATAGCTCTCGCTGTCGCGCAGCAGCGCCGCAACGTGCACGCCGGATTCGTGGGTAAAAACCAGCTCGCCCACCAGCGGCTGCTGGGGATCCACCGGGCGGCGGGTGGCGAGGGCCACCTGTTCGCACAGCGCCGGCAGGGCGGTGAAACGCACGCCGGTCTCGACGCCCAGGCAGCGCTCCAGCCCGAGCGCCACGGTTTCCAGCGCCGCGTTGCCCGCGCGTTCGCCCAGGCCCAGCACGGTGGTGTTCACGCTGGTGGCCCCGGCGCGCACCGCCGCCAGGGTGTTGGCGGTGGCCAGACCCAGATCGTTATGGGCGTGCATTTCGAGTTCGCCGGGCCAGACGCGGCGCAGGGCGGCGATCTGCGCCGCGGTGGTGAACGGGTCGAGGATACCGACGGTATCGGCATAGCGCAGACGGGTGGCTCCCGCCTCCCGGGCCAGGCGGGCAATGTCCTGCAGCGTCGCGTCGCTGGCTCGCGAGGCGTCCTCGCAGCCAATGCAGACCTTCAGGCCAAGGGTGTGGGCGAGGTGGATCAGGGCCGCCAGCCGCTCCAGCAGCAGCGGTAAGCCTTCGCGCAGTTTGTACTGTCGCAGCTTGTCGGAGGCGGGGATGGAGATATCCACCCAGTTCATGCCCAGGTCGGCGCTCTGGCGAATTTCTCCCGCCTGCATCCGGCACCAGGTCATCAGCGTGGCGCCCGGGAGCTGTCGGCGCACCTGCCGGATGCGGGCGCACTCCTCCTCGCCCATCGCCGGGGTGCCGACCTCCATGGCCTCGATCCCCGCCGCGTACAGCGCCTCGGCGATGGCGATCTTTTCGCTGGCCTGAAAGGCCACGCCGGGGCTCTGTTCACCATCGCGCAGGGTGGTGTCGTTAATCAGTACGCGTCCCATCATTGTCTCCCCCGCCTTAGCCGTAGACCGGCGTGAAGGCACCATCCTGCAGGTGCGGCTGACCCTGTCGCCAGTAGGGTGACAGGGCGCGCAGCCGGTCGATAACCGACGGCAGGGTGGCGATGACATAGTCGATCTCTTTTTCCCGGGTATAGCGTGAGAGGGAGAAGCGGATGGTGCCGTGGGCCGCGGTGTAGGGGATATTCATCGCCCGCATGACGTGCGACGGCTCCAGCGAGCCGGAGGTGCAGGCGCTGCCGCTGGAGGCGGCGATCCCGGCCTGATTCATCAGCAGCAGGATTGCCTCGCCCTCGATACACTCGAAGGCCAGATTGAGGGTGCCGGGCACCCGCGGCTGGCTGCCGCCCATCACCGTCACCGCCGGGATAGTGGCCTGGAGATGCTGTTCAAGACGATCGCGCAGCTGGCTAATCTGCGCCATGCCCGGCAGATGAACCTGCGCCAGCTCGCTGGCGGCGCCCATCCCGACAATGCCGCTGATATTTTCCGTACCGGCCCGCCGGCCATGCGCCTGGTGGCCGCCGCGCAGCAGCGGGCGAAAACGCGTTCCCCGCCGCAGCCAGAGGCAGCCCACTCCTTTGGGGCCGTGGAATTTATGCGCCGAGCAGGAGAGCATATCGATCCGCGTCTGGCTGAGCGCCATCGGGATTTTGCCCACCACCTGCACCGCGTCGCAGTGAAACAGCGCGCCCTGCTCATGAGCCAGCTCCGCCAGTTCGGGCACCGGGAACATGACGCCGGTTTCGTTATTGGCCCACATGATGCTGACCAGCGCCACGCGTGGGCTAAGCGCCGCCCGAAACTGCACCATATCCAGGGCACCCTGCTGATCCACGGCGATACGGTGGATCAGGTATCCCTGACGCTCCAGCTGCTCACACACCGCCAGAGTGGCGGGATGTTCGACCGCGCTGGTGATGATCTCGCGCCGCTCCGGCATCAGGGCCACCGCCGAGGCGATGGCGGTGGTGGTGGCCTCGGTGGCGCAGGAGGTAAAGATGATCTCGCTGGGGTAGTCGGCCCCGAGCAGGGCGGCCACCTGCTGATGCGCCCGTTCAAGGGCCGCCTGCGCCGGCAGACCAAAATCGTGTATCGACGAAGGGTTGCCGTAAAAGTCGGTTAAAAAGGGCATCATCGCGTCGAGAACCATCGGGTCGAGACGGGTGGTGGCGTTGTTATCAAGATAAACAGGTTTCATCGTATCCCCCTTGGGTTAGTTAACCGCGGCCGGGGCCGCCACCACGTCCATGTAACTTCCGGTACGCTCCATCAGCTTTTGCTGCAGCCAGGCAAGGGTCATGTCGGTCATCATGCAGCCGCTGCAGCTGCCGGAGAGGCTGACGGTCACCTGACGCGGGGTGACGTTGAGCAACGTCATGTCGCCGCCGTCGGCCTGAATGTGCGGGCGCAGTTCGTTGATGGTATCGACCACGCTTTGCCAGTGCGCATCGTGGGCCGTCTCCGCTGGCAGGGGGGCTGGCGGCTGTTGGGCGAGGATCGCCGCCAGCGCCAGCTCAATTTTTTCATGGCAGGCGGTGCAGCCGCCGCCGGCTTTGGTGTAGTTGATCACTTCTTCGAGGGTGGTCAGGCCGTTGTTCACCACGGCCCGGCGAATATGCCCTTCGTCGACGCCGAAGCACTTACAGATCAGCTTGCCCTCCTCATGCTCCTCCTCAAGGCTTTCGCCGCGAAAATGGGCGATGGCCGCACGCAGCGCTTCCTGGCCCATCACCGAGCAGTGCATTTTTTCCGGCGGCAGACCGTCGAGGTAGTCGGCGATCTGCTGGTTGGTGATCTGCCCGGCTTCGGTCAGGGTGTGGCCGATAATCAGCTCCGTCAGCGCGGAAGAGGAGGCGATGGCGCTGCCGCAGCCGAAGGTCTGGAAGCCCGCCTCCTCGATGATCTCGGTCTGCGGATCAACCCGCAGCATCAGGCGCAGCGCATCGCCGCAGCTTAATGAACCCACATCGCCCACCGCGTTGGCGTTGTCGACCACGCGCGCGTTGCGGGGATGAAAAAAATGGTCTTTCACTTTCTCGGAGTAGTTCCACATGCTGTCAGCTCCAGGGATGATGACGAAAACGCCGGGGCGCGGTACACCGCAGACTGGCGGTGGTACTGACCCCCAAGCAATTGCGATACCAACGCATAAAAACCTTATTTGTTAATGACCTGACGGGTTAACCGCCCCCGACAGGGCCGACACTGTTGTGGCGTTTTGTGGGCTTTGTCACATAAACGACAGGATCAGGGGAGCGGGTCGGGCTCCTCCCGCCACGCTTGCTCCTCCAGCAGGCGGTTAAAGCGCTGCGGATCGCGTTGCCGCGCGCTGCGGCGCTGCGCTTTTTCATACCAGGAGAGCTGGATCTCCTGCAGCAAGCCGAGGATGGTGGTCTGGTCGGGGACGCGTTCGGCGCGGACGCCCACCTGCAGCAGCTGGCGAAAAACCGCCTCGCCAATCGCCACGCAGAACAGGGTGACGCAATCCTCAAGGGCGTGGATGCGCTCGGCTATCTTCTCGGTCTGGTGACCGCTGGCGACCGGGAACTCCACCACCCGTAGCAGGGTGACCCGGTCGGCTTTGACGCCGTAGACCACCAGCCGCGGCGTGGCGCCGAAATGCTGATCGACGTGGCGGTAATCGGAGCTGGCGAAGGCGACTTTCATCGACCACTCGTCGGCGTGGACCATATCAAACTGACGGTTAATGGGCGGCATAAGCGTCTCCTGAAGCTGGCTGGGGGTCGGCGCCCTGACGAAGCGGCGAGCGGTAGAGGGCGGTGTGGTGATGGCGGTCGCGCAGCAGATTGGCCAGCTCAAACAGCGTATCTCGCATGCCGGCGTACCCCTGGCGGACCCGACGAAACTCACCGAGCCGGTCGAAGAGGGGAAAACCGACGCGGATCAGCGGCAGGGCAAACTGCTCCGCCAGATCGCGGGCGTGAGAGTTAGCCACCAGCAGATCGGCGGGTTGGTGGCTCAGCTGCTGCAGCAGATCCTCAAGATCCCCCGGCACGACCTGCTCGACCGGCAGCTGGCGCAGGCTGGGGTGGCTGGTGGGGGCGACCAGCGGGCCGGGCTGCATCCCCTGGCTGCGGGCGAAATCACACCACGCCGCCAGCAGGTCGCCCTCCGCCGCCATCGCCATGCGCTGGCCCTGAAGCCACATATGGCAGTCGATCATCGCATCCTGCAGCTGGCCGCGCTGGCGCTCAATCCAGGCCGGTACGCGGCGTCCGGACATCTTCGCCAGCTGATGGATAAAGGTATCGCAGTGGTCGAGGGTCATCAGGTGCGGCAGGGCGATCACGTCGCCGCGGCTGCGCTGGGTCAGGAGCGATGCCGCCCGCTGGAGCGACACGCCAATGGTGAAGCTGCCCAGACTCTGGCCCATCTGGGCAATCTGGCGCAGCGAGGCGCCGCCCTGGGTCAGGGGCGTAAAATCCCCTTCACCGAGGTGGCCATCCATTGACTGCGAGAGGTCCGGCAGGATCACCGGCTGCAGGCCAAAGGCCTCCACGCAGCGGCCCAGCCATTCGATATCCCCTGGCGAACAGAGGTGGCTGACCAGCAGGTTGACCCGCCGGGGCCGCTGCCCCGGACGCGGCGTCGGCGCGACCCACTGCTCGATCACGCTCTCGATCACCGCGCTGTAGCCGTTTTCCATAGAGCCAAAAAAATCCGGGGTATTGACGGTGAGGATCGCCACGCCGTTATGGCGCGGATGCGCCTCGCGAAACTGGCGCACCACCCGGGCGATATCGCTGCCCTGCGCTTCCGCCAGACCGGTGCTGAGCAGCACGATGGCCTGCGGGCTGTGGCGCTGGCAGAGGGTGTCGAGCGCGGTGAAGATATTGCCGTCGGCCCCCATGATCGTGGCGGTCGGATCCATGGCCGTCGACTGCAGCGGCACCGGGTCATGGAAATGCTGAATAAAGAAAACTTTGGCGAAGGCGCTGCAGCCCTGGGCGCCGTGGACCAGCGGGATGGCCTGGGCCAGCCCGAGGCTGGCGAGGATCGCCCCGAGCGGTTGCCCGGTTTTAATCGGGCTCACCGCCAGCGGTTTTTCACTGCGGATAATATCTGCCATGGTGTTCTCCTAGCGCCACGGGGCGCGGGCATGCGTTTGCGGCCAGACGGGACTGGCGAGGGTCAGACAGAGCTGGCGGGCGAGGGTGATGATGCCCTGATAGCCGGCGTAGGCGTGCTCGCGCTCCTGATTGATATCGAGAAACGGCAGCCGGGCTTTCCAGGCGGTGTACATATTGCGTCCGCCGGCGATCATCAGGTCGGCCTGATAGCGGTACACCACGTCGAGCAGGGTGCGGGCATTGCCCTCCTCAAGCATCACCGCCTCGTCGCCCATCAGCTCACGGATCCGCTTTTTGTCCTCCTCGGTGGATTTCCGCGTGCCGGTGGCGACCACGGTCATGCCGAGATCCTGCAGAGCCGATACCACCGACCAGGATTTCACGCCGCCGGTATAGAGCAGCACTTTGCGCCCGCGGAGCTGCTCGCGCCACGGCGCCAGGGCCTGCTCCGCCGCCTGCTCTTCGCGGGCGATCAGCGCGTCGGTGCGGCGGCACAGGTCGTCATCCCCCAGCAGCGTCGCCAGCTGGCGCAAGGCGTCGGAGGTGGCGCGGATCCCGTAGAAGCTGCCTTCAAACCACGGCGTGCCGTAGCGCAGCTCCAGCCCCCGGGCGACGTTGATCAGCGCGCGCGAGCACACCAGCATATTGGCCTGCGCCCGGTGCAGGGTCTGGATCTCGGCAAAGCGGCCGTCGCCGGAGAGGCTGCCGAGGACGCGGATCCCCAGCTCATCCAGCAGCGGCTGGATCTGCCAGAACTCGCCGGCGATATTGAATTCGCCAATCAGGCCGATATCGTGGCGCTGGGCTGGGGCAAAGGGCGTGTTGTCCGGCCACGGGGCGGGTTCGCGCTGGCCAATCACCTGCCTGAGCATCACGTCGCCCGCCATGCGGTTGCCAAGGTTTTTACTGCCGTAGAAACCGGCGGCGTCAATGGCGATGACCGGGACGCCGGTGGCGGTGTGCGCGGCCTGGCAGACGGCCTCCAGGTCATCCCCCTCCATCGCCGGTACGCAGGTGTTGTAGATAAAGACCGCCGCCGGATGATAGCGGTCGACGATGTGACGCACGGCGTGGAACAGGCGGCGTTCGCCGCGGCCCATAATTACATCCTGTTCGTTAAGATCGGTGGTAAAGCCGAGCCGGTTGAGGGCCGGGCCGGCGCTGACGCTGCCGCGGTTATCCCACGAGCTGCCCGCGCAGCCGATGGGGCCGTGCACCAGGTGCGCGACGTCGGCGATGGGCAGGAGCGTTATCTGCGCGCCGTCGAAGGCGCAGCCGCCGGCGGTAGCGCCGGGCTTAGGGGCGCTGCAGCCGGATTTTTGCTTCTGGTTGTGCTCGCAGGCGGGTTCGTCCAGCAGCGCCAGAATTTCCTTTCCCTTCATAGTGACCTCGTTGACGGTGGGAGACCGGAGAGGTGATGCAATTCGCGCTCCAGGGGGAGGGGGATTGATTTTTAAGGAAAAAGGGTTGTGGGTTTTGCGACAAAGGCAACAATCAAACAGGGGGAAGGCGTGGATTATCCCCTGATGACGCGACAGTATTGCCGCATATTGGCGAATGACGGGAAGCGTCGATAAGGTGGAATATTCCGTTCACCGACCTTCCTCACTATTTCATTGCGCCCTCTGCGGGTGAACGGCATGGGGGGCGTTTCGCCCGCCCCCCATGACCCCCCGCATGGCGCTGAAAATTGCCGCTGCGCGGTCCGCTCCACTCCGGCTTCATCTGGCGGAACGGGCGGACTCGACATCCTTGTCTCGACCGCCCTCTGGCCGCCGTCCTGGCGGCCAGTCCTGGATGCGCGCCTGCGTTCTCGCCAATTTTCCTGATGCGCCCAACCCCCGGCTGTTACTTTTGTCCCTGTCCTGCGGCGCTCGCCTTGCGGAAAGAAAGGATGCCCCTGCGGGGGCAAAAAAAGCCCGCGGGGTCGGCGGGGAGCAAGCTCAACATTTCCTGATGCGCCCAACCCCCGGCTGTTACTTTTGTCCCTGTCCTGCGGCGCTTGCCTTGCTGAAAGAAAGGATGCCCCTGCGGGGGCAAAAAAAAGCCCGCGGGGTCGGCGGGCAGCAAGCACAACATTTCCTGATGCGCCCAACCCCCCGCTGTCACTTTTGTCCCTGTCCTGCGGCGCTTGCCTTGCTGAAAGAAAGGATGTCCCCTGCAGGGACAAAAAAAGGCCCGCGGGGTCGGCGGGCAACAAGCACAACACAACGATTAAAAAACACGTTCCTCCAGAGGGTTATCCCGGTTGAGGCGCTTCGCCAGCCACGGCGGCAGCCGACCGGCCAGCATCGCGCTCACCGCGTCGCACTGCGCCTGAATCGTCGTGCCCGGCGGCGCTTTCATCGGATGGATCTGATGGCGAATCAACCTCGCGGCGGCAGGCCCGCCAATCTCCTGACAAAACAGCAGATGGCAATCCTCCAGCAGCCTGGCGCGCATCTCGCTGGCGTCAGACCCCGCAGAAGAAGACGCATAGCGGCGCAAATCCTCCAGCCAGCCGCCCTGGTCATCGAAGGCATAGATAAAAAACAGCCGGTTCTGGCCAAAATGACCATTGATGGCCAGACCATCCTGCGAGCAAAAAGCGACCCGCAGCTGCGGCGTTCGCTGAGGGTGGCGGGCGATGCGCAAATGGCCGGGCAGCACCCCCTGCAGGCAGGCGATGACCCGCGCCCAGCGGGCCGGGGACATCACCGCCGTCGCCGAAGGAAAGCTGGCGGCCAGCTGAGGCTGCGTCAGGGTGGTTAACCGTGCCGGGGTCAACGTTTCGCCGCACTCCTGCGCCAGCCAGTCGACGACTTGCACCGGCTGCAGCTCCGGCAGCGTCTGGAACAGCGCCAGCAGACGCCAGAAAAGGGTATCGTTGTCGGACATTTCCAGCTCCTTATAGCAGCGTGCTGCGGGTGGCGCGCAGGCTTATCGGGAAGACGGGGCGCCCCGGCTGCGGATTGACGTAGTAGCGACGTCCCCCCTCGAGGGCAATCGCGCCGCCCCAGCGGTCCGTCTCGTCATGTTCGACCTGGAGCACCCGGGCCTCCAGATCCTGTTTGGCGATATAGGCATACAGCGCCTCGCCGCGCTCACGGAAAATCACGATGGGCATACTCCCTCCTGGCCCCGCCTGCGGCGGGGCGCCTGATGGTTAACGAACGAGGTCGAAGCTGTAATCGGTTTTGCCCAACTGGCTGGTGTCGTGGTCCAGTTTTTCCAGCACGGCGTTCACCAGCGTCGTGATGATGTTCATTGCGCCTTCATAGCCCCAGGTGGTCTGGCGGTGCAGATGATGGCGGTCGAACAGCGGAAAGCCGAGACGGATCAGCGGCACTTCGAAGGCTTTGCCCTTCGCCAGGGTATCGCGCTGGATAAACTTGCCGTAGGAGTTACCGATCATAAAGTCCGGCTGACGGGTGAACATCAGTGACCGGAAGTGCCACAGGTCGCAGTTGATGAACACTTCGCTTTCCTGACCGTACGGCGAGGCATCGAGCATTTTCTTCATCGCTTTTTGCCAGCGTTTATTGGCGTTATGGCTGAGGATCACCGTCGGCTCGCAGCCCAGCTCCAGCAGGAAGCGCGTCAGCCCCATCACGAAATCCGGATCGCCGTAGAGACCGAATTTTTTGCCATGCAGCCAGGTGTGGGAGTCCAGCATCATGTCGACCAGCCGGCCGCGCTCCAGGGTCAGGGCATCGGCAATCGGTTTGCCGGTCAGCTGACTGACGGTCATCAGCAGCGCATCGGTGGCGGCCAGGCCCAGCGGAACGGCCACCTCGGTGGCGGGCTGGTTCCACATCTCCTGAACCACCTTTTTGCTTTTCACCAGCTGCCACGGCTGCAGCAGCAGGGTGTCAATGGCGTCCGGCGCGGTTTTGATCTCCTGCTGGCTGGTGCCGCCGGCATACATCCGGTAATGGCCGTCGGCGGGGGTGTCGAGTACCTCTGAAGGGTCGGAGAGCAAGCTGCACGGGACATCCATCTGCGCCATCATCCGCTTCAGCACGCGGAAGTTGCCGAGATAGGTCTCAAACCCGGTCACCAGATTGAGCTTTTGCTGTTTGCCCGGCTGCCCGGCGTAGTCAGCGGTAAAGGTCTTCGCGAACCCTTCAAACATATTGTCCCAGCCGGTGACATGGCTGCCGATAAAGCTGGGGGTATGGGCGTAAGGAATGGCGATGCTGTCGTCAACAAATCCCTCTTTTTTGGCGTTGGCGATAAATGCCTGCAGATCGTCACCGATCACCTCGGCCATACAGGTGGTGGAGACGGCGATAATCTCGGGTTTATACAGCGCGCTGGCATTCTGCAGGCCCAGATTCATGTTGTTGTTGCCGCCGAACACCGCCGCGTCCTCGGTCATGGAGTCGGAGACGCAGGCGACCGGCTCTTTAAAATGGCGGTTAAAGTAGGTGCGAAAATAGGCGACGCAGCCCTGGGAGCCGTGCACGTAGGGCAGGGTGTTGGCGAACCCCAGCGCGCAGAGTACGGCGCCGAGCGGCTGGCAGGCTTTGGCCGGGTCGACGGTCAGCGCCTCGCGCTGGAAGTTCAGCGCTTCATACTCGGCGGTGGTGGTCCAGGCAAAAACCTCCTGCACACGCTGCGCGTCGTGCGCCTCTTCAAGGGTCTTTTTATTCTGGAACAGGGTCTGGTATTCATCCTGTTCAAACAGCGGATAACAGCTGTGAATTTTATCGATCGTTTGGCTCATGGTGTTCTCCTCCCGCGCCACAAATCGGTGGACTGACGGGACAGTGAAGTGGCAATCACGCAGACTTCAGCCACGGGGCAGTCAGTTCGTTCCACGCCGGATTGTTCAGGGTCATATCCATATCGCGGGCAAAGATGGCGAAGCCGTCATAGCCGTGATAGGGGCCGGAATAGTCCCAGGAGTGCATCTGGCGGAACGGCACCCCCATTTTCTGGAAGATATATTTCTCTTTGATCCCGGAGCCGATGAGGTCAGGTTTCAGCGCTTTGACGAAGGCCTCCAGCTCATAGCTGCTGGCATCGTCAAACAGCAGGGTGCCCTCTTTCAGGTCCGGCAGGGTGCGGTCGTAATCATCGTTATGGGCAAACTCGTAGCCGGCGGCGATGATCTCCATCCCGAGATCCTCATAGGCGCCGATGACGTGACGCGGCCGCAGCCCCCCCATGTACAGCAGCACTTTGCGTCCCTCCAGCCGCGGGCGATATTTGGCGATGATGGCCGCCATCTGCCCCTCATATTTGGCGATCACCGCTTCCGCATTGGCGCGAATGGTGTCATCAAATTGATCGGCGATCTTGCGCAGCGATTCGGCGATTTTGGTCGGGCCGAAGAAGTTATATTCCATCCACGGGATCTGATGTTTCTCCTCCATATGGCGGGCGATATAGTTCATCGAGCGGTAGCAGTGGACGAGGTTGAGCTTAACGAATGGGGTGTTCTCCATCTCCACCAGGGTGCCGTCGCCGGACCACTGCGCCACTACGCGCAGCCCCATCTCTTCCAGCAGAATGCGCGAGGCCCAGGCGTCGCCGCCGATGTTGTAATCGCCAATGATGGCAACATCGTACGGGGTGCTGGCAAACGGCTGCCCTTCGCGATTGTTCAGCACCCAGTCGCGCACCACGTCGTTGGCGATATGGTGGCCCAGCGATTGCGATACGCCGCGAAAGCCTTCGCAGCGCACCGGGATCACCGGTTTATCCAGCGCCTTGCTGCTGGCGTTGGCCACGGCGCTGATGTCATCGCCGATCAGGCCCACCGGGCACTCCGACTGGATGGTGATCCCTTTGGTCAGCGGGAACAGTAGCTCCATCTCTTCGATCAGTTTGGTCAGCTTTTTATCGCCGCCGAAAACAATATCGCGCTCCTGAAAATCAGAGGTGAAGTTCAGGGTGCCGAAGCTGTCGACGCCGCTGACGCCGGTATAGTAGTTGCGCCGTCCGGCGCGCGAGTACTGGCCGCAGCCGATGGGGCCGTGCGAGATATGGGCCATGTCTTTGATTGGCCCAAACACCACCCCTTTCGAGCCCGCATAGGCGCAGCCACGCACGGTCATCACTCCGGGCTGCGATTTACGGTTCGAGATAATGCACTTGCCGACGCTCTCCATCTGCGGATCGCTGATCATCATGTGCTTTCTGCGCTCTTTGCGCGCGGTTTCGGGAAACACCTCCAGGACTTCCTGGATGAGCGCAAGGTTACGTTCGCCTGTTGCGTTGGTCATGGTGAGGATCCTGTGCTCAGGCCGCGTTTTCTTCAGCGGCGGTTTTACCAATGATGCTGGTGTCTTCTTCTTCCATGATGCCGAACTCCATCAGCAGCGATTCCAGCTCGTCCATGGTGCACGGCGTTGGCACCACTTTTTTGGTGTTATTGACGATCTTCTGCGCCAGTTGACGATATTCATTCGCCTGCTGACAGGTCGGGTCGTACTCGATCACCGTCATCCGGCGGATCTCCGCGCGCTGCACAATGTTGTCGCGGGGAACGAAGTGGATCATCTGCGTGCCAAGCTTCTCCGCCAGGGCGATGATCAGTTCGTCTTCCCGGTCGGTTTTGCGCGAGTTACAGATCAGGCCGCCGAGGCGCACCTTGCCGGATTTGGCGTACTTCACGATCCCCTTGGAGATATTGTTGGCGGCATACATCGCCATCATCTCGCCGGAGCAGACGATGTAGATCTCCTGGGCTTTGTTTTCGCGGATCGGCATGGCGAAGCCGCCGCAGACCACGTCGCCGAGGACGTCATAGAAGACGAAATCCAAATCTTCCTCATAGGCGCCTTCTTCTTCGAGGAAGTTGATGGCGGTGATCACCCCGCGTCCGGCGCAGCCGACGCCTGGCTCCGGGCCGCCGGATTCGGCGCAACGGACATCGCCATAGCCGATTTGCAGCACGTCTTCGAGCTCCAGATCCTCGACCGAGCCCACTTCCGCCGCCATCTCCATGATGGTGTTCTGGGCTTTAGCGTGGAGGATCAGACGGGTGGAGTCCGCTTTCGGATCGCAGCCGACGATCATCACTTTCTTACCCATCTCGGCGAGGGCCGCGACGAGATTCTGGGTGGTGGTGGATTTACCGATACCGCCTTTACCGTAGATAGCGCATTGACGCATGGTCATGGTGACTTCTCCTGTTGTTGAGTGTTTGCCAGCAGAGAAGTGCAGGGAACGTACCAGCTGCGAATTTTTGATCAGTTATTTGATAAATAAATGTTTTTTGTAAACCGGCCGCGCCGGGAGGCTGAGCAAACGGCACAATAACGCCACCAAATGTGCGAAACAGAACAATTTCCCCCCACGGGCCCGGCGCGGCGCTTTGTCACCTGTTCAACAGCTTGTCGCGCACAGTGTCTTATTCCCCGCAATCCCGCCGGACGGGCCTGCGCGTTTCTTCCCTTAACCTGTTGAATTGATAAGCGACGGGCGGCAATCCGCGAGCTGGCACAGGCTGTGCTTGGAGAGGTGACAGGGTTTGCCGCGGGCTGCCGCGGTAAAGAGAACGCTCACCTTTGAGGATTGAACGATGTCCGGAAACATGAAAACAATGGATGGCAACACGGCGGCGGCCTGGATCTCCTACGCCTTTACCGACGTGGCGGCCATCTACCCCATCACCCCCTCCACGCCGATGGCGGAAAATGTCGATGAATGGGCTGCCAAGGGAAAAAAGAACCTGTTTGGCCAGCCGGTGCGCCTGATGGAGATGCAATCCGAAGCCGGTGCCGCCGGGGCGGTCCACGGCGCGCTGCAGGCGGGAGCGCTCACCACCACCTACACCGCGTCGCAGGGGCTGCTGCTGATGATCCCCAATTTGTACAAAATTGCCGGTGAACTGCTGCCAGGCGTTTTTCACGTCAGCGCGCGGGCGCTGGCGACCAATTCGCTGAATATTTTTGGCGACCATCAGGATGTGATGGCGGTGCGCCAGACCGGCTGCGCCATGCTGGTGGAGAATAACGTTCAGCAGGTGATGGACCTGTCGGCAGTGGCGCACCTGACGGCGATCGCCGGGCGGATCCCGTTTATCAATTTCTTCGACGGCTTTCGCACCTCGCACGAAATACAGAAGATTGAGGTGCTGGCGTATGAGCAACTGGCTACGCTGCTGGACCGCCCGGCGCTGGAGCGCTTTCGTCGGCAGGCGCTGCACCCGGATCATCCGGTGATCCGCGGCACCGCGCAAAATCCGGATATCTACTTCCAGGAGCGGGAGGCCGGTAACCGCTTCTACCTCGCGCTGCCCGATCTGGTGGAAAGCTATATGGCGAAGATCACCGCGCTGACCGGGCGGGAATATCACCTGTTTAATTACCATGGCGCGCCGGATGCCGAGCGGGTGATTATCGCCATGGGCTCAGTGTGCGACACCGTCCAGGAGGTGGTGGAGACGCTGAATGCGGCGGGGGAGAAGGTGGGGCTGCTCAGCGTCCATCTCTATCGGCCCTTCTCGCTGGCGCACTTTTTCGCGCAACTGCCCGCCAGCGTGCAGCGTATTGCCGTCCTTGACCGCACCAAGGAGCCGGGGGCGCAGGCGGAACCGCTGTGCCTCGACGTCAAGAACGCCTTCTATCAACGCGACGATGCGCCGCTGATTGTCGGCGGCCGCTACGCGCTCGGCGGTAAGGACGTGCTGCCCAACGATATCGCCGCGGTGTTTGACAACCTCAGACAGCCGCTGCCGAAGGACGGCTTTACCCTGGGTATTGTCGATGATGTCACTTTTACCTCGCTGCCCGCCCGGCAGGAACCGCTGGCGGTCTCCCATGCCGGGATCACCGCCTGTAAATTCTGGGGCATGGGCTCGGATGGCACCGTCGGGGCGAACAAAAGCGCCATCAAGATCATCGGCGATAACACGCCACTCTACGCCCAGGCCTACTTTTCCTACGACTCGAAAAAGTCCGGGGGGATCACCGTTTCGCACCTGCGCTTTGGCGACCGGCCGATCACCTCGCCCTACCTGATCCACCGGGCCGATTTTATCGCCTGCTCTCAGCAATCCTATGTCGACCGCTACGACCTGCTGGAGGGGCTGAAGCCGGGAGGCACTTTTCTGCTCAACTGCAGCTGGTCGGAGGCGGAGCTGGAGCAGCACCTGCCGGTCAGCGTCCGGCGCTATCTGGCGCAGGAAAAGATCGACTTTTATACCCTCAATGCGGTGGACATTGCCCGCGAGCTGGGCCTCGGCGGGCGCTTTAACATGCTGATGCAGGCGGCGTTCTTTAAGCTGACGGCGATTATCGAGCCGCAAACGGCGGCGGACTATCTCAAGCAGGCGGTGGAGAAAAGCTATGGCAGCAAAGGGGCGAGCGTCATTGAGATGAACCAGCGGGCTATCGAGCTGGGGATGGCAGCGCTGCACCGGGTGACGGTTCCCGCTCACTGGGCGACCCTCGAGGTGCCGGCACCGCAGGCGAGCGCCCTGATGCCGGACTTCATCCGCGATATCCTGCAGCCCATGAACCGCCAGCGTGGCGACCTGCTGCCGGTGAGCGCCTTCGCCGGGATGGAAGACGGCACCTTTCCCTCCGGCACCGCCGCCTGGGAGAAGCGCGGCATCGCGCTGGAGGTGCCGGTCTGGCAGCCTGACGGCTGTACCCAGTGTAACCAGTGCGCCTTTGTCTGCCCGCATGCGGCGATCCGCCCGGCGTTACTGAGCGCTGAAGAGCAAGACACGGCTCCCGCCGGGCTGCTGAGTAAACCCGCCCAGGGGGCCAAAGACTATCACTATCATCTGGCTATCTCGCCGCTGGACTGCTCCGGTTGCGGCAACTGCGTGGAGAGCTGCCCGTCGCGCGGTAAGGCGCTGCAGATGGTCTCCCTCGACAGCCAGCGGGCGATGGCTCCGGTCTGGGATTACGCCCTGGGGCTGGCGCCAAAAGATAACCCGTTTCGTAAAACGACGGTCAAAGGCAGCCAGTTCGAAACGCCGCTGCTGGAGTTTTCCGGCGCCTGCGCGGGCTGTGGAGAAACGCCCTATGCCCGGCTTATTACCCAGCTGTTTGGCGACCGGATGCTGATCGCCAACGCCACCGGCTGCTCTTCGATCTGGGGCGCCAGCGCGCCTTCGATGCCCTATACCACCAACCATCGCGGCCACGGGCCGGCGTGGGCAAACTCGCTGTTTGAGGATAACGCCGAGTTCGGTCTCGGCATGATGCTTGGCGGCCAGGCGATCCGCCAACAGATCGCCGAGGAGCTGACCGCCGCGCTGGCGCTGCCGGTCAGCGACGCGCTTCACGCCGCGATGCAGCAGTGGCTGGCGCAGCAGGATGAGGGGGAGGGGACCCGCGAGCGCGCGGACCGCCTCAGTGCGTTGCTGGCGGAGGAAAAAGAGGGCGTCCCGCTGCTGGAGCAGCTCTGGCAGAACCGCGACTATTTCGTACGGCGTTCGCAGTGGATCTTCGGCGGCGACGGCTGGGCCTACGATATCGGCTTCGGCGGCCTCGATCATGTGCTGGCCAGTGGGGAAGACGTCAACATTCTGGTGTTTGATACCGAGGTCTACTCCAACACCGGCGGCCAGTCGTCCAAGTCGACCCCGGTGGCGGCGATCGCCAAATTTGCCGCTCAGGGGAAACGCACGCGTAAAAAAGATCTCGGCATGATGGCGATGAGCTACGGCAATGTTTACGTCGCCCAGATCGCCATGGGCGCCGATAAAGATCAGACCCTGCGGGCCATCGCCGAGGCCGAGGCCTGGCCGGGACCGTCGCTGGTGATCGCTTACGCCGCCTGTATCAACCACGGCCTGAAAGCCGGGATGCGCTGCAGTCAGCGCGAGGCGAAGCGGGCGGTGGAGGCGGGATACTGGCACCTGTGGCGCTATCATCCGCAGCGGGAAGCCGAGGGCAAAACGCCGTTTATACTGGACTCCGAAGAGCCGGAAGAGAGTTTCCGCGACTTTTTACTCGGCGAGGTGCGCTACGCCGCGCTGCATAAAACCACGCCGGATCTGGCGGACGCGTTGTTCCGGAAAACGGAGGACGATGCCCGGGCCCGTTTCAGACAGTATCAGCGGCTGGCGGGAGAGGAGTAGGCTGTCGGTTAGCGATTCACGGCTGCTGCATCACGTTCAGCAGCGTATCCAGCAGGCCGGGAAAACGGGCGTCCAGATCTTCCCGGCGCAGCGAAATCATGTTCTCCCGTCCCTGAGGCCGTTGCCAGATCACACCGCTGTCGCGCAGGACGCGCCAGTGGTGGGTCATGGTGGACTTGGCCACCTCTTCCTGGCGCAGAGCGTTGCAGCTCAGCTCGCTGCCGTCGGCCAGCGTGCGGATGATCTCCAGTCGCAGTGGGTTACCGAGCGCGGAAAGGACATTTTCCAGGCGAATTTGTTCTCGTTCGGGGTGATTGGCGATCATAATAATCCTGTGTCGGCGGTGGCGCGGCGCATGGTAGCCGCAGCCCATATCGGCGGCTGGCGGCTACTATACCCAAACTCCGGTTCTGATACCACGCGCGCCGCCGCAACCTGACCAATCGTAATAATAGCAAAAATAGTTCGAATATACTCGTACAGTTGTACTATGATAGGCGGCAGTTAAATGAACTGCGGATCATTCCGACCGCAGACTGACAGTCAAAATGACTAAGGACGCATCATGCCCCGACCCATCCCCCTCGAACGTTATCGCAACATCGGTATCTCCGCGCATATCGATGCCGGTAAAACCACCACCACCGAGCGCATCCTGTTTTATACCGGGATGAGCCATAAGCTGGGTGAAGTACACGATGGCGCGGCAACCACCGACTGGATGGCCCAGGAGCAGGAGCGCGGGATCACCATTACCTCGGCGGCGGTAAGCTGCTTCTGGCCGGGTATGGACCGCAGCTTCGAGCCGCACCGGATCAATATCATCGACACCCCGGGGCACGTGGATTTCACCATTGAGGTGGAACGTTCCATGCGCGTGCTCGACGGCGCGGTGATGGTGTATGACTCCGTCGGCGGGGTGCAGCCCCAGTCGGAAACCGTCTGGCGCCAGGCGAATAAATACCACGTTCCGCGGCTGGCCTTCGTCAACAAGATGGACCGCCCCGGCGCGGACTTCTTCCGCGTGGTGCAGATGATGATCGACCGCCTGAAGGCTAACCCGGTGCCGATTGTGATCCCCATTGGCGCCGAAGAGCATTTCACCGGCGTTGTCGATCTGGTGAAAATGCGCGCCATCCTGTGGGATGACGCCACCCAGGGCATGACCTTCAGCTATGGGCCTGTCCCTGATGATCTGCTGGCGACAGCCCGCGAGTGGCGGGAGAAAATGGTCTCGGCGGCGGCGGAAGCCAGCGACGCGCTGATGGATAAATACCTGGAAACCGGCGAGCTGGACGAGGCGGAGATCGTTGCCGGTCTGCGCCAGCGCACGGTGAAGGGGGAAATCCAGGCGGTGCTCTGCGGTAGCGCCTTTAAAAACAAAGGCGTGCAGCGCATGCTCGATGCGGTGGTGGAGCTGATGCCGTCGCCGCTGGATATTCCGGCGATACAGGGCGTTGATGAGAAAGGCCAGCCGGCGGAACGCCATCCGAGCGACGATGAGCCGCTGTCGGCGCTGGCGTTCAAACTGATGACCGACCCCTACGTCGGCCAGCTGACCTTTATCCGCGTCTACTCCGGGACGCTGAAAAAAGGCGATGCGGTGTGGAACCCGGTGAAGGGCAAGAAAGAGCGCATCGGGCGTATCGTGCTGATGCACGCCAACGACCGCCACGAAGTTGACGAACTGCACGCCGGGGATATCGCGGCCTGCGTCGGTCTGAAGGATGTGACCACCGGTGATACGCTGTGCGATCCGGATGCGATCATTACCCTCGAACGGATGGAATTTCCGGAGCCGGTGATTTCGCTGGCCATCGAGCCGAAGACCAAAGCGGATCAGGAGAAAATGGGCATCGCGCTGCAGCGGCTGGCGGCGGAAGATCCGTCGTTCCGTCTGCATACCGATGAAGAGTCCGGCCAGACGATTATCTCCGGTATGGGCGAGCTGCATCTGGAGATCATTGTCGACCGGATGAAGCGCGAGTTTGGCGTTGAGGCCAACATTGGTCGTCCGCAGGTCACCTACCGCGAAACCCTGCGCAAGAAAGTGACGGACGTGGAAGGCAAATTTGTGCGCCAGTCCGGCGGCAAAGGGCAGTACGGGCACGTTGTGCTGACCCTGGAGCCGCTGGAGCCGGGCAGCGGTTTCGTCTTCGAGGACGCCACCAAAGGCGGCGTGGTGCCGCGCGAGTACATCCCTTCCGTGGAGAAAGGGCTGCGCGAAGCGATGGGCACCGGCGTGCTGGCGGGTTATCCGGTGGTTGACGTGAAAGCGACCCTGACCTTTGGGTCGTACCACGACGTGGACTCCTCGGAAATGGCGTTCCGCATGGCGGCGATATTTGGCTTCCGGGAAGGCGCGCGCAAAGCGGATCCGGTGATCCTTGAGCCGGTGATGCACGTCGAGGTGGAGACGCCGGAAGAGTACGCCGGGAATATTATGGGCGATCTCTCTTCCCGTCGCGGGATGGTGCAGGGGATGGAAGAGCGCTTCGGCAGCCAGATCATCCGCGCCGACGTGCCGCTGGCGGAGATGTTTGGTTATTCCACCACGCTGCGTTCGATGTCTCAGGGACGGGCAACCTACAGCATGGAGTTCCACCATTACGCGGAAGCGCCGCGCAATGTGGCGGATGAAATCATCGCCAGCCGCGCGAAAAGTTAAGCAACGTTCCCGGGTGCGACGCGAGGCGTCTTACCCGGGCTACTCTGGTACCAGCGCCCAGGCCCGGTAAGGCGAAGCCGCCACCGGGCAAAAAGGTAAGCACGAACTGGGGACGCAATGCCCGGCGGCGCTGCGCTTGCGCGGGCCTACGGTCAGGCGTCCTCCCCGGTCATCGTTTGTCGCCCGGGTAAGGCATTAGCCGCAACCCGGGAATGTCAGCCAATCAGACAATATCCTGTGCGTACTGCCACAGCGCCTTCAGCTGCGCCAGCTTCTCTTTATCATCCGCATACTGCTGATACAGTTTGTAGCCCGGGTAAGGCGTTAGCCGCAACCCGGGAATGTCAGCCAATCAGACAATATCCTGCGCGTATTGCCACAGCGCCTTCAGCTGCGTCAGCTTCTCTTTATCATCCGCATACTGCTGATACAGCATCTGCAGCTCATCGGCATAGGCCTGCAAAAACTCAGGCGTAAACACCTGACGACGGTGCTCTAACCAGCGCTGCTGCTCATGTTCATCGAGCGTGCCGGGGAAGTTGCGCGCCCGGTAGTTAAACAGCAGGCGTTCGATACGCTTGTCGGCGAAGGTAATATCCAGCGCCGGCAGATTGCGCGGTTCGGTTTCCAGCACGATTTTCATCGCCGCGCGGTCGGCATCGCTAAAGAACCCATTGTAAAGCTGGGCGTCGACGTTTTCGGACGGCACGAACGGTTCGGCTTCGGCATAGACCGCCACCACTTTCTCGCGCACCTGCGGATTCGCCCGCAGCAGCTGGGCATTCTCCAGACAGCGTTGAATAGAGATCCCCAGCCGGTCGGCATCCTGCGGGCGCAGAGTATTGGCCTGAGCCAGCACCGGACATTTATTGAGATGCACCAGCTTAATCGGCGCCGCCTGCAGATCGCCAAGCTCGGCGCGAGGGGTGTAAAGCCGCTCGCGCAGGGCATCGGCATCGAGCTCCAGCAGCGGCGCCATATCGCCCGCCAGATCGACCATAATCACCGCATTGCGGTTTTCCGGATGCCAGGCCAGGGGCGCCACCAGGCTGGTGTTGCCGCGCGCGGCGCCAAACATGCCGGAGACATGCACCAGCGGTTTCATCTGCGGCACGTCGATGAGCGTCGCCAGCTTGCGCTTATTGCGGTGGCTGTAAAGATAATCAAACAGCCGCGGCTGCTGGGTTTTCACCAGCTTTGCCATGGCGATGGTGGCGTACACATCGGCCATCGCATCATGAGCGTTCTGGTGTTCAATACCGTTGGCGACGGTCAGATGTTCAAGCCGGAAGCTGGGCAAACCCTCGTCATTCTCCGGCCAGGTGATCCCTTCCGGGCGCAGGGCATAGCAAGCGCGCATCACGTCGAGCAGATCCCAGCGCGAGTTATCGTGCTGCCAGCTCCAGGCATAAGGGTCATAGAAGTTGCGATAAAAGATATTCCGCGTCACTTCGTCATCAAAGCGCACGTTGTTATAGCCGACGATACAGGTTTGCGGCACTGTGAACAGATCGTGGATGCGGCGGGCAAACGCGGCCTCGTTATCCCCTTTGACCAGCGCTTCCTGCGGGGTGATCCCGGTGATCATCACCGCCTGCGGCTGCGGCAGGTAATCGTCAGCAGGCTTGCAGTAAAACACCTCGGGCTCGCCCAGCACGTTCAGCTCCGCGTCGGTGCGGATGGCGGCGAACTGCGCCGGCCGGTCGAGGGAAGGGCTGGTGCCGAAGGTTTCATAATCGTGGAATAAAAATCCGGGCTGGTTGACGCTATCTTGCATAGTCTGTTCATTATCCGTGGTGGCGTGCGACGGGTATGGTAAACGATTTGCCCGGGCATCAGAAGGGTAACGGCAAGCAACATCCTCTGCTGTGTCATATTTTCTTGCAATTAAACCCTGATATGAAACGCGAAGTTCCGTAAAAAGGACGGCGGATCTGTAAATCTAGAGGATATGCCGTTGAAAGGCCGTTTGTTTATTGCTGTATCTTTGCTCGCTTCGAGCGTTTCCTGCGCATTTGCCGTCGACTTCCCTGCTACGGTCGCGCCACCGGCTATTCAGGCTGGCTCCTGGGTGCTGATGGATTACACCACCGGTCAGGTCCTGACCGCGGGTAACGAACATCAGCAGCGCAATCCTGCCAGTCTGACCAAACTGATGACCGGCTACGTGGTCGATCGCGCCATCGACAGCCATCGTATCACCTTTGACGACATCGTCACCGTAGGTAAAGACGCCTGGGCGAAGGGCAACCCGGTGTTCGACGGGTCATCCCTGATGTTCTTAAAGCCTGGGGATCGCGTCAGCGTCCGCGACCTCAGCCGTGGGCTGATTGTCGACTCCGGTAACGACGCCTGCGTCGCGCTGGCCGACTATGTCGCCGGCGGCCAGCCGCAGTTTGTCGCCCTGATGAATCAGTATGTCGAAAAACTGCACCTGCGGGACACCCATTTCGAAACCGTCCACGGCCTCGACGCCCCGGGCCAGCACAGTTCGGCCTATGACCTCGCGGTGCTGTCGCGGGCGATTATTCATGGCGAACCTGACGTCTACCATATGTACAGCCAGAAAAGCCTAACGTGGAACGGGATCACCCAGCAAAACCGGAACGGTCTGCTGTGGGATAAAACCATGAACGTCGATGGTCTGAAAACGGGCCACACTTCGGGCGCCGGGTTCAACCTGATCGCCTCGGCGGTGGATGGCCAGCGCCGGCTGATCGCCGTGGTGATGGGGGCGGACAGTCCGAAGGGCCGCGAGCAGCAGGCCGCGAAACTGCTGCACTGGGGGCAGCAGAACTTTGACACCGTGCAGGTGCTGCAGAAAGGCCAGAAGGTCGGCACCGAACGCATCTGGTACGGCGATAAAGAGCAGATTAAGCTCGGCACCGATCAGGATTTCTGGTTAGCGCTGCCGAAGGCGGAAGTGTCGCGGATTAAAGCGAAATATGTGCTGGATAAGAAGGATCTTGAGGCGCCAATCGCCGCCAACCAGCGGGTTGGTGAGATTTCGCTGTATGACGGCGACAAGGTGGTGGGGCACTATCCGCTGGTCACCCTGGAAAGCATCAATAAAGGCGGGGTGTTCTCGCGAATGAGCGATTACCTGCACCACGAGCTGTAACCACGCCAACCGCCTCTTTGCAGGCGGTTTTTTTTCGCCTGTCGCTCATGCTGGCGAGGTGTCTGTTTTTTCAGCAGTGGTGATGGCGACTCTGTGAATTCGCGCACATACTGAGGGGGGATCTCCTGCTAAATTAACTGTATATTCATACAGTCATTTATCCACGAAGGAGGCAAGATGAACTACAGCGTCACCACCCTCGGCAAGAAAACCATTGCCGGTTTCCATCTGGTCGGGCCCTGGGATCAAACGGTCAAGCAGGGGTTTGAGCAACTGATGATGTGGGTTGAGAACCATCAGGTGCCCGCCCGCGAATGGGTTGCCGTGTACTACGATAACCCGGAGGAAGTGCCGGCGGAAAAACTGCGCTGCGCGACGGCGGTCACCGTGGATGAGGATTATGTCATTCCCGCCAACAGCGAAGGGGTGATACTGGCGGCGATTGCCGACGGGGATTACGCCTGCGCCCGCGCGCGGGTGGTGGATTACGATTTCGCCACCCCGTGGATGCAGTTTTTCGACAGCCTGCTGCAGAGCACGACGTATCGCGTGGCCCCCAGGCCCTGTTTTGAGATCTATCTCAACGACGGCAACCATGATGGCTACTGGGATATCGACATGTATGTCCCCGTTGAGCGCGTAGCGTCGTAGCGGTTTACCCCTGTTCCGGACAAGGATTTTTACATTCCCGGCACGCTCCGGGCGAAAAAGCAGTTACAATTGGCCTTTTCGTTTTGCCGGAGAGGGTTGTGCGCGCTGATAAATCACTCAAGCCATTTGAGATCCGCTTGTATCGCCATTATCGGGTGGTGCATGGTGTGCGGATTGCGCTGGCCTTTGTGCTCACCTTTTTGCTGGTGCGGCTGTTGAACGTGCCTGAGGGGACCTGGCCTCTCATCACCCTGGTGGTGGTGATGGGGCCGATCTCCTTCTGGGGCAACGTCGTGCCGCGGGCGTTTCAGCGCATCGGCGGCACGATCCTCGGTTCGGTGCTGGGGCTGGTGGCGCTGAAGCTTGAGCTCATCTCTCTGCCGCTGATGGTCCTCTGGTGCGCGGCGGCGATGTTCCTCTGCGGCTGGCTGGCGCTGGGCAAGAAACCCTATCAGGCCCTGCTGATCGGCATTACCCTGTCGGTGGTGGTAGGGGCGCCGCCCGGCGATATGCATACCGCGCTGTGGCGAAGCGGCGACGTGATCTTCGGCTCGCTGCTGGCGATGCTGTTTACCGGTATCTGGCCGCAGCGGGCGTTCATCCACTGGCGCATCCAGATGGCCAGCTATGTCACCAACTTTAACCGCCTCTACCAGGCCGGCTTCTCACCAAATTTAGTGGATCGGCCGCGGCTGGAAAAGCATCTCCAGCAGGCGCTGAACGACGTCGTCAAAATGCGCGGGCTGATCACCCCCGCCAGCAAAGAGACGCACATCCAGAAGGCGATCTTCGAGGCTATCCAGACCGTCAGCCGCAACCTCGTCTGCATGCTGGAGCTGCAGATCAATGCCTGGTGGGCCACCCGTCCGGGTCATTTTGTGATGCTCAATGCGCATACCCTGCGGGAGACGCAGCAGATGACCCAGCAGACGCTGTTGGCCATCGCCCACGCCTTGTATGAAGGGAACCCTCAGCCTGTGCGCGCCAACAATGAAAAGCTGAATGAGATCGTCCTCGAACTGCGCCAGCTGATGAAAGAGCAGGGTGACGACAGCCTGGCGGAAACCCCAATTCATGGCTATGTTTGGCTCTCGATTGAACTGGCGCGTCAGCTGGAGCTGCTGTCGCATCTGATCTGCCGCGCGTTGCGCAAATAAGCACCAGATGCACCGGGTAACTGCATGGGTTGTTTCGATTCAGCAGCGTTTAGGGTTATGATAAACGCAAAGGAAAAAACATTGTCATCAGCGACTGCTAGCAGTTATGTTAGCCCTATAACGCAGTCGCTTTACGAATCCGAATCTCAATTATTAGGGGTGTAAAAATGGAAACAACTAAGCCTTCTTTCCAGGACGTACTGGAGTTTGTTCGTCTGTACCGTCGTAAGAACAAACTGCAGCGTGAAATTCAGGACGTTGAGAAAAAGATCCGTGATAACCAGAAGCGCGTTCTGCTGCTGGACAACCTCAGCGACTACATCAAACCGGGCATGAGCGTGGAAGCTATCCAGGGCATCATCGCCAGCATGAAGAGCGATTACGAAGATCGCGTTGATGATTACATCATCAAAAATGCCGAGCTGTCCAAAGAGCGCCGCGACATCTCCAAAAAACTGAAAGTGATGGGCGAAGCCAAAGTCGAAGGCTAATCCCTGCCGGTCCGGCGGCGATCGACGTCGCCGGGCTGTTCTGCTCTACCTCCCCATTCGTCTCTTTTTCTGCAAAACTTTGTCCCGGCAACTGACTCTCCTCACCGACTCTTTGCTATACTGCCCCGCGAAAACGTATTGATATCGGAAGGGTTTCTCTCATCCTGGCCGGGCATCTGACGCAGCGGCGTCAGGGCGATATCTCAACACCTCTCACCTCTCCGACGATCGATTCGCCAGAAGACAAACTCAGGTGCTGACCGGGCGCGACCGAACTCTTCCGCTGCTTTCGCCGACAGGAGTCAACCTCACGTGATTAAGTCATTCTTTGCTGCACTCTCGTTTATCAGCCGCCTGCCGGTCCCGGCGCGGTTATCTCAGGGCCTGGAGATCGAACAGTACCAGCGCAGTATCGTCACCTTTCCGCTGGTCGGTTTACTGCTCGGCGCCATCGCCGGCGCAGTGGCGCTCCTCCTGCAGCCGTGGTGCGGCGTCCCGCTGGCGGCGCTGTTCGGCGTGCTGGCGCTGGCGCTGCTCACCGGCGGATTTCACCTTGACGGGCTGGCTGATACCTGCGACGGCATCTTCTCCGCCCGCACCCGCGATCGGATGCTGGAGATCATGCGCGACAGCCGGCTGGGCACCCACGGCGGGCTGGCGCTGATCTTCGTGCTGGTGGCGAAAGTGCTGGTGGTCGGCGAGCTGCTGCTGCGCGATACCCACCCCATCGCCGCGCTGGCGGCGGCCTGCGCCGTCGGTCGCGGAATGGCGGTGCTGCTGATGTATCGTCATCGCTACGCGCGGGAAAAGGGGCTGGGCAATCTGTTTATTGGCAAAGTTAGCCTGCAGCAGACGCTGGTGACGATGGCGATGGGGGTAGCGCTGGCCACCGTCCTGCTGGGGCTGCAGGGCCTGCGCGCCGCGCTGATCACCCTGGTGCTGATCTGGGGTCTGGGATGGGCGCTGAAGCGAACCCTCGGTGGGCAGACCGGGGATACTCTCGGGGCAGCGATTGAGCTGGGTGAATTACTCTTTTTACTGGCGCTGCTGTAAGGCCTGGCGCCAACGGTGAGGAACAGAATGGAAACACTTTCTGCGTTACTGGCTGCCATTCCGCAGCCCGATGTGGCGGGCATGGCGCGCGCTCAGCAGCATATTGATGGCCTGCTAAAGCCGCCCGGTAGCCTTGGCCGTCTGGAGACGCTGGCCGTGCAGCTGGCTGGTCTGCCGGGGCTGCAGGGGCAGCTGGCGCTGGCGGAGAAGGCGATAGTGGTCATGTGCGCCGACCATGGCGTCTGGCATGAAGGCGTGACGCCTTCGCCGCAGGTGGTGACGGCCATTCATGCCGGCAATATGGTGCGGGGCAACACCGGCGTCTGCGTGCTGGCGGCGCAGGCCGGGGCCAGGGTGCAGGTGGTGGATGTCGGCATCGATGCCGACCCGCTGCCGGGCCTGATTAACCTCAAGGTGGCCCGCGGTAGCGGGAATATCGCCCGGACGGCGGCGATGAGTCGCCAGCAGGCGGAGACGGTGCTGCTGGCCAGCATGCATCTCACCCGCCAGCTCGCCGCCGACGGGGTGAAAGTTTTTGGCGTCGGCGAACTGGGAATGGCCAATACCACCCCGGCCGCAGCGGTGATCAGTGTCCTGACGGGCAGCGATCCTGACGCAGTGGTGGGCTGTGGGGCCAATCTGCCGCTGGCGCAGCGGGGCCATAAGGTGGCGGTGGTGCGCCAGGCGATAGCCTTTAACCAGCCGAACCCGGAGGAGGGGCTGGATGTCCTGGCGAAGGTGGGCGGTTACGATCTGGTGGGCATGACCGGGGTGATCCTCGGGGCGGCCTCCTGTGGTCTGCCGGTGGTGCTGGATGGATTCCTCTCCTATGCCTCTGCCCTGGCGGCGTGTCGCCTGTCCCCGGCGGCGCATCCTTATCTTGTCCCTTCGCATTTGTCGGCGGAGAAAGGGGCGCAGATCGCTCTGGACGCGCTGGGTCTGCGGCCCTACCTCGATATGGACATGCGCCTGGGAGAGGGCAGCGGCGCCGCGCTGGCCATGCACCTGCTGGATGCCGCCAGCGTGATGTACAACCAGATGGGAACGCTGGCGCAGAGCAACATTGTACTGCCCGATACCGCGCCCTCGTCCTGATGATAAAGCGCATCGTCCCCACGATGGGGGGACGATGCGCTGCGTTTACAGCGCCTGCTGCCAGACCGCCTGGGGCAGGAGGTAAACCTGCGCCGGGGCGCGCATGCCGTCGGTGACAATATGGCGGATGCCGCTGGCCATCACCGCCAGGGTGACGTCAAAAGCGTTCAGGCTGTCGCCGAAGCCCGCTGTCAGGTTGAGCATCGAACCATTGGCCAGCAGATAGAGGGTTTTGTCGGCCATGCGGTAGGCGTTGATATACGGCATCACCTCTTCCTGAGGGTACTGGCGCAGGTACTCGCCGTCGATCTCTTCCGCCACGTGGCCGACGTTAAGGATAAAGACTCCCGCTTTCGCGCGGTCCAGCGCCTGGCGATTAACCACGTTTTTCCCGCCTGTCGCCGTGGCCACCACATCCGCTGAGGCGATAGCCTCCTGCAAATCCACCACGTGCCAGCCGTCGTAGGCCGCCTGCAGACGACGGGCAGGATCGATCTCCGCCACCATCACCTGACCGCCAAAGGCTTTTGCCGCCGCCGCGACGCCCTGGCCGACCAGGCCGTAGCCGATCACCAGCACTTTTTTCTCATGCAGGGTGAGATGAGTGGTCTGGAAGAAGGTGTGCCAGGCGGTGAGACCGACCATATGGCGGTTGTGCAGCCCCTCTTTGACCGGCAGATCGTCCCAGTTAAAGATCGGATAGCCTGGCTGAATATCGCCCAGCCGATTGACGCCCGAGCCAGTGGCTTCCAGACCCGCCACGATGTTACCGAACTCGCCGCGCTGGTGGAGCAGGGTGGTGATATCGGCGCCCATCTCGCACAGGTGAGTGGGCTGCCAGGCAATCGCTTTTTCCCATGACTGCTGCCAGTCGGCATCGCTCATATTGCGCCACGCGCAGGCCTCGGCGCCGCGCTCCACCAGCCAGGCCACCACGTCGTCCTGCACGGTGGTGGGGTTACAGGTGGTTAAAAAGACCTGAGCGCCCTTGTCGAGGATCCCCTGCACCAGCGGGATCATTTTCATGTCGAGGTGCATACAGCAGGCCAGGCGCACGCCGCTGAGGTCGGGCAGGGCGGCGACCTGACGCAGGGTACGCGGCATATTCTGGCTGGCCCATGCCACTTCTTTCGCTAAAGAGATTTTATTATTCACTGGGTTATGACCTTCAGTTCGCAAAAGGGGTATCCCCCTGACAGAAAAGGGATTCTATCAGTCCACGCGAGAATTCACAGCCCTGTGCCCTCTGGACGAGATTGCCCACGCTATCCCCCTGTGAAATACAGGGTTGTTAATGTAAGGTTAAAAAAAGAAAATATAAGTAATTCCTATGACCTAAGCGATAAAGCGATGTTGAGTGTCATTTCTGCGGGGCTGTTTTCACGGCTGCGGATTTTCCTTGGGCGCCTGAAGCCGCACGCGCTACCGGTGGCCCGCCGGCATATCGTGCTGGGATCCATTGGCGCCGGCACCGGGCTGGCAGTAACCAGCATGTTCAGCCACTGGCTGCTCGGCGAAGTCAATTTGTGGTTTATTGCCCCCATGGGCGCGTCGGCGGTGCTGTTATTTGGCGTGCCGAGCAGCCCGCTGGCGCAGCCATGGTCGATTGTCGGCGGTAATGTGCTGTCGGCGCTGATCGGCGTCACGGTGGGCATGCTGGTTCCCCATCCGGCGCTGGCCTGCGGGCTGGCGGCCGCGCTGGCGATCGCCGGGATGTATTTTCTGCGCTGTCTGCATCCCCCCGGCGGCGCGGTGGCCCTGACGGCGATCCTCGGCGGCGCCGGGGTGCACAGCGAAGGCTATCACTTTGTGCTGACGCCGGTGCTGCTCAACTCGCTGATGCTGGCGCTGCTGGCCATCGTGTTTAATAACCTGGTTGGCCGCCGCTACCCCCATCCGCTGGCGGCGGAGGAGGTCAAGCCCCGGGCGGTGCCGCTGGGCATCTCGGTCACCCGGGAGGATATTCACGCCGCGCTGCTGGAAGGCCAGTTCCTCGATATTGATGAAGATGATGTCCAGGAACTGCTGGAGAATATTGAGCAGCAGGCGCGCCAGCGCATCGCGACGGCAGCCCGCCGCTAAAGGGCGCTCTTCGGGCGGCGGGTTAAAGATCGCCGGTAAGATACTGCGCGACCCCGCGGCCAAAGCTCCAGTCACCTTTCTGATTACTGATAATCGACACCATCACATCATCGCCGCTCAGACCGCAGTGCTCCGCCAGCTCCTCCTGCAATAGAGCGAAGAAGCGCTGCTTCTGCGCCTCGCTGCGCGGGCTGGTATAGACCCGCACCACCACCAGATCCCGCGTGCGGGTCAGTCCGAGGCCGGTATCGTCAATCACCATATGGTGGGCTTTGTTTTCGTGAACAATCTGGTAGCGGTCGCGTTCCGGTACCTCGAAGGCGCGCAGCACGGCGCGATGGGCGGCATCCAGCAGGGTTCTGATCTCCTGTTCCGTACGGCCTTCAATCAGGTCAAATGTCAGTAATGGCATGCAGGTGTTCCTTATCGTTAGGGAATAATGACGGGCTGAACAGGATGCTAGCCGATGCCGTCGCGGGCAAAAACCGCTATAGTTGAATACATTGTTTTTACTGGTGAACAATCACATGAGCGAGAGTCGTCCGGAGAGTTACTGGGCTCATCTGTACTGGCTGACGGTGCTGGAAGAGCAAAAAAGCTATACCCGGGCCGCGGAAAAGCTGGGGATCAGCAAGTCGGCCATCAGCCAGAAAATCAGCGAGCTGGAGCGGGTGACCGGGAAAACCCTGGTCCGTCGCACCACCCGCAGCGTCAGCCTCAGCGACGACGGACTGCGGCTGGTGGCGGAGCTCAACGAGCCGTTTGGTCAGTTGCGGGAAATTTTCACCGGCGCCTGCGATGAGGGCGGGCCGCTGCGGGGAACGCTGCGCCTGACCGCGCCGGTGGCCTTTTCCCGCCAGCAGCTGGTCCCGGCGATTGCGCCGTTTTTGCATCAGCATCCCCAGCTGCATTTGCAGCTTGAGGTGACCGACCGGCTGGTCTCTCTGGCCAGCGAAGGGTTCGACCTCGCCATCCGCCACTGTCGGCGCGAGGCGCTCCCGGACACCCACGTCGCCTGGCCGCTGTGTCACACCGCGACGCTGATCGTCGCGTCCGCTGACTATATTCGCCGCCATGGCCGCCCGGAGACCCCCGACGATCTGCGCCACCACCAGTGCCTGACCTATCCCCGTGGGCCACAGCGTCCGCAGTGGACGTTCGCCTCCCGCCAGACGCCCGATGAACGGGTGACCATCAACGTGCAGGGGCCCTTCGCCACGAATAACAGCGAGTCGCTACGCGATGCCGTGCTGGCGGGGCTTGGAGTGGCACTGCTGCCGGATTTCAGCGCCCGGGAGGCCATTGGCCGCGGGCTGGTGCAGGAACTGCTGCCGGCGTGGCAGCCGGTGGAGGTGTTCGCCGATCGGCTGTATGTCATCCGGCCCTATACTCCGCGCGTGTCGCGCGCGGTGGAAACCTTCAGCCGCTACCTGAAAGCGACCTTCAGCGAGCCGCGTCCAGCTCTCGCGCCAGCGCCTCGCTAAAGCGGGGCAGCAGATGGCGCTCGCCGGGAAGGCGCTGCGCGAGGGTGACGGTTTTGTCGGCGCAATAGACCCGCTCGCTGCCGAGCTGCGCTTCAAAGGCGTTCGCCGCCTGATGCGCCGCGGTAAGGTCAGCGTCAATAAGGATCACCGCATGGGCCAGCACCACGTGGCCGCGGCCTGCCGCCAGCGGCCGCCAGTACTGGGCGGTGCCAACAATCTTGCGCGCCTCCTCGCCCTCCCCGCAGGCGAGGTTATACCTGCCATCGCAAAAGGAACCGTTTACCGCCCGGGCGTGGCTGGCAACGCCGAAGCGCGCCAGGGTACGCTGCAGCACCGTGCACAGCGAGAGGTAGATGGGTTCGGCGGCCTCGCCGAGCGACTGCTGCACCGGCCAGGCGAGACTCAGGTTGATAATGCCCGGCCCCTGAGGCACCAGACCGCCCCCGGAGCGGCGAAGCCATACCGGCCAGCCGCGCGCGGCAAAATGCGCGCTGACCGCCGGCAGGTCCGCAAACTGACGATAGCTCCCGGGCACAACAAATCCCTGCGGCGCCTGCCAGAGTTGGGCGACGGCCTCTCCGGCGCTGGCTTTGGCAAACAGCGGCTGTTCCGCCTGGGTGGGGTCCTCGCAAAACTGCAGCGCCAGCGAGGAGGGGGTAAAACGGCGAGGCCAGCAGTCGGCCAGGGACAACAGAGACATGCATTCTCCTTACCGGAGGGCGCGGGTCACGCCCCCCGCAGGTGGGTCAGTGGACGGTCTGTTTTTTCATCAGCAGGGCGGTGAGCGCCGACAGCAGGCATCCCGCGGTCAGATAGAGGGCCACGCTGTGCCATGAACCGCCGGAGAAGGTGACCAGCGCCGCGGCGATAAACGGCGTAAAGCCGCCGCCGACCACGCTCGCCACCTGGTAGCCGACGCCGGCGCCGCTATAGCGATAGCTGGCGCCGAACAGCTCGGTAAACATCGGCTGCTGGACGCAGACCACCATATCATGGGCGATATTGGCCAGCATCAGGGCGAAGAACAGGATCCAGAAGACGGACTGACTCTCCATCGCCATAAAGAAAGGAAACCCGCTCAGGGTACCGATCAGCGCCCCGGTGATATAGATCCGCCGACGGCCATAGCGGTCAGCCAGCCAGGCGAAGCAGGGGATAGTCAGGCAGCTAAGCCCGCCCACCAGCAGGCCGATGTTGAGAAACAGTTCGCGCGGCAGACCGAGGTTTTGCGTGGAGTAACTGAGGGCGAAGGCGGTGACGATATACATCGTCAGCAGCTCGCACAGCCGCAGCGCAATAATCAATAAAAACGCCCCCGGATGGCGGAGCAGCGCTTCCACCACCGGTAATCGCTTCTTCTCTGGCTGAAGGTTGGCCTGGCTCTGCTGTGCTTCAAATTCCTGCGATTCCGCCATGCCGTTACGGATCCATAGCGCAATAAGGACCAGCACCACGCTGAACAGGAACGGTAAGCGCCAGCCCCAGCTGAGGAACTGCTCGTCAGTGGTCAGGCTGCTGATCAGCGAGACCAGCCCGGTCGAGAGCAGCAGGCCGACGCCGTAGCCCACCTGCACCCCACTGCTGTAAAAGGCTTTTTTTCCCTTCGGGGCGTTCTCCACCGAAAGCAGTGCCGCGCCGCCCCATTCCCCGCCGACGGCAAACCCCTGAACCGCCCGCAGGAACACCAGCAGCGCCGGCGCCCACCAGCCGATCTGGCTGAACGAGGGGAGCAGGCCGATGCAGGCGGTGGCGATACCCATCATCCAGACGGTCATCATCAGCATCCGTTTGCGCCCGAGGCGGTCGCCAAAGTGGCCAAAGATAATCCCGCCGAGCGGGCGAAAAAGAAACCCGACACCGAAAGTGGCAAAGGCGGCAAGTGTCCCCATCGCCGGGCCGATCTGCGGGAAAAATTCGCGGTTGAACACCAGCGCGGCGGTAATGCCGTAGAGAAGAAAATCGTACCAGTCGACCACCGCGCCGGCAAAACTGCCCCATGCCGCCCGCCGGGCGCGAAGCAATGAATCTGGCGCCTCGACGGGCTGCACGCTTATTGTTGAATCCATACCCTGTCCTGTCAGTCACGTAATTTGTCGTTATTGGAATGAGACGCTTTTACTATTGCGTCTGCTCTGAGACTACCGCGCAGCGGCCCTGGAGGAAAGTAGTTTGCCTGCTAAGCGGGGAGATGGTGCAAAAAAGAAGCGACGAGAAAGGCGGGCTAAATCACACCCTGTACTAAACATTCTGGCAATTTGCCAGCCAGCTTATACTTTTAATTAAATCAACGGATAACAAAGAGGGACACCTTTTAAGAATTGACGTAAATGGTTTACACTTAACATGTCTCCTTCTCTGGAATGGTGAGTTAAATGCGTCTACTTCTTGCAGTGTTATTTTGTTCTGTCATGTTGCCTTCTGCTTATGCTGAAAAACTGCCTGCGCCGACAGGAAAACCTGTACTGACCATTTCCGGAAAAATCGGGAATACGAACGTCGGTGACAAGGCCGTTTTTGACCTCGCGGCGCTGGAAAAACTGGGGATGAAGACGGTGGAAACCACCACACCCTGGTACACCGGTAAGGTTAGTTTTGAGGGCATTCCCCTTAATAAACTCATGGATTTAGTCGGTGCTAAGGGCAAATCCGCCCGCGTGTTGGCGCTTAACGACTACACCACCATTATTCCGATTGATGATTTTTATAAATTCCCGGTCATTATGGCGTTAAAAATGAACGGCGAATATATGCGTGTTCGCGATAAAGGTCCATTATTTATCGTCTACCCTTACGACAGCAGCGCTGAATTACAAAACCAGATCTATTATTCCCGATCGGCCTGGCAAGTTTCTAAGATTATTATAGAGTAAGGGTTGGATCTTGAATCGAATACTCACGGCTATTATTTTGTCGTTATTTATTGTTACCGGATATATTACTTATCTGGTGCATGAGCGACAGAGTGAGTTGCAAAAATTTACCCGCTATACAGACTCGTGGTCAATGTCGCAGATGGTGTCGGAATATATGCGACTGGAGTCTCGTCTGGCGGGAATGGCGATCGGGGCCGAAGGGGCGGACCACGATGAGGTGCGCCTGCGCCTGGAGATCATGATGAGCCAGATCGAACTCCTGCAGCAGGGCGATCTGGGTAAATTTATTAATAAAAGCGAACAGCGGAAGACGGTGGTCGCGACGCTGATTCGTAATCTTCATCTGCTTGATAAACAAGTTGATACCATGACGCCGGAGCAGGTCAAACAGATCCTGCCGGTGTTGAGTGAACTGGATGGCCCCCTGACCTCAATGGCCGCCGCCACCCTGACGCAAGATATTAATATTGTTAATATCACGCATGATAAAATCCAGCATCTTTATTATATCTATTCGGTGATCTCCATTCTGCTGATCGCCATGTGTATTACTCTCGGTCTGCTGATGCTCCGGCAGAATAATAACCTGCGTCGCGCCCATGTGCGCATGAAGACGCTGGCCAACGATCTGCAGGCCTCGAAAGAGAAGCTGCAGGTGCAGAACCGCCGACTGCAGTACGATGCCTACCATGATTCGCTGACCGGTATGCCGAATCGTCTCTCTTTCTGGCAGCGGCTGCAGGAGATTGTCAACCAGGTGCGTCCCTATCAGGGTTGCGCGGTGGTGATGCTGTTCGACCTCGACAGCTTTAAGGATGTGAACGATACCCTCGGCCATGATGCTGGCGATAAGCTGCTGCAGGATCTGGCCAGCCGTCTCTCTTTTTTCCGCAAAACCTCCGAGACGCTGTATCGCCTTGGCGGCGATGAGTTCGCGATGCTCTCTTACGATCTGACAGAAGAGATGGCTCTCGAGCGCGCCAATGTTATCCGGGAGAAGATCAGCCAGCCCTATCAGATCTACGATGCGCAGATTAATATCGACGCCTGCATCGGGATCGTTATCTCTGACGGCGAAAGCCGGACCGATTATCTGTACAAGTGTGCCGACCTTGCGCTGTACGAGGCAAAAAAAGAGGGTAGCGGTCATGTGCAAATTTTCCGGCCGGGCATGCTGCAGCGCCTGCAGGAGAATAAATCGTTCGAAGATGACCTGCTGCAGGCGCTGGCCCATGACGAATTTAAAGTCTACTACCAGCCGATCGCCGACACCGTCACGCGTGAAATCTACGGCTATGAAGCGCTGGTTCGCTGGTTCCATCCCGTGCGCGGCGCTGTGCCGCCGACGGTGTTTATTCCCGTCGCGGAGAAAATCGGCCTGATCAATACCCTCGGCGAGTGGGTGCTGAAAACCGCCTGCGCCGAAGCGGCCAGTTGGGCGACGCCGCTAAAAGTCTCGGTCAACGTTTCGCCGATTCAACTGATGAACACGTCGTTGACCGATACCATTATCGGCGTGCTGCAGCAGACCGGCCTCGATCCGCGACGCCTGGATCTGGAGATCACCGAGTCGGACGTGTTCAATGAGAATACCCGTTCGCTGGAAATTCTCAGCCAGCTGCGCGAGCAGGGCATTCAGATTTCCATTGATGACTTTGGTACCGGCTATTCTTCTCTGTCGCGTTTAAGCTACTTCCCGTTCGATAAAATCAAAATTGACCGCTCGTTTGTTATCAATATTCCGGAGCAAAAAGACGATTTGGATATCGTTCGCCTGATTATCAGTATGGGAAAGAGTCTGCATATGCGTATTGTGGCGGAAGGCGTGGAAACCGAAGAGCAGTTGACCTCGCTGCAGGCGCTGGGGTGCGACCTGGTCCAGGGGTATTTAATCGGCAAGCCGAGTCCGCTGCGCTAACAAATTTTTAACGCGTTTATTTTTATTCTCCCGGGCGATTTCAGGATCCTGAAATCGCCTTTTTTATTTTACCGCGTCGCTAATCCCTGAGAGGTATAAAAAGGAGTAGACGGTAAAATCAGCAATAAAATAATATCCTTAGCGTTTAAAAGGGGTATATGATATGCATCATATAGGCTATTTCTGACCGTCGGATTTGAGACGGTAAAGTGAGGCACAATCATGCAGCGAATCATTATTCCCACCCATTACGTTCACACCCGCAGCACGCCGCTGTGGACCAAAGAGACCGCCCCGGCCTCTATCTGGCGTCGCCATCTGGATGCTGGCACCCGGCAGGGCGTCTATCCTCGTCTCTCGGTGATGCAGGGGGCGATCCGCTATCTCGGCTATGCCGATGAAACCAGCCCTGATCCTGTTGAAACCCTGACCATTGAAGCCGGGCAGTTTGGCGTTTTTCCGCCGGAGAAATGGCACTGTATTGAGGCGCTCAGCGAGGACACGGTTTTTAATGTCGACTTTTACGTTGATCCGAAAATTCTCATCGAGGGATAACCAGAGATGAACAGTGAAAATAAAGGCTATGCCTTGGCGGTAGAGAACGGCCAGCTTCACGAAAAACGTGAAAAAATATATCTCAAACCGATGGCGCTTTATATTCCGCAGCACGCGGTGGAGGCGGTAAATAGTCTACTGAATGATCTGCCGGGTGGTAACGAAGAAGGGGAGTGGGTGTTAACCGTCACCAATAATAATAACGGCGTCTCGGTTGATAAAACCTTTTCCTCGCTGGCGGCGCTGCGCGACCCGCTCACCGCCGCTGATGCGGTGAAGGATCTGATCAATATCGTTCGCGGCTACGAGTCCGATGAAGAGACCAACGTTTGCGGCTGGTAAGCCCGCTACTCTTCCTCCGGATGGCGACCGTCACCTAATACCATCTGGCCGACCAGCCACTCCCGCAGAGCGATAATATCCGCGCGCTGCGCCGCTGCCTCGGTGGTGACCAGGTAGTAGCAGGCGCCCGGTAATGCACAGCTAAACGGCGCGGACAACACCCCGCGCTGCAGCAGATCCCGCGCCAGCAGTTCGCTGGCGATCACCACCCCCTGGCCGGCCACCGCCGCCTGCAGGGCATGGGTCTCATCGCTAAAGGTTAACCCCGCATCAATATTCAGCGTCGACGGCCCATAGCGGCGGCGCCAGTTCTCCCAGTTTGGCGAGTCGGCCGGCACGCGGCGGTTGGCGACGTGAAACAACGTCACCCGCTGCAGATCTTCATGCCGGGCGAGGCCCAGCGACGGGCTGGCGACCACGATAAAACGATCTTCATACAGCAGCGTGCAGCACAGGTCCGGCTCCGGCGTTTCACGATAGCGAATCGCGGCGTCCACGGTACCCAGTTGCAGATCCACCCGTTCGACGCTGGTGTGCAGACGCAGGTCGATAGCCGGAAAGCGAGCGGTAAAGTCCGCCAGCCGTGGCACCAGCCAGTGGGTGAGAAAATTGGAGGTGGTGGTGACAGTTAAGGATGGCGGCTGACGGGCATGAGCGATCTGGACGACGGCTTGCTCCAGGGCGCTAAAGGCGCGCTGCGTGGCGGCGTAGAGGATCTCGCCATCGGCAGTCAGGCTAACGCCCTGCGCGCTGCGTTCGCACACCCGGCACGCCAGCACCGACTCCAGCAGTTTAATCTGATGGCTGACCGCCGTCGCGCTGACGCCGAGCGCCTCGGCGGCCTGTTTAAAACTGCGGTGGCGGGCGACGGCATGAAAGGCGCGCAGCGCCCCCAGCGGCGGTAGACGGGGTGTTCTCATGGCTGAGTTTTTCTCATCTATAGCTGAAAACTATGCGTTTGTGTAAGGCAATATAGTGGCGCTAGGCTACGGGCATGTAAAGACAGTGGCATGAATTAAATTCATGCTGCTTCGCCTGTCAGGAGTCAATTATGCACGTTGTAAGCCGCTACACCGCCGCGGACGCGGCGGGGATGATCGAGCCGCGTGGCCGCGCCATCGCCCTGAGCGTGGCTTTTGCCGCCGGAGTCTTGCTGTTAAACATGGTTCCCGTTATCGGAGTGACCGGCGCGCTGAGTCTGCTGACGGCGCTAGTCGCCGCCTTCGGCGCCGGGTGGGGATCCACACGCGGGCAGTCCTGGCTTTATCGCTCGCCCCTGGCGGCGACGCGCTGGGCCTTTCTGCTATCAGCGGCCGGCTGGCTGCTGGCGCTGGTGGCCTGGTATGGCGGGCAGGACTGGTCCGCCATGCTGCCGGGCGTGGCGTGCGGCGGGGCGGGGGCGGCTGTCGCCTGGCGAATTGCGGCGGGACGGTCGGCGCAGTGTGGGCCCAGAGTCGATGGCGCAACGCTGCTGAGCGTGGTCGTGGTCATCGTGGCGACGCTGTTGGCCCAACACACTGCCGGGGCCGGGCGCAGCGGCGTGTGCTTCGCCTTCGCCGTGCTGCTGGACCTGTCGCTGCTCGGCGCGCTGATCGTGCGCATCAGGCAGCAGGAGAGTGCAGCGTAAGTGAGTCCGGGAGGCAAATGAAACGAGACGGGGTAACTCACCCGGCGTGGTGACAAATTTCTTCTACACTGTTACAGGCATCACATTCCTGTGCGGTCGGCACTCCTGCCGGCCGCCGTCGGCATTCAGCCCAGGCTCGGGCCTGCAGGCTGGTTATCCTGAAAGAGGAGTCTGTAATATGGCATTTGTCACCACCCAAGACGGCGTCAACATTTACTTCAAAGACTGGGGTCCAAAGGAAGCTCAGCCGATTGTCTTTCATCACGGCTGGCCCCTGAGCGCCGACGACTGGGATAACCAGATGTTGTTTTTCCTTGCCGAAGGTTTCCGGGTCATCGCTATCGACCGTCGGGGTCATGGCCGCTCCGATCAGGTTAGCGAGGGGCACGATATGGACCATTATGCGGCGGACGTTTCGGCGGTAGTGGAACATCTGGATCTGCACAATGCGGTCCACGTCGGGCACTCCACCGGCGGCGGCCAGGTCGCCCGCTACGTCGCCCGCTACGGCCAGCCGCAGGGCCGGGTGGCGAAAGCGGTATTGATCAGCGCCGTCCCGCCGCTGATGGTGAAAACCGAGCAGAATCCGGGCGGTACGCCGATCGAGGTGTTTGACGGTTTCCGCAAAGCGCTGGCGGCGAACCGCGCCCAGTTCTATCTCGACGTCGCCTCTGGCCCGTTCTATGGCTTCAATCGTGACGGAGCTGAAGTGTCGCAGGGGACGATCCAGAACTGGTGGCGACAGGGAATGATCGGCAGCGCCAAGGCCCATTATGAAGGCATCAAGGCGTTTTCAGAGACCGACCAGACGGAAGACCTTAAGTCGATCACCTTGCCGGTGCTGGTGTTGCAGGGGGATGACGACCAGGTGGTTCCCTATAAAAATGCGGCCATCCTGCAGGACAAGCTACTGCCAAACAGCCAGCTGATCATTTATCCTGGCTTCCCGCACGGGATGCACACCACCCACGCCGATACCATCAACGCCGATCTGCTGGCGTTTATCCGCGCCTGATCTTCCCCCTTTGCCGGGCAGAATGCCGTTAATGGCATTCCGCCAGCGCCCTGGCCGCCAGTCGCCGGGGGGCGCTGGTTGACGAGCAGGGGAAATCTGCTTAACTCATGGGATACCTGACGACTATTTTCCCCCTGGCAGGATAAAACGCCGGGTTTCTCTGTAGAAACCCGGCGGAATTCTGCGCAAGAGACAAGAGAGAGACAATGAAATTAGCCGGACTTCATCCCGACGAGCAGCGTCGCTTGCAATCGCTACGCTCTTCCGGGCTGTTGAATAGCGGAAAAGAAGAACGCTTCGATCGCCTGACCAGGCTTGCCCGTTCGCTGTATAACCTGCCGGTGGCGTCCATCAGTCTGGTGGGGGAAGATCTCCTGCATATCAAGTCCTGTGCCGGCCTCGATGTGGACACGGTGCCGAGAGATATTTCATTTTGCGCCCATACCATCCTGCAAACCGACCCGCTTATCGTCAACGACATGCAGCAGGACGAGCGCTTTCACGATAACCCGTTGGTCATTGCGGCGCCGTTTATCCGCTTTTACGCCGGGTATCCAGTGCAACTGCCGGATGGCGCGACCGTCGGATCGTTCTGTCTGATGGATCACCAGCCGCGTTCATTTTCCGCCCATGAAATGCAGATCTTAAGCGATCTGGCGGCGATCGTGGAGGATGAGTTCAAGGTGTTGGATGCGGCAACCTCGGATGAGCTGACGGGACTGTTTAATCGCCGGGGATTCCTCACCCTGGCCGAGTATGCCCTGCTGACGGCCCAGCGCCGCCATGAGCCGGTAAGCCTTGCCTTTGTCGACCTCGATCGCTTCAAGCACATCAACGATACCTGGGGACATGAAGAGGGCGACCGCGCGCTGATCGCCATCGCCGATTTGATGAAAGCGGCCTTCCGTGAGTCCGATATCCTCGCCAGGCAGGGTGGGGACGAATTTATCATTCTGTTCGCCAATACCAGCCGCCACGACGCCGCGACAGCGATGGAGACGCTCAGTCACAACGTGGCCCGTTTCAATCAGCAGGCGGCCAACCCCTGGCAGCTGGCGTTCTCCTGGGGCTGCGTCGAGTACGATCCCGCCAGCCACCCCAGTCTCAACGCGCTGGTGGCCACCGCTGACCGGCTGATGTACCAGGCGAAGCAGAAGCAGGGTCGCGAGCGTCGCTAACCTGGCGTGGAGGTGTTCTGCAGGTACCGCTGCGCCTGCTGCCGCTTCTGCGCATAGCTGCTGAGCAGCGCCTGCTGTGATTTGCCTTCGTTATCGTAAAACAGACCGCCTTCGTCGGCGATAAAGCGATAATGCTGTTCCAGTTGGTTTAGCACCCAGTCGATGCGTTGCAGGGTGAGTAAGGTACACGACTGGCCATGCAGATCGTCTTCGATATCCAGCACGTGGGAGCGGAAAGCCTCCACGGCAAATAACCGGCTCAGCGCGGCTGGGTCCGCCAGCGCCGACGCCCAGCGCGCCGTTATCTGCTGAAAATGGGCCTGCACCTGCGGGGCGGCCCGCCGGGCGCGGAGCCAGGCGAGCTTGCGCTGGTAGCTTTCGAGCGCCAGCCGCTTTAGATCGCGATAGTGCGCCAGCTGCTTCTCCGCGCCGGGAACCTGGGTCATCAGCCAGCTAAAAAAGAAGCGGGTCTCAAAGCGCTCGACAAAGTGAAACAGCGGATCGGCCAGACCGTTGCTGTTGAATTCCCTGAGCGGATCGAAGGGATACATGTAGCCAAAATCGAACAGCCACAACTGCTCCTGACGGTCCACCAGCAGATTTCCACGACAGAGATCCCACTCCATCAGCCCCTGTTCTTCGCAGGCCTCCAGGGTCGTAAATAGCTGGGCGATCAGCGTCGGGGTCAGCTGGTGAATCAGCTCGCCATCGATCCACGGCGAGAGCAGGATGCCGAGGCGATAATCGGCATACAGCGTCGGAACGATGTGGGTGAAGCGCGGGGCGGTGACCGGGTTATCCTTCAGCCGCTGCAACGCCTGCCGGCGCTGCACTTCATTTAAAAACGACAGCTGGCCGTTGAGGTTGGCGACGCCGGCGACGGCGCGTCGTTTTTTTAAATTGTACTCCTTGCCGGCGATGCGCAGCCGGTAAACCTCGCCGGTCAGTCCCGAGCCGTATACCTGCACTACATAGGGTGAATCGGGGCCCAGCGCGGCGAGGGTTTCGGGTGGCAGCGGGCAGTGGCTGACGTCGCCGACGATAAGGGGTTCTCCGCTGCGATCGAACGCCTGCTGTTGCTGTTGTCTGAGGTTCATGGTGCCTCCGGGTATAACGTTAGACAGCGTGGATAATCCACGCTATCTCACCCGCAAACGGCAGAGAATTCATCCTACTGGCGGGGGCTTTTTCAGGCTGAGCTGGGGTATGTTCACGGAGGATACTCGGGGCGTAGGGAGGCGGCAGGGAAGGCATCGCACCTGAGCAAATCTGGCCTTCGCGCTACCCCTGATATCCCTCCGGCGCAACCCGGATACGGAAGCTGCGCCGCATTTTGTTTATCTGATTCGCCATAATCTTTTGAACCACAAAAAACGTTTTCTATCATCGGTCTTCTTACGACGAAATCAGTTCTCGCCTGCACACAATGCTTCCTGACCTGCGAGAAGTATCCGATGTATCAGGATGGTTGCCGTTTTACAGGTCATCACACCGCTGAAAACTGGGATCTGTCCTTCGATGGATGACGGTTTATTACGCTAAGGAAATCACCATGAATCTGATGAGGAATTGTGCACAATCCACCCTGAATGTTATATTAAAATATAATATTCGGAGGTCCTCTATGTACAAAACTCGCCTGAAAAGGGTTGGCGGATCCATCATGCTGGCGGTTCCTCCCGCCGTGCTGAAAGCGCTGGAGCTGTCGACAGACAGCGAAGTGGGTATGACTATAGATAATGGCTGCCTGATTATTGAACCGCAGAAACGGCCCCATTATTCGCTTGAGGAACTGTTGGCGCAGTGTGATCCGCACGCCGAAATGAGCGAAGAGGATCGGGAATGGATTGATGCGCCTGCGGTGGGCAAGGAGATCATGTAAATGGACAGAGGGGAAATCTGGCTTGTTTCACTGGATCCGATTGCTGGCCACGAGCAAAGTGGAAAACGTCCGGTACTCATTGTATCGAAGGCATCGTTTAACAAGCTGACCCGACTACCGGTCGTGGTTCCCGTCACCAGCGGCGGACACTTTGCACGTACAGCAGGTTTCACGGTCTCACTGGAAGAAGCGGGGACCAAAACAACAGGTGTTATTCGCTGCGACCAGCCCAGAACTATCGATATGGCGGCCCGGAACGGCAAGCGTCTGGAACGCATACCTGACGCCGTTATCAATGAGGTGCTTGCCAGGCTGGATGCGATTCTCAGTTAACGTCAGCGACGCAAAAAAGCAAAAAGCCTGCTCGAAAGCAGGCTTTTTAAATGTGGCTCCTCTGACTGGACTCGAACCAGTGACATACGGATTAACAGTCCGCCGTTCTACCGACTGAACTACAGAGGAATCGTGTGGAGTCGTATCTTAGCGGCGAAAAATCTTTTGTCAAACATCAATTCGCCTGTTCAGGTGCAACTGCCGCTTCCATCAACAATTTGTTGTCATTTCCGACAATTATTCAGGAAAAATACTTTGCAGGATATCCATTTCTCAATCATCATTTGAAATGTTGTTTCAACATCTCTCACTAAGGTCTCTCTTGAACGTCACCTCCGCCGTACGCCAGGCTGTCGAACGGACATCCTGGTTTAAAAAACGTCAGCGTTATCGTGTGCTGTACTGGCGCGAAATCAGCCCTCTCGCTGTCCCCATTTTGCTGGAAAATGCCTGTGTGCTGTTGATGGGGGTATTGAGCACCTTCCTTGTCAGCTGGCTGGGAAAAGAGGCCATGGCCGGGGTGGGGCTGGCCGATAGCTTTAACATGGTGATCATGTCGTTCTTTGCCGCCATCGATCTTGGTACCACGGTGGTGGTGGCTTTTAGCCTTGGCAAGCGCGATCGGCGGCGGGCGAGAGCGGCCGCGCGTCAGTCGCTGGCCATTATGACGCTGTTTTCCATTTTACTGGCGGGAGTGATCCATGCCTTTGGTCAGGAGATTATTGATTTTGTTGCCGGTGACGCCACTGCGCAGGTCAAGGCGCTCGCGCTGACCTATCTGGAGCTGACGGCGCTGAGCTATCCGGCGGCGGCGATAGCGCTGATCGGTAGCGGTGCACTGCGCGGCGCCGGAACCACCAAAATCCCGCTGCTGATCAACGGCGGGATGAATATCCTCAACATCTTAATCAGCAGCGTGCTCATCTATGGCATCTTCTCCTGGCCGGGGCTGGGGTTTGTCGGCGCCGGTCTTGGGCTGACCATTGCCCGCTATATTGGCGCCGTGGCGACTATATGGGTGCTGATGGTGGGACTCAATCCGGCGCTGCGGTTGTCGCTGAAGAGCTACTTTAAACCCTTTAACTTCGCCATTATCTGGGAGGTGATGGGGATCGGCATCCCGGCCAGTATCGAATCGGTCCTGTTCAATGGCGGCAAGCTGCTGACCCAGATGTTTGTCGCCGGGATGGGCACCAACGTTATCGCCGGCAACTTTATCGCTTTTTCAGTGGCCTCGCTGATTAACCTGCCGGGCAACGCCCTCGGCTCCGCCTCGACGATCATCACCGGCAAGCGACTGGGGAAAGGGCAGATTGGTCAGGCTGAATTCCAGGCCTGGCACGTGTTCTGGCTGTCGACGATCATTCTGACGCTGATCGCCTGGGGTAGCGCCCCGTTCGCCGGTCTTATTGCCTCGTTCTATACCCATGAAGATGACGTGAAAGAGGTGGTGAAGCAGTTGCTGTGGCTCAACGCCCTGTTTATGCCAATCTGGTCGCTGTCGTGGACCTTACCCTGCGCGTTTAAGGGGGCCCGCGACGTACGCTATACCATGTGGGTGTCGATGCTGGGGATGTGGGGCTGCCGGGTGGTGGCGGGCTATACGCTGGGTATCGTGCTGGGGATGGGCGTGATTGGCGTGTGGTTAGGGATGGTGCTCGACTGGGCGGTGCGCGGCGTACTGTTTTACTTCCGCATGGTGAGCGGTCGCTGGCTGTGGAAGTACCCGCGCGTGAAGGCCACGTCGGAGGAAACCTGAGCCGTTTGCGGGGATGAACGCCATTTTTTGCGCAAAGTGAAGAATAATTCGGCAAACGATTCATTTTATTGAAAACAGGCTTTGACAGCGCCGGGCGTCATCGATAATATGCGCCCCGTTCACACGATTCCTCTGTAGTTCAGTCGGTAGAACGGCGGACTGTTAATCCGTATGTCACTGGTTCGAGTCCAGTCAGAGGAGCCAATTTAAGGGAAGCAGACGTTCACTGACGTCTGCTTTCTGCATTTCTATCAGTTGGTTATCCCTTCTTTCACGTTCACTCTCGTTCACTAAAAACCACTCGAAGCCATACCCATTTGCTGGTAAATATGTTGGTAATGGTAGTTCGATTGCATTTTTACCAACAAACGGGGGATGCCGTTATGCCACTTACTGATACTAAAGTAAAAAACGCCAAGCCCCTTGAAAAGGAATACAAGCTGACCGATGGCTTTGGCATGTTCCTTCGCGTTACCCCGAAGGGTTCCAAATACTGGCAAATGGCTTACCGCTTCGAAGGGAAGCAAAAACTCTTTTCTATTGGTGTTTACCCTGCTGTTTCTCTTTCTGATGCAAGACAACGTCGTGATGAGGCCAGAAGGCTTCTTGCTCAGGGCATTGACCCTAATGCAAAGAAACAAGCAGAGGTTAAAGAACTAAAGGCCAAGCGTGATAAGACACGCACCTTCACTGTGGTGGCTAAAGCTTGGTTCTCCACGAAAACAAAATGGTCTAAAGATTATGGTGATTCCGTATGGAAGCGCCTTGAAACCTATGTCTTCCCGACAATTGGCGATAAAGATGTTGCCGAGCTTGATACGGGTGATCTGCTGGTTCCAGTGAAAAAAGTTGAGGCTCTTGGTTATCTTGAAGTTGCCATGCGCATTCAACAATACATTACGGCGATCCTTCGTCATGCTGTTCAGCAGAAACTCATACGCCATAACCCTGCGTATGATATGGAAGGTGCTGTTCAGAAACCACAGACTGAACACCGCCCTGCACTGGAGCTGGAAGAAATACCCCAACTACTGAAAAAAATTGCCGAATACAAAGGCCGCAGGTTAACCATACTGGCTATTCAGCTCAATCTGATGATTTTCATTCGTTCCAGTGAACTACGTTTTGCTCGCTGGTCTGAAATTGATTTCAAAAGTAAGTTGTGGGTGATACCCGAACAGCGTGAAGCCATTGAAAATGTGAAACATTCGACTCGTGGTGCCAAAATGAAGCGTAAACACTTCGTTCCCCTTTGTAAGCAAGCCATGAAGATACTGAATGAGATCCGACAACTGACTTATGAAGAAGGTCATGATGACGGATTAATTTTTACTGGCTGTTATGACTCATTTAAGCCCATGAGTGAAAACACCATCAACAAAGCTCTACGTAATATGGGATATAACACGAAGCAGGACATCTGTGGACACGGTTTCCGCACACTGGCCTGTAGTGCCTTAATTGAGTCTGGTTTATGGTCAGAAGACGCTGTAGAGCTTCAAATGAGCCATAAGGAAAGCAATAGTGTCCGGGCTGCTTATACCCACAAGGCCAAGCACCTTGACCAGCGCCGACTGATGCTCCAGTGGTGGGCTGACTTCCTTGATGCCAATCGAAACGATATGGTCAGGCCGTTTGAGTTTGCCCAAAGGTGAACATTATGAGTTAGAAAATTACGGCTAACTGTTTGATAACCCATCATATAGCAGCATGTAACCCTTTGTTTTAGATATGTTTGAATAGCCATCACTGGTTGATGGCTATCACTTCATACCGTAAAATGCTTACCAATTTCGGACACTGATTTCCCGTGACCTCATGACGGATACTTTTTATGAAAAAAATAACTTCTGATATGACAGAACTACAATCAATGAATATCACTGAAGATAATATCAGCAAACTTAACTCTTTGTTTCCTGAAGCATTTAATGAAAACGGTATTGATTTTGACGTTTTAAGACAGCTCTTGGGTGAAAATGTAGACGACAAAGAAGAGCGCTATGGCCTGAACTGGCATGGTAAACGTCAGGCGCGTCAGCTTGCTCTCACGCCTTCTCGTGGCACCTTACGCCCATGTAAAGATGAAAGCGTTGATTGGCATAACACCAAAAACCTCATGATCGAAGGTGATAACCTTGAAGTGTTAAAGCTTCTTCAAAAAAGTTATGCCGGAAAAGTTAAGCTTATTTATATTGATCCGCCTTACAATACCGGTAAAGATTTTGTCTATCCTGATAACTTCCAAGATAATATGAAAAATTATCTTGAAATTACTGGACAGACAGAAGATGGAGCACGTTTAAGCACAAATACAGAAACCAGTGGACGTTACCATACTGATTGGTTAAATATGATTTACCCACGTTTAAAACTTGCAAGAAACTTGTTGAAAGAAGATGGGGTTATTTTCATTTCCATTGATGATGCTGAAGTTGATAATTTAAAAAAAGTTTGCTCGGAAATCTTTGGTGAAGAGAACTTTGTTGCTAATATTGTATGGCAAAAAAAATACTCACCTCAAAATGATGCAACATATTTTAGTGATATGCATGATCATATTTTAGTATATGCAAAGCAACGGAAGGCCTCAAAAAATGATGCAAATGGTTGGAACATAGATTTTCTACCAAGATCAGACGAACAAAATGCAGCATATAAAAACCCCGACAATGACCCTCGTGGAGTTTGGAAGTCTGTAGATTTATCAGTCAAAACTTATTCCAAGGCTAATGATTACTCAATTACCACACCATCAGGACGTATTGTAACTCCTCCCGCCAGTAGATGCTGGCAGGTTTCTGAAAAACGTTTTGCAGAATTGTGTAAAGAAAATAAAATCTGGTTTGGAGAAAATGGTAATAATGTTCCATCAATCAAAAGATTCCTGACTGAGGTCCAAGATGGTGTTGTTCCTACAACATGGTGGTCATATAAAGAATGTGGCCATAATCAAGAGGCCAAGCAGGAACTAAAAAAACTCATGGAGGGAGAATCTGTATTCTTTGACACGCCTAAACCATTGAGATTATTAGATAGAATATTACACTTAGCAACAACCAATGATAAAAATTGTATTATCCTAGATTTTTTCGCTGGGTCAGGTACCACGGCTCACGCAACTTTGAATAAAAATATTGCTGACAGTGGTTCACGCCGATATATTGCTGTGCAATTACCTGAAAAAATAGATGATGAAAAATACCATACAATATCAGAACTAACCAAAGAGCGCCTCCGCCGCGCGGGTAAAAAGGTTCGTGAAGACAATCCAGAGTGGAAAGGTGACGTTGGTTTTCGTGTTTTTAAACTCGATACATCTAACATCCGTCCGTGGGAAGCGACTGCTGAAAGTTTGTCAGAACAGATTGATGCCTATGTAAGCCCAATCCTTGAAGGCCGTAGTGAAGAAGATTTACTCACAGAGTTAATGCTAAAACGTGGCATCGACCTGAGTGTAAACATTGAAACCCGTCAGTTTGATGGATTAACCGTTTCTTGCGTTGACGGTGGCAAATTGTTTACCTGCTTTGCTAAACAAATCCCTGCATCTTCAGTAGAAGAACTGACCAAGGGGATCATCGACTGGCATAAGAGTTTAAAAGTTGGGAAAGATACGGTCTGCTATTTCCTTGATGATGCGTTTGAAAATAACGTCGCTAAAACAAATCTTTGCGCCATTCTGGAACAACACGGCCTGACTAACCTGCACAGCCTGTAAGGGAATGAGATGAAACTACATTTTGAATCTGACCTTACCTATCAGCAAAACGCCATAACTTCGGTCTGTGATTTGTTTGTGGGACAGGAGAAGTGGGAGAGCGAAATGACTGTGCTGGCCCCAGCTCAGGGTGCACTCTCATTTGAAGGCGCAACAGGTTCAATGCCTGTAAACCCACAGATACCCGAAGATGATGTTCTGCTGAAAAACTTAAACAGTATTCAGTTGAAAAATCAGCTTCCTCCTTCACCTGTGCTTGACAGTCACGATTTTACTGTTGAAATGGAAACAGGGACAGGTAAAACGTATGTTTATCTTCGCACCATGCTGGAGCTGAACAAACGATATGGCATGAGTAAATTTATCATTGTGGTTCCTTCCGTTGCCATTAAGGAAGGCGTTTATAAAACACTACAAATCACTGAAGAACATTTCAAAAGCCTTTATGCGGGAGTTCCATACGAATACTACCTGTATGACTCGTCTAAACCTGCGGATGTGCGAAATTTTGCAACCAGCTCTGTTATGCAGATCATGGTAATGACGGTAGGCGCGATTAACAAAAAAGACGTTAATAAGCTCTATCAGTCCAGTGAAAAAACAACCGTTGACGATCTGGATAAGCCAATTGATCTGATACGTGCTACACGTCCAATTATTATTGTCGATGAACCGCAAAGTGTTGATGGTGGCTTAAATGGTGCGGGTAAAACCGCACTTGATGCTATGCACCCAATGTTCACCTTACGCTATTCAGCGACACATGTGCATAAACATCATATGGTGTATCGCCTCGATGCCATTGATGCTTACAATCAGAAACTGGTCAAACAAATTGAAGTTGCCGGGCTTGAAGTCCAGAATGCAAGCAATAGCCCCTATGTAAAACTGGTCAGTATTAACAGTAAGAAGAATAGCATTAGCGCGACTGTTATTGTTGATATAGCCGATAAAAAAGGGGGCGTGAATCGTTCTGAGATTACCGTGTATGACGGTACGGCACTTGATGACGAAACGGGGCGTGATATTTATCAGGGATACAGGATAAGTGAGATCCGCACGGGCAAAGAAGGCTATCTGACACTGGAGACGCCTTCTAATACCTACTATATGCAAGTGGGTGATGTCGTGGGTGATATTGACCCGATGCTCATCCAGCGTCATATGATTAGGCGTACAATTCGTGAACATCTTGATAAAGAACTTCGCCTGAATTCCCAGCAAATCAAGGTTCTCACCCTGTTCTTCATTGATAAGGTTGATTTCTATCGCCAGACTAATGAAGAAGGACTTCGTGAACCGGGTGAATATGCTCGTATCTTTGAAGAAGAATATCTAAAAGCGATCAAAAGCCCCGCATATAAAGATTTGCTCCCTTCTCATCCAGAACATGCTAAAGACGTTCATGATGGTTATTTCTCCATTGATAAAAAAGGTGGATGGGCTGAAACAACCGAAAGCAATAATGCAGGCCGCGAAAATGCGGAACGCGGTTATAACCTCATCATGAAAAATAAAGAGAAGCTTTTGAGTTTCTCGAATCCGGTGAGGTTTATTTTTTCACACTCTGCTTTGAAAGAAGGCTGGGATAACCCCAATGTATTCCAGATCTGTAGCCTTCGAGAGATGGGAAGTGAACGAGAACGTCGTCAAACATTAGGCCGTGGTCTTCGCCTGTGCGTTAACCAAGAAGGTGAACGTGTTCGTGATGACAGCATTAACATTCTGACTGTCGTTGCCAGTGAAAATTACGAAGCCTACGCTGAACGATTACAGTCTGAAATTGAGAGCGAAACGGGTATCCGTTTTGGTATTATCGAAAAAGATGCGTTTGCCCATCTGATATTCTCTGATTCCTCACAAGCTGTGGGTATTGCCGATTCACATGAGATTTGGGCTGAACTACAGACCGAAGGTTATCTTGAAAAATCGGGAAAAATCACTAAAACCCTGAAAGAAACTCTTCTCAATGGCACTTTTGCTGTTAGCGAAAGGTTCATTCCTCTTCAGGAGCAAATTGAATCTATTCTGCGTAAATCAGCAGGACGACTCAATATAAATAATGCTGATGAGCGTAAAGTAATCAAATACCGGAAAGAGGTCTTAAACAGCCCGGAATTTGAAGCGTTATGGCAGCGCATTTGTCAAAAAACACTTTACCGTCTGGCATTTGATGAAGATGAATTAATCAAATCCTGTACAAAATCACTTTCTGAAATACAGCCTGTAGCAAAAGCAATGGTCAGTTTCAGCAAAGCAACAATCAAACAAAGTCAATCTGGACTTGATGTCAAAGCTCAGTCTAATGGGACAACAAGCGCTGTTATAGATGTTGCAGAGCAGCCACTGCCAGATATTCTTGGTGTTCTACAGGAAAAAACCGGACTGACAAGACGCAGTTTAAGCACCATCCTGAAAGAGAGTGGAAGACTCGCTGATTTTGCTAAAAATCCACAGCAGTTTATCAGTGAAGCTATAGGCCGAATCAACTACTGCAAACGCCTGTCAATTGTCGATGGTATTAAATATTATCCACTAAACGGAGATGTGTATGCGCAAAGTCTTTTTATGGATAAAGAATTAACAGGATATGCCCGTAATCTGTTTGAAACCTCGTCTAAGTCAGTTTACGAATACGTTCCTAAAGATTCTGAAGTCGAAGGCCGTTTCGCTCAGGAACTCGAAGAACAGAATGAAGTTAAGCTTTATGTGAAGCTGCCGGGATGGTTTAAAATCCCGACACCATTAGGGACTTACAATCCTGACTGGGCTTTGGTTATTGAAGACAAAGGTGAAGACCATATTTACTTTGTTGTTGAGACAAAAAGTAAACTCATTGGTCTTGGTAATGAAGAATATGCTAAAATAACTTGCGGAACTGCTCATTTTGACGCACTCAAGACACAAAACAAAAGTCCAGCGAGATATATGAGAGCAATTAACATTAATGAAGTTATGAGTACTATTTGATTTATAAAATTAAAAGGGCCATAAGGCCCTTTATATCAACGCATCGATAATTAACAATAAAAAAACATTCTTATATTTATGTTTAATTCTTATGGTTTGCAGTATTACCTTTAACCCACATCCCATTTGCTAACACTTCCCCATGCCCATATTTCCCTGAATCCACAGGAGCATTTTTGATTTTAATTTTTGATATAACAGGCTTATCCGATTGAGGGAAAGCATATTTTGGTTCACTGGCATTGGACATAGCTGAAAAACCTAACACAACTAACAATACTAATATTTTTTTGTTCATAACTCTCTCCTGTTATATTAAATTAAGTTCTCCTGAAATGTAAAACATAAAAATGTAATAAAATCGGGATATATTAACTATATAATTACATCCCGATGAATATCAAATTTATTTTTTGATTGTATTAAAGAAGTCATCTACATTGGTATAATATTCTATCTTTAACCACTGTCGTGCCACCGCCATGACTTCCTCCACCTGATTGCTCAGTAGATGTAGTATAAAATAATTCATAAGCTGTTGTTCCAGATGGACATGAACAAGCATTAGTGTCAGGATTCTTAACCAAGCAAGAGCCTTGATTTTTTGTAAAAAAACCTGCTGTACCTGATGTCTTAACCCATTTACCACCGACACATGACAACAACAATCCCGTTGAATCCGTGCCCTGTAAACCATTTGGTGAACAGTTTGCTCCTACATTTGCTTTCCCATTAATATATAGGAACTCCCCTGCATTCAGTCTGCCATCAGCATCAATATTACCATTGGAATGAATATAGTTAGAGTTAAGATTACCCGAGGCCCAGACATACTGAGCATTAACCTGATGCCCGACATTAACATCATTGGAAGCGTATATATTACCGCTGCTGTTCATATAGGCATTAACAGCACCACCTGAACCAGCACCAACCGTACCAGCAGCATAGACATCATTGGTTCTTAGACCACCACTCCAGCCTGAAGGCAAATCATTAGGATCAAGACCATTAGTGGCAAGGCGTTGCTGTATCTTTGCATTTTTATAAACATTTAAAACAGTGGTATAATCTACAGCATTTGGGGAAAAAATACTCAGAGGTTTAGTTCCATTACTTAATCTTATCTCATAATCATTTCCAGCAGCATCACCACCAAGCGCAATAGTGTCTCCATATCCATTATGAGCAACCACCTGCCCTGCGGCTGTGACCGTGCCACCTGATGTGATATTCCCACCGAAGCTACCGGTACCGGACGCAGTAATATTTTTTGCATTATTAATATTATTGCCTCCCATATTTAAATCACCTGTCATGGGGAGAGTTCCATCACGGCGTAAATATATAGAATATAATGCACTATTAAAACCCGTTCTGAATCCAAGTAAACCACTACCCGTAATATTACTGAAATTAGAAGAAGACTCCTGCCATTGCCCCTGCATCCCGGAAATAACTGTTGCACTTTGAGTCATACCACTATCCACTCCAGCAGTCTGCATTGCTTTCCCAAGGAGATCGTAGCGTGTTTTCCCACCCTCTTTCCATGCCGTAGTAGCTATAACCAAACCATTAATAACATAGTTAGGAGTCGTTCCGCTACGTTTTAGTAAGATTTTATATGATGACTTGTAAATATTAAGACCACTATAAGAAACAGGCAGAAGTCCTTCATTTATTAGTGTCTGGTAGGTTATTTCGCACTCTGACGCATTACACGTTCTTGGCCCCGGATCATTACTCTGACTACTACTCGATGTTAACGTAGAAAGTTTATCATAGCGTAAGTTAATGTATCCATTAACAGCTTCACCAATTTGTCTGATCTGTTCTCCGGCTGTTTTTGCCGTAAAGTCCTCTTGCGATGCCTTCATATCCTGAAACTTCAACAAGGCCATTGCACTACCAATACCTAATGCCAATATAAGTTCCAACAGAGAAAACCCTTTTTTTACATTAATCATATTCATTTTTTCACCTTAATTTATTGCTCTTAAATATTACAATTATCAAAATGATTAAATAAATCAAGATATCAAAGCAGCAAAAACATGAAACAAATTTAATAATAGATAGACGGATTACCAGAGGATACATTATCTTTTTATTGCATACAAAAACAGAAAAACTAAAGATGGCACTAACCATCTTTAATCATATGAAAGGTTATAGAGGTAAATCATAACCATATTGCAAGGTGGAACACTATGGCTATGATGCTACTTTTATAAAGAAGTAAATATCAACGTATTACTATTTCCACCACTTTGGCACTGCGTTGCGGTTTTAGCAACATCTAATACTTCACCTGCGGCTTTAACATTACCTGCTGTTCCTACACCTGCTGTATAGAAATTCCCTGCGGCTGCAGTGATAATCTTGGTACATTCTGCTGCTGGCACATTTGAATAGGTTATTGTAAATGAGGAGCCTGTTGCTGCGGAAGGCCCTGTATTTGCCGATGCCACGACAACATTTCCTTTGAATGCATTGATAGGTGTTGCAGAAGAACCTGAACCACTTAGCATATTATCTGGGAATATTTTCGCCTGAACCGCAACAGTATTTGTCAATCCGGTAAAACTGGATGCTGATGTATAGAGTGCTTTTACACCAGCTTGTATTGTTGCTATGTTATTACTTTCAGCCTGTGCACGTTGTGAAGCCTGAACTTTAGGATATACAATAAAAGCAGCAACAACTAATGCTGCGATGATCCCAAGAACTAACAATAATTCTAAGAGAGAAAAACCTTTCCTGCTTTTTTGATTTTTAATTAATACTGTTTTTTTCATTTCCTTTATATCTCCTGTTGGTAATCGTAAGGTTATAAAAGAAATAGTTGATGTAAGATAAAAAACAAGACACTAAAATAGTTTTAGTTCAGTTTTACTGATGAACGGCTTACCTTTAAAGTGCCAGAAATACAATCCTGTTATTCTGACCTCCACTATTACAGGTGGATGTCATTAGCGTTATGTCGGTTCCAGCCCCATTTTGTTTAACCATTGTTCCATAATTCTTACCCGCTGATTCACCACTGCCATTTATACCCTTTTGGTTTGAAACATAGATATTATAGAAGGAACTTTCAACAGCAGATATTAGCTTTATACAAACACTATCAGGCACATCTGAATAACTTATTGTAAATGATGATGCTGCCAGTCCTGATGGACTGACATCATTAGCGTCAACGACGACATAGCCGCCCCATGATGATATTCCCCATGTAATATTTTTGGAAAGCATATCATCCGGGAAAAATTGTGCTGGTATAGCTACAGCAGTTGTTGCCAGCCCGCTGTAGTCAGGTTGCCCGGCATACACATTCCTTACAGAGGCATAAATCTGTCCAATATGTTTAGCTTCGATATCAACATATCTTGCATCTCTTACCTTCGGATACCAGATAAATGAGGCGACTATTAGTGCTGCAACAATCCCAAGAACCAACAAAAGCTCTAACAGGGAAAATCCTTTTTGACTTTTCCTATATTTAACTAATACTGACTCTCTCATTTGCTTTATAACTCCTGTATTTAACTGACAAGAGATAAAGTAATCCATAAATAATATGGATCAAGTTCAGGTAAAAATTTACATCATTATCATTTATAAGTCTTTATAAAAAAATAAAAGGGCTGGAGATTATCCAACCCTTTTATTGGAAGCAAGCTTCCTGACTTTATTAAAAACCACCAATACAGAATTACAAGATTGAATATGGAGTTATTCACCTGTATTAATGGCATCACTTTATGAGTGATGAATAATATATATAATTTTATTATTTAAAAGTCAATGCCAAAGTTAATTTAAAATGAGAATTTTATATATCACCACGATCTTTTTTTGTAATCCATTGTAATCGGGCAAATGCCTTGTTTTTCGAAGAGCTTATGTCCTTATTTTTCTTATTCCATCCGAAATTTTTAAACCCTTGTATAATTTCACATATCATAGCACTACACCTCTTATTCATTCTATAATGATGATGTACATACATCACTGAATGATAAACAGTCAAATTAATATGCAGCAATATATATAGGTGTTAGATATGAATAATTAAATCTGCCTGCCCTTCATTTCAAGAAGAAATGCACGCCCTTTCTTTTTATATTTAATCACTTCTTCATCATTAAGATCGCCAATGTCCAAAAGAAAACCAAGAACCAATTCTTTGTCCACATCAAACACATTACTATCAACTGCTTTTGCAACTTCAGCACCAAGAATGATCTTCTGACGTGTTTCAATCTGTTTGGCTTCAACCTTTGATTTGTGTTGCAATCGATTAAGACGTAGTTGTGCACTGGCAATTTTTTGCTGTAATGATTTTTTTGTTTTCTTTTTTTTATCCTCTGTATCCATGTAATCACTTTATCCTGTTTTCAATTGCTTTGATTAAAGACTCTAGAAAACCATAATCTGAAAACCCGTAAATGTGATCCACTTCATTAATAATAATTGCCATCAATACAGGAATACAAATTTTATCAAATCCATAATCTTTAAATAGTCTTGCAACTCGACTCTCAAAACCAGCACATGAGTTCATCAACTCTTGTTCACCATACTTAAAATGCCAGTCATGATAGGAAAAATCCATTTTATGATACTTATATATTGTCTGCTCTTTTATATCTTCAATATCTAAATTTAAGAGACCTTTAGCCTCATATACTTCGTAACCAAAAGTCGGAATATTGTGTGATTCATGAAAACCATTGTGACTTAACACACGTAAAACAAAGCTTGTTGAGTCATATATTAGATCAGCATATTCCTCAATTATCATAAACAAAAATGGCAGGTATTGCTGATCTACAGCATATGTTTCAATAATGTGATAAACCTCTGTTTCAAAGTTATCTATTATCGATTGGTAATCGGTATGAAAATAGTTGACACTTTGATTATTCAGTAAATCCACTGCTAATTTCCCCCTTAGAATTTCTATTTTTATGTTAAATTTTTCAACGCAATATTTGGTGCGTTTATACCATATGCAGGCCCTTTCATAATCATTGCTGTTAAATACATTCATTAAACACTCCTTTTTATTATTTAATATGAAGTGTTACTTATTATAGTTCTTGCTATTTGTCAAAATAGGGAAGAAATCAATAATACATCACCTTCCAGTAGAAATTTAGGACTCTATTTTTTACAAAGACTCAAAAAAAATAATGTTTACACAAAAGTGCAACAGCCTATACATGTAATTATGCAACACATACGCGAGCGTTCACTAACATAAAATATCCAATACTCTCCCCGTTACTTATTTTTGCATTTTAATGAAAATGTTTTAACCGAACATTTTAACGTTCCAATTTCATCTCCCAACCTGTAGAAAAAATTTCACATAACAACATTTTTATTTTATGTTTTTTAGTCTGATCTTAGTTTTCCCGCCTTACGGCGGGAAGTATTGACACTCCTTTTGTCCTTCGGACACTATCTAAAAGCCGAAAAAGCAGACATTAGCGTTATACCTCAGCCATTCGTCCTGTTTTAAGGCTGTTATTAGTAAGTTTTTACCCTGTTCGTTTTACAGACTTTCTGTTTAGCGGTATTAATTAATAAGAGAGAAACGTTATACATCGTCGTTATTTTTGAGCCATTTATGGCAAATAAAAATAAAGCAATGCCCACTTACGCATTATCGCTTCGCTCTAATGCCGTGGGGTCTACCGACGGTTGCCTGCCGCAGGCTAAAACCGTTTCCTTCGGAAACAAAATCAAGGTCAACGTCAACCCCAGCGTTTTCCTTACGTAAAACGAAAAGCAGCTAGTCAGAATTAGAGGTATCAGTGGATGGCGATATACAGTTTTAAAATGGAGAACATCAGCAGAGGCGAAGGCAAATCTTCGGTTGCCTCCGCTGCCTATCGTCATCGTAAAGTTTTCACTGATAATCGTACTGGTGATATTCATGGTCGTAAAACAGCGCATAAAAAGGACCTTGCCTTTGCGCAGATTTTTGCCCCTGAAAATACACCACCAGATCTGATAGTAGATAGTGAAACACTCTGGAACGCTGTTGAAGCATCAGAGAAGAGGAAGGATGCCCGTCTCGCCAAAGAGTTTAAAATTGCCCTGCCCGCTGAGCTAACACCAGAACAAAGCATTGAACTCACCGCTGCTTTTGTTCTTGAACACTTCACCAAGAAGGGAATCATTGTCGATGTTGTTATCCACGATATCAGTGGTCATAACCCCCATATCCATATCATGGGAACAACCCGTGAGGTTCATTCTACCGGCTTTGGTAAAAAGGTCCGTGAGTGGGATAAGCCTGAAACGCTTGATGGCTGGCGTAAAGGCTGGCAGGACTTCTGTAACGAATTCCTTGAGAAATATGAGCATGAGGTTCGTGTTGACCACCGTTCCATCAGGGTTCAGCATCAAGAAGCACTTGAACAGGCAGTAGTGGCTGTTAACAATGAAGACAAAGCTATCTGGCTTGCCAAAGCTGAAGAAACAAACCGTGACCCAATGAGGCATATCCCTCGTAGTCGCTGGAACACTCAGGCCGCTCAACAACAGCGTGCTGCAGAACAGGCTGTTCGTGATGACAGGAAGAAAGAAGCCAAAAAGACGTATTCCCTGTTTAAAGATCTGCCACTGGATATTGTGGTTGATGTCAGGAGCTTTACTGTATCTGTTCTCCCTGAGCCGGAGGAGATCGTATTGGCTGATGTTCTCGCCAGTACAGCAGATAACAGAAAAAACATACCTGCTCTGACGATTCCAGTTTCACAAAGAAGGCCAACGGCTAAGTCTTATCGTAACCCTGATAAGGTTAGTCAGGTTGACCGACAATCAAAACCATCACTGGTGATCCCGGCTTCACCCCGCACTAAACTGAAAACCCCTACCTCTTCAACAGCGGGCGCAGTTAAACGTGCGCCTGTTAAAAGCAAGAGGAAGCAAGTTAAACCTCGTCAGAGTGGCGTGTTTAAGCGTTTCACAGTCTATATCATCGATTTCTTTAAAGAGAAATTTGTCTGGGCCAAGAAGAAGCCAGCCCCTGTTTCAGTTGATGCGGAACACGATAAGCGTATAGCTGAAAACTATGTGTTCGATGAAGTTCAAGGCATCTACGTCCCACGCGCTGAGTATGAAAAATGTGCCAGATTTAACAGCGATGACTACAAGCCTACCAAGGAGGAGAGCCGACGTTTCCCAAGTCGTCCAGAGAAGGGTAAAACTGATGCTGATAACAGTGTGACTTTTACGCCATCAATGCCACCAGAATGTACTGGAAAGAGCCATGTCCCAAAATTGAGGCCACCGGGGTATCGTCATAATCGTGATTATGAGTGATAAATAAATAATCATCTCTATGATATTTGAGTACTTTACGGTACACTTTTTAAGTAAATCGGTGGTAGGTTTTTCTTCTCAGTAAAGAAGCTAAACACTTAGCTAGAATGGATACTTATGCGAAATATAAATTCAATCATGTTGAGACTTGCCAAGAGAGCAGAGAAATTACAACCAGACCATCTTATCAAGTCTTTTGTTGATGTTGGACCCACATACACCCTGTTGTCTAGCAACGATAATCAAATAATGTTTGGTCGCAGAGGAACTGGGAAAACACATTTTTTGGCTGTTCTTTGTAATAATGTTCAACAAAAAGGCATTATTTGTGTCCCTATTGATATGAGGATGATTGGTTCTTCTGGAGGGATTTTTTCTGACTCCAATATATTATTAAGTGAAAGAGCGACCAGATTACTTTCTGATACGCTATGTAAAATTCATGAAGTTATATTGGATTATATTTTTGAGAAAGAGATAGATAATGCAACTGAAATAGCACTGTTATTGAATGATTTTGTTGAGAAAGCAACATCATTAAGTATTGAAGGGATTACAGAAGAAGAAAAGAGTTCATCAAATCAAAACTTGATGAATTCAACGTTAACCGCAGGATTAACCAACAAAAGCATATCTGCTAATTTTTCACTTTCAGATGGAACATCATCAAATAATACAGATCGCTTAAAAGTATCAGGAAAAAAAACATTAAGAATTCACTTTGGAGAAATGACAAAATTACTCAGCAATATTATTGCCAAATTACCTGAGAAGGAACTATGGGTTTTAATTGATGAATGGTCTGAAGTTCCACTGGATCTCCAACCTTACCTTGCAGAGCTTCTGCGCCGGATTTTGTACCCTATTTCAGGTATTACGGTAAAAATAGCTGCAATTGCACACCGTTGTAACTTTATGATAAATGAGCACGGCACAGGTGTTCGTATAGGAATTGAACTCGGTTCCGATGCTTCATCCGTTATTAATTTAGATGAATACATGGTATTTGATAATGATCGCGATGCCGCAAAAAAATTCTTCAAAACACTTCTTCATAGACATGCTCAGGCAATAGATAAAAATTCCATATGTGACGCTGAAACAAATTTATTTATAAATGATTTATTTACTCAACCATCAGCATTTGATGAGTATGTTCGTGCTGTTGAAGGTGTTCCACGCGATGCTATAAATATTATTTCTCTTGCCGCTCAATCGGCGCTGGAAAATAAAATATCGATAGTTCATATCCGTAAGTCAGCACAGAAATGGTTTCAAGTTAACAAACATGCTGCTCTTAACAGCAAACCAGAAGCTGTTATATTACTTGATAAAATAATCAATGAAGTTATTGGACATAGAAAGTCTCGTGGTTTTTTAATAAGTAATGAAAATAATCACCCACTAATTGATTATCTTTATGACATGAGGGTTATTCACGTTTTAAAACAAGGTGTCTCTGCTCGCAACACCATAGGGAAAAAGTACACACTCTACACTCTTGATTACGGTTGTTATGTAGAATTGATGTCATCAAGTTCTGCCCCGTTGGGGCTAATTATCGAATCCGATGAAAATAACAAGCTAAAATACATAGAGATACCAAAATCAGATTACAGGTCAGTTAAAAATTCAATTTTAGATTTTGAACAGGACAACTCTCAATTAAGATTGAATCTGGTTGTATCCACTGATCATCTTCAACTACCCATTAACGCTGGCAAAAAAATAAATGTAGAGAAACCTATTGACAATAAAATATTAAACTTAATGCCCAAAAACATTGGTATTTTAAAAATAGAAGGGACAATATATATTCCCATTATCATGGTAGCCTTGGTATTAAGGAAAGCCAGAGGATTTGAGAAAAGTCATGCTGTAGAGCTAACAAAAATAATTAATGAATACATTACTATCGATATAAACAGGCCTAAGATTTCTACTACTAACATGTCTAGAGAGCTTAGGAAAGACAATATATTAGACCTCCCGTGGTTAGAATTTTATGAGAATGGCAGGAGTCCTCAATTTTCTTTGCGAGACAACTGGAAAAAGTATTGGAAGATATATTTTGAAAAAACCGTCCCTGTATTTTAAAAATGATATCGGTGACATTTTTCGTGGTAAAAGCCCACAAATTTAGTGACTACATTGTAATCAGGGTCCCATTCTCATAACTCTTATCGCCGCTACACATACAGGAAACCATACCTTGATAGATCAAAGGTATGGTTTCCTGTATTAAAGCTGATTACATTCTTCGCCTGAACACAACATTATCAGAAAATATTGCCTTACCTGCGACAAACCCAACAACCGCAATGATTGGTAGGCTGATAGTAGCTCCCGCTATGCCTGTAGACATTCCGATCAGTATAGACAGGCCGAAGGTCAATAATATAACCACGAAAGCATACCAGCCGGGGTAGGTTCCATATAAAACAGTCGCCATGCAGCCGGTACAAACTTGCACACCGCGCTGGCTTTCTTTCAGGCAAAAAGGACACTGGATTGTATTGTTTTCCATAATAGATCCCCTCAGATCGCTTTCCAGCCGTTGCTGGTTTTAACAAGATTCATGGCACCATCGGCAGGCTCATTCATCCCTTTCACACCAGAGAATGCGCTTTTGTCCACCCATGATGGAACATCAGTTAACTTCCATGTATAGGTGACGCGAACAACTTTCTGATTACCGTTGCCCGGCTCGGTCCATTCCTTTATCTCAGCAACTACCCGATGACCAACACAGGCACCATCTTTACGATCCCAAAACTCAACCTCTTGGCCTTTGTCTGTTATCTCTAATACATCAACACTGCTAAAACCGTTAGGCTGTTGGGAGACATCAAGCAGTCCCTGATTAGCCAGACCTTTCAGTATTTCATCACTGGCACTGTATCCGGCAGAACGGTAGCCATGATTAACCTTTATAGGAAAACCTTTGTTGAAAGTAACGTCATTGTTCTGCAGTGAATAGCACAGCTTTGATTGTGCAAATTTTGCGTTGATCGCTTTCTCAAAATCGCCTTTTTCACCACAGCCTGATAACAACACGGCAAGAACAGTAATGGATAAAATTTTACGCATGGTTATTATTCCTTATAATGATTGATAGTGCCATTGCTGAACACAACCAGACGAACTGGCATATCAGCATTGTTTACTGTGGCAAAACCACGAACTTCGAAATTGTTGATGGTTCCACGGACGCTTACCTTCTGACCTTTTTTATAGGTAAGAACCGCATCATCAAGACCAGAGTAGTAATCCAACCAGACCATACCGCCGCAGTAGCTTGTATCGGCTGTTTTAAAGAGCAGATAATAGTTAGGAGCTGATTTGGGCATCCCCGTCATCATGTCGCTGGCACTTCTACCCTTCGTAACTTCCAGAACAGTGGCATTGCTGATAGAGATCCTTTTCCCCGTCCATTTCTTTTCTGCTGCCATTGCGTTTTCTTCATAGTCTTTGCAGACAGCACCCAGACCTGATACTGGTGATGCGGGACCAAGGTTTTGAGTGGCGGAACTTCCATTCAGCGCTTTACCTACTGAAGACAAAGATGAGCTGATTGCCCCATTGACTTTACTCACGCCATCATTGAGCTGCTGGCATCCTGTTAGGGCCATTGCAGCTACAAGTAAGATTCTCTTCATTTCATTTCCCATAGGTCATACATAACAAAATGGCTTGTACTGGTATGGGTCGCGTGAACTTCTCTATCTATCACTTTTGATAGCATTGAGGTCACCTGTATCGGCAAACCAGTACATCACCCCAAGCAGATACTACGATAAACGTAGTATTCAAGACAAGGTAAAACTACGATTCTCGTAGCTCTTAATGATGAGGGCTTTTATGAACCAGCGAGAATCCCATAGAGAAATCTTTTGTAAGCGTTTAAAAGAAGCGCGACTTGCTGCTGGCTTGTCTCAAAAGAAGCTGGGCATTGCTGCCGGGATCGACGAATTTGTAGCAAGTACTCGCATTAACCGATACGAAAAAGGAGTACATGAGGCAGATATCCATACTGCTCAAAAATTAGCACAAACGCTAAATGTCCCATTAGCATATTTTTATGTGGAAAATGACCAGCTTGCTACTATCGTGATGAACTTTGATAAACTGTCTGAGGAAGATATAGAAAATATAATTGTCAAAATCAAAAACTATAATCAATAGACGTTATAAAGATCGTTTCCGCGTTGTTAATAATATCTTGCATCCTCCCTCGGGTATAGACGGCTCACATAAACTCCCTTGAGATCTGGTTCAAAGGGAATGTTGTTGACCTATATAATTTCAGTCAGATGACGAGTAAGGTTTCGCGTGGGTTGTTGGACTAATAATATTCTTCCCACTCGATATAAGGGGGTTATTGATAAAATTCATTTAGAGAAGAATTTTTTTATTCTGATAACCCATTGATCCTCAGGTCTAACTATAACTTTACTGGGGTCTCTATTGTACTCTTCCGCAATGAGTTTTTTAAGCTTACTAGTCGATAGATAATCACAAAAATCTTTTATTTTTTCATGAGACGACTTTGTTTTCCTTTCTAAAAAACTCATCCCATTACTTATGTTAGTGAATTTAACACTTTTATTCAAATTATATAAACTCATAAAGCTTCGTAAAGTACTATCACTTTTAGAAAGATTAATTAATGATGTGAACATGAGTTCAGGATCTAATAAATCCTCTATTTCTGTATTTGTCGCATCAGGCGATGCGATACTGACAATATCGGATTTGTCATCACGAATTGACAACCGATAGAACCCAAGTTTTCTATTGTAGTTATTTGAACCATAACCATCAACCTTGATTATATTTTTTGTATCTGTATCAATCAGACACATTACCTTTCCTTTAATTTGTTTATTTTCTTCATTATCAGAAAATGGTACGTGTAAGAAATCGAATATTTTTTTTATATTCCCACACCCATTAAAAGGGAGGATGAATAGATTCGGGATCGTATCTTTTAAAAAGGATTTAAGATATAAATAATCCTCACTTCCTTCACAAAAAATCCAGTTGTATTCATTTTTCTTTAATAAACTTAACATAGATGCCATTAAGTCAAAATAACTTCTAATCTCAATAGAATTAGGGAAAGCTCTTCTGCTTTCTTGAATATTTACTAATGGGAATGCATCTATTTTAACGTTGCCATTATCTTTATGTATATAATGTAATGAAGCATGCATAGGTCTCAATACTAAACCATACCAGTGCGTTGTAATAAATATTTGTCTGTTATATTTTTCAGATAAATTAATCAAGCTTGAAAACTGCTCAAACCTATAAGCTGATTCTAAAGACACCTCAGGCTCATCAATAGCTAAGATGACTTCTTTATTTTTTGGAGACTCTGTAGAAAGAAGTGCAGTTGCAATATCAATCAATGCAATACGTTGTTCTCCAGAGCTTAAATTTTTAATATTTTTAGAATTTTTTGATAATGGCCTGTAAGAAAAGTACTTTAAAAAAATTGAATCCAAAATATCTGTTGGTTTAATAGGTCTTTTAATAGCACCTTTATATTCAAATTTATAACCGTCTGGTATTTTTTCATTAATATCATCAATATACAAATCCAACTTATTATTAATAATGTCAATTACACTATGCTTTTTCGCATTTTTTTTCCCATCATTTAATGGATGGTTTGTTGGTAGGAGGTGTTCTTTATTAGATAAAAGATTTCTAATTTCATCTGAAATCTCTCTATCCATCATGCCCTGCATTTCATTTGCTTGAAGGGATAGTATATCACTTGTTTTATTTTCTACAGGAAGATAAACAAATTTGTAACGCTCAAGTATTTTTTTAAAAATAGAGTTTATTTTATCTCTAGAAACCCCATCTTTTTTAGTTGCATCAGCTATTTTTTTATGAAAAGTGCTCGTGAGCAAAACGTTGCCATCAAAATTTTTACCAATAGCTAAAAGATAATATTCTTCAGGCGAATACCAATTCTTAAGATTATCTCTATATGAAATATAGTTTTTTATAAAATCAGCAGCTGATACGTCAAGAAAGTTATAGTTCCAAAAATAATGAGAAATCCTCTCCATTTGTTGAATGTCATCAGTTGACCATTCATCTTTTTTTATTAGAAATAACGGAAAAATATTAACACGATCTTTCTTTTGTCCAATTGAATATGCCCACTCCTTGCTATCGATGTTATTCATCAAACAGTTAATGCTTTCTAAAATAGCAGACTTACCTGCTCCGTTATCACCTGCAAAAATTGTCATCCTATCATTATCAGACGTCCAAAATGGAATGAAATTTATATTTTCATAATTTTTGAAGTTACGTAAAAATAACCCAGAGATCATTATTTCCCCTTTACAATAAAATCACAAAAATGAAGAGCTTATTTTTTAACGTAATATTTTTTATTTCTATCATTAGTTGCAATTAAAGTGAAGTAATAAAAATAATTATTCTTAAATAGTTTGATATTCCTTTTGCATATGCATTTTTAATATATAGGGATTGTTTTAACAAACATATACAACACAACAGCAGTCTTAAATCTATCTACAGCCTGAGATAATGCCTCAAAGAGATCGCCCTCAATTTTGTGCTCATACTCATTGTTTCTGGACATTACCGCATAGTCATTGGTCAGATCTCGCATGTACGCAAGATCTATCGGCTCGATAGCTATTCTAATGTCTGTGTCCTTGTATTCAGCTACTGGATAGCACATATTGGCATGAAGCACGATACCACCAGAGGCTTCCAGTTCAGATAAGAAGTTATCTTCAACTATGGTCCCACGTATATTCTGTAGTCCAAGTACATTCATCAGTGCGGGCTAATCTGAGGTATTAGCTTTAGCATTTCATCGTAATCATCAGGTAATCTTGAGCTACTTAGCGGGCGCGTGCTATACCGTAAGGCAATTTCAGAAAAAAGTGATGATGAATTTTTTGCCTTAGCGATGAAACAGTGTACAGAAGCCGCTATTGAGCTAAGGCATTCTGTAGAACGAACCCCGAACAACTTTCCAGTTGTCTCATCAGATTTTTTAACATTGAATAAAATACGTAGAAAAATGTCTGTCTGAACGGATATGCTATACTAAATAGCTTCGCACATTGATGCTTCACTTCGCATCGAACGAGGACAACGCGGAAGGAAGGGCGCACACTTCCAAGTGTAGCGCTATTACGCGAAGCTATTTAGTGTAGCCGACACTATGGTATCTGTTCAGGCTTTATTTGGCAATATACTGAATTAAAAAACTATTAAGCATGACGGTTGGCACATCACATTTAACTTCTTTACTCATGGTAAATTTTATTTTATATTTTCTACATAAATTATTTTTAATAAACATGAAGTATATTTTCACTAAATAACCGATATTAATTTTTTATAATCAAAAAATGAGGTTTTATGCGGAATAATAATGAGATAGAAGAGGTAAAGAACCTTTGCAAGGCCTGTTTACCTATTTTAGTTGAATACATAGAAGCAATTGATGTTGACTTTTACAATATAGTATTGTATCAGCAAACAGATAAATATAGATCATATGATGAGTTGTTTGAAATAATTAGAATCTTTTGTCGCGATAATCAAGAGTTATATCTAAAGATCAGAGATTTTGAAAGTGTGCAGTTTTGCATATCTTTTCTGGATTTGACAACAATTTATGAATATTTTATCAATTTTCAACAAAGTTTATATGATTTGTTTGAGGAACATAAGAAATTATGTGTTCATCTTTATGAAGCGTTCCATCTTAATGGTAAAACCCCTGAAATCCTTGTTTGTGCGAATATATATAAACATAAGGATTATGTTTCAGAAAAAATTGATGCTGAATTCAAGGATGAATTTAAACAATTATTATATAAGATTGATTCGTGCAAAACTTCATTCTTAATTAATTTCTTTTCCTATCGAGGATCTCATTACAATGACATAATCTTAAATGAGTACATGACGTTAAAAGATCTCAAACCTAACTTTATCAAAATAACAATAGATAATACAAAAAAATCCATATATGTAGACCAAAATGTATTAAGCGAATATATCTCTGGTAAAGACATTAAACTATGCAATGATATAGATAAATTGAAAGAATCTGGCAGCTCTATTTTTGTTTTTAGTCCATATATCATTGAGGATGGTATAAAAATGGATATTATGCGCTTCAATGTTTACTTAGAGAAAATACTTTCTCTCACTGATGGTGTATTAATGGGGAGAATTGATGGTGAATTAGCATTCATAAATGAAGATATAAACTCATTAGTTGGTAGAGTACTACGCTGGTTACCAGCTACAGTAGCAGCAGAAGAATATAAATACATAACTGCAAAAATTAACGAACTGAGCAACTCATATTTTGATAAGAATAGTAAGCTTGTTAAAAGAATATCTAATAATATTGGATTTTTCTTTAGTGATAAACATGTCATAGAAAACATAATATTAGATAGTGAAAGAGAATTAAGCCTTTATGAATTTTTAAAATGGACAATTATAAGTAAAGGTCTTAGTTTCTCAATAGATGATTTAATTAATAGAGAAATTACTTGGACAAATGATGAGGATCTTATAAATAAAATCGAAGGGTTATGTACTTTCTTGGATCTTATTAACTATAAAACGGAATCAACTAAAGATAAAATGAAAGTAAAATCAAGCCACCAAGATATTCAACACTTGACACACGCTTGGAAATGCAACTACTTATTAACAAATGACAAGAGATTAATTTCAAGAGGAGAATTCATTTACTATATTTTAAGGATAGAAACAAAATTTTTAAGAGCAAATGAAATAAATACACTAATACATTGATTATTATTTGTATTAGCTCAGACCTGATCTGACAGCTACCAGTTACCATACATGTATCTGTCAGATTTAATATATAGTCTTAGAGCAATATCTCAAATCGAATCCAAGCCAATACATATAAAAATATTATTTTAGTTTTGAAATTAGCCTTGCCCATAAAGATTGTTTTTTACCACTCGGTGATGAGTTCGCCCATGACGGATTCATCAGATCACTTGGTAGTAAATATTTATGGTCATCCTCATCAACAACTACAGCATTTAACTTATCAGCCATATGCAACATCTTACAGTAAAGATCCTCATCAGGATGCTTAGTTGAAATTCTTCCATCATTCCAATCAAGCCAAGGCTCATCGTATTTACTTTGGCCACTCCATATAGCAAAAAACTCCCCATTCTTGCTATCTATTGACAGTTCTTTATCATCATCAACAAGCTGAAGCCATTCCACACTACTGATTGGATCGCTTGCACTATCGAACCAATTTTCTGTTCTTATTATGTGAAGTTCCCAGCCCATATACACCTCCGTTGCTTGATGAAGATACAATATTATGATTGGCTATTGCCAGTCAATGAGATCCACCGGTGATACACGATCACGCCCCATTTTCTCAAGCAACTTTTGTAATCTCTTAGCCCTCAAATTCTGAGCCTTTTTCTCACCAATCTCCCAATAGTATTCTTCCCGGCGCTCCGCGACAACTTGACGGAACTTCTTCAAAAGCTGTTCCAGTGTTTTGATGTCGGTAGTAGCCACTTCAGCTTGGATTTTTTATACATATATACCCGTGATCATTTAAGATACTTGCTTTTCAAGCAACAGGAGATAATGCTGTCCAACATGAAAATATTCATTACTGAGCAACAAAAAGTTGAACTTGAACGCCTTCATGATTCCAGTCGTGACGGGTGAGTCAGAGATCGTATTAAAGCCATATCTGTCTTTTTCAACCAGACGCTGCCGGATATAGCTGACTCACTAACATCCCGATTTAACGATAATTTTCAGGTACTCAAACCTGCGTCTTGTGGTTTATGGGTATAAATACAAAATCCAGTCAGTCGAATTCATTATTACTATTTATTCCAGAAATTAATAAAGAATAACTATCCAGTCACACTTAATCATAAGACGAGCGACTACATTAGGAGCTAAATTACATTAGCTCCACTCTATAATATCTAACGGACTTACTTCTTTTAAGCACTGCAATAAATAGGTTGCTTGTTATATAATAAACACCTCTTTTATGTTTTCAAGTGTCTTAGGCCCAATACCTCTAATGCCCCCCAAAATATCAAGATCAAGTTTACCTTCACGAACTCGAGCTTTAATAATTTCTTTGGCGATCGCCCGATTAACATCTAATAAAGCTTCAAGTTCATCTAAAGTAGCTTTGTTGATATCAGGCTTAGAGACAGAAACTTTAGTATTTGACATATACTCAAGCAAATCCGCCACAACTAAATACGTGTGGAATACTGACTTGACAGCTTCAATTCGATCTAACTCAGCGTGAACACCTTTATTTGTTAACTTATTAACTTTATCAAGCCATGATCCAAGAAAATCTATATGTGCTTTGGCAAGATCTTTATTACTTTCGGATTGAATAGCCCCATCCATAAATGCCCAAAGGCGGTTTACGTATTGACCTTGCCCAACTGTCCGACCATTAAACTTTTCCTTCGATGCAGGGTAAAGTTCATCAGCCAACCCTTCCAGAAGCCTACGACATGTAGTTAGAGCTTGAGACCATTCTTCTTCTTTATCTGACGAGATAGATTTAAATGCCAACATTAACTGTTCTGCGATAGCTGGATTTAGATCTAATAATTTATCATCGACAGCATTCTTCAATATGTCAAAACAGTTGCTGACAGTACCTAAGAATTTTAGCTGATTATATATTTGTGATGCTAGTTCATGTGCTTTTTTCCTCACATAATTGATATGTTGGTTTAAATTATTCTTATAGAAAGTGCCATCATTGCCTTTCTTTCTCCTCACAAGGTCAGCATATGTCTCTTCAATAAAACCAATGTTATTATATCCACCACCACTTTCATCATTTTTTAACGTAAGTTCTTCATTTGAATAGTGAACACCAGACTTAATACCTATATCAGATAACGATTTTATATGTTTATTTAATTTTTCCTCATATGCCTTCGTAGTAGTATTTTTGTTATCGATTAAGAACTTTAAGAACAATTTAAGTGGTTTTGTATATTTTTCGTCACCCAAATGAATAGCACACCATACCTTTTTATCATCGTCATTAATGATATCTGCGGTCCGCTGTAATTTTTGTATAGCCGAGAACAAGGAACCTTTTGGTGACTCGAGTTCTTTAAGCGTTTCTTCAATGAGCTGTAATGCTACTTTCTTGTGCGGCATGTAAAGCATCCTTCTACTTATAATAACATAATCATTAAGTTGTGGATTATTACTTATCAAAACTAAAAACGAAACTCTGGAGGTTCAGCCGTCTTAATACTACCGATACGTATGGGTAGCTCACCTTCTCGCTGGCATAGCTTCTTAATGGATTGCCACTCCTCAGCTTCTGTTTCCATGTGAGCAGCGACCGAATCAAAAGCACCTTCGGCTACGGCTATAGTAGGTTCTTTATCTGTTTCATTGGCTACCAGCGCCGTTTTTGATACCTCGGTCCGTTCTTCTTCCAGCCCGGCTAAACTCGCTTTCAACTCATCAAGGCTGCTGGCGGCGTCTCTTGGCGCATAGAAGAACAGCCCACTGATGAAGATAGCTTCCATTACCTCACTGAACGAAAACGAGGTATCACCATAAACTAAGCAGCTATGCTTGGTACTCTTCACCCCTGATACGTTCTTCTTCAACAATCCATCCTTCGACGAAGTAATCAATGTTTGTTTACTATAGAGAATTACAGGTAGATTTTTAATTTCGTGAACATCACCGCTGATACTCCAGCGTTCTTTATCCCCTTTAATGAAGCCTGAAGCATCACAGCTACTTTCTATGTCAAACTCATCAGTCGGGAACCGCTCACGATTAAAATAGGCCGAAAAATCTTCCCCTTCTTCCATATCCTGACGCTTATAAGCGCGATAAACCGAGCTTCGACGGTCAATTCCAATCCATTCAATATCCCATGTCGTTGGCCCGGACGGTTTTCTTACCTCATCTATATAGGCACCAACATCTCTGTCCAGATAAGCCGCTAACAACGCCTTCCACGGCTCTATAGCCAAGAAGATACTTGCCAGTGTTGTTCCTTCTTCAATCAGAGTCGTATGGTGGAAGAAACGGAGAAGAAAAAAGGGATCGGCATCATCTACTGCGTTCTGTATGGAAAGCAACGGAACAGCCGAGGTTTCATCGTAATCGGACTGAAACCGCAGTATTGCATCGGAACAGAAAATTAATTTACCTTCCATCGCTCATCGCCTCCTGACGCTATCAGACAAAGCATTTTACCAGAACACTGTCACTTATTGCATTCAACTTTAACCTAACCCATGTTCGTTGATAGCTCTGGATATAGAACCAGCCAAAAAATATTGGCCTTATGAATAATATCACAACATCTAACATCATTGACTATTTAATACCATATAACAGATTTGAGAAACATATAATATCTGTAAGGTATTAGAATTAATAACTCATGTTATAACATCTGTGATTTTATAGTTTCTTCACTCATCTGCGTGAGTTCTGAAACCAAACGAATATAAATATTCTTTAATCTATCGTTGTCACAACGATTTACAGACTCTGATAACAGATAATGACTGTAATTATTGACACAAATGTCATTACCATTTTCAAGAGTAAGTTTTATTCCATGTTTAGTATTCTCCACTTTGTTTACGATACATATCAGAAATGGTGTTTTCTCATGGGGGTGAAAGAGTGTTATAGTTTTAATGTTGTTCATTGTTTTTACCTTTTTTGTTTATTACTATTTAATACTCTATCGCAAGCAATGGAATCAAATTTATTTGCATTTCAATCATGATTTTTCTTCTTATTTTTAAACTTATTTTTGAAAAGATCTTTATCTTTGTGCTTACGCACGGCTACGCCCTGACACTGACATTTTTATTTTATTCATCTTCTGTTGATTAGATAAAAAGAAAAGTATTCGACAATTGTTTGATCTATTTTCTCCTAATATTGAATGCAGATCCTATGTTTAAACATGGTCTCTCCCTTTATACATATAGCATTTGCTCTTAAACGTATAGAAAAACTATATTCTTCATAGCAGCACTTCGTGATTGTTGGTAACAATCACTTTGCTGAACAGGGCTTGCCCTGTTAATGCTGGATTTGTTCATTAATAATTTTCTTGATATAAAATTACTGTTTGTAATCAATTATAAGCGTTTTAAGCATTAAGATGATGAATATATATCATCCTCCTGCTCCCAATGTCTTACCAAGCTTTCTACGTGGTTTATTAACCTTTTATAAAGCACGTTTACTTATATTCACTGATATCGATTTTTACCTGATACATTTAATAACTATTTATTGAAAACACATCCCTTGTGCTGACGCACGGCTAAGCCCTGATGCTGGTATGAAATTATTTTTCTTAATCACCAGTAAGACATTAATATCTAGATCCTTTTCCCGAACATAATATCCTCTCTCTGACATATAGCATTTGCTCTTAAACGCATAGGAAAACTATATCTTTAGTAGCAGCACTTCGTGATTGTTGGCAACAATCACTCTGCTGTGAGGAGCTTGTCTCCGATAATGATGGATTTATCCAAAAAAGATCGCGTCGTAGACGCTAATAAAACAAAAGAAATCTTAATTAAGCATTCCAAATAAAAGCAGCATTTCGTGATTGTACGAAACAATCACTGGCTGTTCATAACATAAAGTAAAAACAAAAAAATCAAACGGTGCCATTGTTATAAAGCACAAATAAACCACGCAGAAAACCATCCTAAATAACAAAAAAGAAAAACTGATCTCTCTTAACTTCTTACTAATTATTTAATTATAAGCATAGTCCCAGACCAGTGAAATCGCGGCTTCATAAACTTTTCTCCTATGTTTAAACATAGTAAACCCCTATGTTTAAACATAGATCCGTCCTATGTTTAAACATAGCAAGATCTATGTTTAAACATAGTTTATTTAACATATAACATTGTCATAAGAATATACTTCCTATTTTATTTATAGTTCTACTATTGACTTTCACTTTTTTGCATAGTATTAAAATGTGTATAACAAAAATAATAAGAGAGAATAATATGAATACAAACGATGCTGATCTATTACACTTATTTGAATCATTAACAACCGAGCAAAAGATTGATATCGCAAGACGCTTGCTAAAAAACAAAGATATAAAATCAACTACAGTTATCTCCTCTGAGGAGGATAAAGCAATCTCATTTTCGCAACCTTATGTATTTGCCTTTACTTCTAACTTTAGAGTTTTTTCTGATCTTGATATATCCAAGAATGAATTCCGCGTATTAACATACATTTTGGAGTATATGGAGTTTGGAAATCTGATTAACCTTTCACAATCATCACTGTGCAAAGCCTTGAATATTGCTTCCGGTAATATGTCTAACATTTTCAAAAAACTCAGACAGAAAGGAATACTTGTCGAGCATCATGGTCATCTCTATATCAACTCTAATATTTTCGCTAAAGGGATGAGTCATCAACTGGATAAGAAACGTAAAGAACAGTTGAGCAATGCTCGTAATCTTTGCGCAGAAATAGAACAGTATCCAGAAGACTATACGAAACATTCACAAGAAGAAAGAAGAAAACTGACCTTAGAAACAGAGGTTAAAGAAATCTACACTGACGCATTTGTATTCAGTAAGAAGAAAAAGAATAACGCTGTCCCCAACCCTAATAACAGCATACATATCGATAAACCACGTAAAGTATATAAAAGAACGAAGGAAAATGAGGAAGCAAGAAAGAACGTTGATGATTCAAAAAATCACATACAGGAAATATCCTAAACTTATAACCACACTAAGGAGATAATAATGAAAAAACTACCCGGATCGCTTGAAATAAAACTTCACGAAAAACTATCCAAGAGCGATATCTTAAACATATTTGCTGAACAAATGACCATGCTTGAGGAAACATTTGGTATTCAGGAGTTTAAGATTTTCTCTTTCCTTGAATGCTACATTGGAGATAGGAAACAGGCGTTATATTATAAAAGCCGCAACAGTGCAGTAGCCTCATTCAAATTAAAGAGTGTGGAATCCACAGAGAATACCGCAAAACTCATCTCAAAAGAGAATAACCAACGAATTGTTTCCTTTGATAAACAACTAGACATAGAAAAAATATCTAACACGGTCCATCGTATACAGACTTGCAATCCCTATCAGGATTGGTCTGAGGGAATTCGGGTTGTTCCCGCTTGTATTATCAGCAAAATGATCCAAGAGGAACATGGGCGCAAGCAGGATGAACAAGAGCAACTTTACCGCCTCGAACAACAGCGCAAGAAAGAAGAGCAAATACGTAAAGCAAAAGAAAAAGAGGAATATGAACGTCCGTTAAAAGATTTCATTTCCACTAAAATAAAAGAAAGTGGTTTATCTGAAAAAGATTTCAAAAAACAGATCTGTTCAAGCTATGGCTATCTAAAAGACCGTTCTACAAAAACAAGAGACTTTACTGAACGACCTGACCTATTAGCAATATATTTTGATGCCAGATTAATTCGCTACTCAATCAAAAGACCTGATGGGAAGATTGGCAAGGTTGAAATTTATACTGATACTGGTGAACTGATTTTCGAACAATATAAAACTCTTCATCTTGTTTAAAAAGCATAACCTTACCCCGCTTTATTATAATAGGCTAAAGTGAGACATATATTTAGGCATCAAGCTGTTAAGTATCTACCATATAAAGTATCTAAGAGAAATAAAATCATTTAAATCGATTTGAGTTTTTTTAATTTGACACTTCCTCTGTACCTCGTAATATATAAATATCAATATTAAATTATTAACGAGGTTTCCATGAGAAGAGTCAAATTAGATAACAGTGATTTAATCGATTATTTTAATACCGTTGAAGAACTAAAAAATCATATTTCGATAGACGAATATAGAAAAGAGTATCGCAAACTACGTTCCGATGATACCCCTATGATTGAAGCTAAAAAATTCAAATCAGCGCACTTCGAGCTACGTCAGTTAGACAAAAAGAAAGAATCTCTACTTGGTAAGTTTATCGATGAGCTTAATCCTGTTAACCAAGCCTCCGCTTTCGCTTCCAAGAACATTGATAAGCTCGAAACGTATAGTATCTACAGGCAAAGGCTTCTTGAGAAAAACCCTGAAGAGATCGTCATGTTAGTGTTAAAACAGCGTACAGAGGCCGCACTGATGTTTCAGCGTTCCATAGAACAAAGTCTTGAGCAACTCTCTCACATCTCGTCAGAGTTCGAGCCATCAAGCCAAAAGCGTAGAAAAATGTCTCTTTAAAGAACTGCTCTATGTTATCTGTGTCAAATGAGATGTTTTAAGATTGCTTAACCGACAATATTTACTATATTATTTACTGGCTGGTATGCTTTTGATTGCTCAACAGCATTATATACATTGACGTTATTAATTACCCTTTTAAAACACCGGATGACATACTATGAGTGAAGCTCTTAAAACATTGAACAATATTCGTACACTTCGCGCACAGGCTCGTGAAACAGATCTGGCAACTCTGGAAGAGATGCTGGAAAAACTCTCTGTTATCGTTGATGAGCGCCGTGAGGAAGAACAGGCAATACTCAAGGAACAAGAACAACGTCAGGCTAAGCTTGAAGCCTTCCGCCAGAAACTGTTAGAAGATGGTATCGATCCTGCTGAACTACTTTTAGTGGTTGGTTCAACTAAGCCTAAAACCAAATCGACACGAACTCCACGCCCTGCCAAATACAAATATACAGATGATAATGGCAATGAGCAGACTTGGACTGGTCAGGGCCGTACTCCTAAAGCAATTGCTACTGCTATTGAAGCAGGTAAAACATTGGAAGACTTCGCAATCTGATCATTCTAAGGCCGTCAATATATTTTGACGGTTTTAAAAATCAGGCTATATGTAATACTGGAATCCATTCCGTCATTACACTATTGATATACTCATACATTCCTCTAAATAACATTTTCCTGATGTTATCTATTTATGTCCAGATCCCAGTCCAGCACTCTATTATCAACTAAGGATTGTCCTTTTTCCAGATTTCTTATCAACATATCCCTGATATAAAGGTCATAATAAAATGTTACTCTCTCCAATAGCTCTGCCATATCTATATGCTCCTTTTTTTCTTTACCCGAACCATAAAGACCTTTGTAATAATCGAAACCATTAATGATTTCTAACATTTGAGCACGTAACAGTGAATCAACAGCATCCTCTTCTTTTACAAAAGTCATAACATCTTCATCATTTACACTTGCCATCCCGTAAATCCTGTTTACGTATAACATTAATGTCACTGATATAGCAAATATCATCGTTTTATCTTTTTTGCTCATCTTAACTTTTTTCATAAAAATCCTCTCTTATTAATATTAAGACTTAAATAAAAATACACATGAGTTTTAGCAAAACACCCAAGCATTACGCACAAGCCGTTCTGCAACCTCTTCAAAGTTGACCTCTGTAAGGTGTCCTTGATTTCCTTCTTGTGTAGTAAACTTCTCAAAGTTATGACAAATATGATTAATAGTGAGCCGTATAAATGCGCTCATAAAATCAGCATCATCGACAAGATGCGAAATGCTATCACTACACATATCCTGCATTGTTTTCCAGCTCGCTTCAAAAGAACGCTTTGCAAGATCATAGAACAACTCAGTAGATGTATTTTTACTTTCAATATTTTTAGTCATGATTACTCCTCATTTTTACATGATATATTTTAACTTACTCTTATTTTCAGCCCCTGAATACGGGGCTAAAACAAAAAACTACTTTTGAAAATCTTTCATAAAATCCATTTGTTTATGAAATGCCTTTAATGCTTTCAATATAAAATCGTTATCAATGAGTCTTGGTGATAACTTTACATCAAAGAATGTATTCCTTACGACTTTAGGGAACATCTGTTTTGCTACTTTAATACTGTCCTTATAAGTATTCATCATAAAAGCTTCTTCATGCTTGAGTTGTTCTACTTGTTCAGGATGGTTCTGAATAATAGAACTCACACGCAATTCAAAGCATTGTTTAGATAAATGCAGTAATATCTTGTTTGCTTCTTTTTTCAGATCTTTATTCATGATTTCTTCCTCTTTATTTAATGCCAAGTTTAGGATAGATTTTTTTGAACTCTCTATAAGAGTATTTTAAATCTTCCATAACTTCATCAATCAAAAAAATACATTCCCCAACATTATTGTCTCTCACCCACTTGAGGAAGTCTGGTTTTGTGATATAAATAATATGGTCCATAACCATATTCATATATTTTTCATCATAAAGATGACGTTCAAATTGATCACCCATTATCTTAAACATGTTTTCCACATAAAGAGCTAAGTTATCCATTGCCATTCTTGAGAAAACTTCAGTTTTATCATTATCAAAGATAAATGATATTTCAGGCACATTTATATTTTTCATGTTATTTTCCTTTTATTAGTTAGATGTATTACGAGAAGCAGTTATAGCTTTATAAATCCACTCATCAACTTCGCTTTCAATGAAAGCAACAGCTCTTTCACCGATTTTTATTTGTTTGGGGAATTTCCCCGCGCTGATAAGTTTATAAATCCACGTCTTGCCGAACCCGGTTTTCCTTATTACTTCTGATAAGCGAATAAGTTTTAAAGTTTTATCTGTTTTGTTTTGAACCATGTTTATCTCCTGTGTTGTTCGATGGAGATAATTCTAGGATTTTGGCTGATTCTAAACTAGGGATGTTCACCAACCGTGAGTTTCGCGGAAATTTTGGAGGGAGACTCTTTATAGGGACATTCGCAGGTTGTGAACATCCCTTGTGTTTACTTTTTGTTTTTATCCGTGGCTTTATCGTTAAATGTTATCACGTCAGTGATCTTCCAGTCCTTTAACATATTGTTTTTAATATAAAAATCATTTAAAACCTTGAAGTACTCATCGTTATCAAGATAACTTTTCGCGTAATCATAATCAGTATCTTTGATGTTATCACGGCTCCGAATCCCACCAGTACCATGTAGAATGTCAGCTAAGATGTTGAAAGGTATGTTCTTACCTTCGTTGTAGAGCTGTTCCCATGAGATCAAATCCATCAAAGGGATGACTTTGTAATCAAGTATTCTTTCAAAGGTCTTATGACCAAACCGAAACATTCGTTTAGGTGGCTTAGGCGTTTTTAGGTGCTTTTGCCATAGAGCAATCAGTACTTTCAGGTGTTCTGCGAGATCGTCACTGCTGGCTTCTTCCAAGTCAATTTCAATCAGCATCTTGTTAGCAGGGTTCATGCCCCCTTGTTTAAGATACTCAGAGATGTAGTCCGAACTCACTGCAACAGGGTCTGTTTGCTCAGAATTCTCCAGCCGATACATAGCCCGCCCATAGTTGAACAATTGAACTCTGCTCATTGGTCTTACAGCATAGCTATGTGACAGTCTGTGATTGCCTGAAATCCAGTCCGATTGAAGTATCACATCACCACATCGGATTTTGGCATCATGGTATATAGCTTGCATTTGATTATCTTTGCCTGCTGTTTCCCATTGTTGCCTTGTTTTGTAAGCCAACATCCGTCTTTCAAGCTCTGCATAGATTTGTTCTAGGGTGAGGTCTTTCAGGCCATCATATCGGCGTACATCAAACCAAGATAATGCAGTCCTGATTTCTTCCATTTCCTTTTGTGTAGTCATTATTCTACCGATTGCTTTTAAGTTTCATAAAAGTTAACCCATTCAACATGATAGAGAAAGTGGAAAAGAGGGGCGGGTTTTCAAAATGGTGTGAGAGCAGATAAGTGATCTTGGATGTAAGTGCTTTAATCTTGACTAAACATCGTTTATTTACTAAAAATTAACTAATTGTTTTATATCAATTACTTTAACAAAAATAACGACAACATCATGTTGATAGAAAAAGTTAAATCAGATTCGTATAGTTAGATGGTTATGACAACAACCAATTGTTTTTAATTGACATTTTATTGATAAGAAAACAATAATGATGGTAAATATGTTGGTAAAAATATATTTAACTTTAACAAAGTCAGTAATAACAGGAGATACAGATGAAGTTCGAGTCCAGTCAGAGGAGCCAAATTTAAGAAGCCTGCTTTCGAGCAGGCTTTTTGCTTTTCAGCATCTTTTGGCCGTATAAAAAGTATCAGCTCATAATGGCTTCCAGTCGGGTCAGCACTTCATTCACAATATCGTTCATTCATTGCAAAAATTGAAAGTGGGGAGCGTAGGCTGGACATCATCGAGTTGGTCTATGTGGCACAGCTGTTGGATATCGATCCGGCTCCATTGCTGGAAAAAGTGATAAAAAAGGTGCGGGCACTTTAAGCAGTGGCTGTATATTATCTTTTTGGATTGTTACACCGCCGTTCTACCCTACGCTACAAAACAAACTCATAGTGCGACCCGTCCGGGAGCTCAACATCAAGCCGCAGCTTACCACCCGCCGCTTCAACATAACGCTTAAGGGTAGAGAGCTTCAGGTCGCGGCCCGGTTTTTCCATTCCTGCAACGGTAGGCTGTTTTATGCCTAAATCCTGAGCCATTTCTACCTGGGTCTTCTGCACCTTCTCACGTAGTTCGGCAAGATGAATATTAAGCAGGATATCCTTAGCAATAGCCTGAGCTTCGGCAACGACATCCGGTTTTTCATCTATAAGAAGCTGTTCCAGCGTTCTGCCCATCGCGTTACTCCTTCTCTTTCAATCTGTTAAGCCAGTTCGTGAATTCCCGATCTGCGACCGCGAGCATCTCATGGTAAAACCGTTTTTCATTGCCGACCTTATTTCCGGCACAAAGCACAATGCCGGTACGGGCCGGGTCAAAAGCAAAAAACGCCCGTATTGGAATGCCCCGGCTCTGAACACGCAACTCTTTCATGTTGCTGTAGCGGGAACCTCTGATCGTATCGGCATAAGGTCTGGACAAACCCGGCCCCTTTTCCCGCAAGACCAACAGCGCTGCCAGCACGCTGGCCCGATCGATATCATTGAGCGAGGTAAACCAGCGATCAAACATATCCGTTGTTTTAATCGTCCACACGGGACCTCCAGGTTAATATAGGTTAAATACTATATAGTTGTAAAGCTATAAGGGTAATAATGAAGCGATGGAATGAGGGATTCATGCGCCGTTACTGCAATGCTGAAGACGCATTCGGGTATTTCTGTGCATAACATGCAAGGTGTTCACCGTTTTACGAGCTGTGCCGAGAAACCCGATCAGGGATTGATGCAGTGTGAAGAGTGACCTTAGCTGCAACGCAGCCTGACATTTTCAAAGGTATTGTCGGTAACGGGACGACCAGCCTGGAATCAGGCCGCTTCTTGCAGGTCATGAAGCGTAAGGGCAACCCCGGGGGCCATTTGTTGCGTGGGCAAAATCACTCGATGAACGCAAAAAAGAAGCCAGCGACAGGAATAAAGTGCTTCCTTACCCTCTGGAAGCCAGTTGTATGTGTCACTATGTCTTTGACTATCCCAGTGCCCCACAAAAAGCCGGTACAAATTTTGTTATTACATTGCGCTTAACCAAAGCCGAACGTGAATCTGGAAGTTACAGAAGGACCGCGCCGGAACAAAGAGAGGGCGTCGCACAGCAGTGTTACGATGTCCCTGTTTTCAGTCGCGACGGCAAAGAGAAAAATAATGATGAGTGTGAATGGTCGCACCATACTCAAAAACCAGGACATTATTGGCTATGAATCGACCGAGTCTTCTTCAGTAGATCGCCTTGAAAAGGCCCAGAATAATATTGTCCGGTTTATGGCTTACAAAATAAAAATGAGCATCTTCAGCGCTAAATGACTCTGCTCGCCGGTGGGTATATCGCTACACACTGACGATCCCCTGCGGGGAACGCCAGCGTGTTTCCTTTCTATCCCTGCGTCACCGGTTAACGGAACGGCGGCTCGTTGAAGGTGCGTAGCTTACGCGAGTGCATGTGATCTCCCTCGGCGCGCAGCAGGTCGATCGCCCGGATGCCTATCTGCAGATGCTCGGAGATGGCGCCCTCGTAGAAGCGGTTGGCCTGGCCCGGTAGCTTGATTTCACCGTGCAGCGGTTTGTCCGAGACGCAGAGCAGCGTGCCGTAAGGCACGCGGAAGCGATACCCCTGGGCGGCGATGGTCGCGCTCTCCATATCGATAGCTACCGCGCGGCTGAGATTAAAGCGCAGCGCCGAAGCAGAATAGCGCAGCTCCCAGTTACGGTCGTCGGTGGTCACCACCGTTCCGGTACGCAGCCGCTGCTTCACTTCTTCGCCGGGCATCCCGCTCACCTGCTTGGTGGCGTCATACAGCGCACGCTGCACTTCGGCAATGCTGGGGATCGGAATATCCGGCGGCAGTACGGCATCCAGCACATGATCGTCACGCAGATAGGCGTGGGCCAGCACATAGTCGCCGATAGTCTGGCTTTCGCGCAGGCCGCCGCAGTGGCCGATCATTAACCAGACGTCCGGCCGCAATACCGCGAGATGATCGCAGATGGTTTTGGCGTTGGCCGGGCCGACGCCAATGTTAATCAGCGTGATCCCCTTGCCGTCGTGGGTGATCAGATGCCAGGCCGGCATCTGATGCTTTTTCCACGCCAGATCGGAAATGGCCTGTTCCGGCGCTTCGGTTTCCGCGGTGATCCAGATCCCGCCGGCGCAGGAGAGGGCGATATAGGGGCTGTCGGGATCGAGGATCTGGCTGCAGCCCCAGCTGACGAACTCATCCACATAGCGGGTATAGTTGGTGAACAGCACGTAGGGCTGGAAGTGTTCCGCCGGTGTGCCGGTGTAGTGACGCAGACGCGCCAGCGAAAAATCGACGCGGCGGGCGTCAAAGTGGGACAGCGGATAGAACTCGGTAGGGTGGAACAGGCCATCCGCGGTCTCATCGCCAATCTGTGACAGCTCGGTGGTGGGAAAATAGCGCGTCAGACCAGCGCTCATTGAGCGGTCGAGGGTCAGGGTGGAGCCATCTATCACATAAGGATAGGGGATTTCATGCTGCGACAGCTCGACGCTGATATGCGCGCCATAGTCCTGATACAGCAGGGTCAGCTGTTCCAGCAAATAGCTGCGGAACAGTTTCGGATTCGTAATGGTGGTGGTATAGCAACCGGCATGGGTAAAACGCCCCCAGGCGCGCGTTTTGAGGGCCTTATGGTCGGCGCCGTCCCAGGAGACCGACAGCTGCGGATAGACAAAAAGGCCTTCCGCACGGGCTTCGGTATCAGGGAGCGTATTATGGTCGATATAGTCGCCGATGGCCTTGCGTAACGCCGTGACCGATGCTTCATAGCGCGCTTCCAGCTCGGCAAGCGCTTGTTCCGGGGTCAGACTGGCGGCCTTGTGATTCATTATTCGCTCCTTATTTCAGGTCTGCTGACATTCCCGATAGTATGTCACAGCGCGAAAAGGACGAAGGGGAATTTATATATCGGATGCGAAGATACTGAGACCATAACTGGCTAAGGCCTGACGTGCTCTTTATCCGCCGAGGTTGGCCCAGCGCTCACTGCTATAATGAGTGGCTTTGAGGATCTTCAACGTCTGCGCCGGGTTATTATTCAGACAATAACGAGCATTAGCCAGCGGAGTGAGTTTATCGCCTTCCTGCAGACGGAGCCGACAGGCTTCAATTTCCGCAATCATCTCCAGCGCACCACTCTGTAGCACGACGCAGCAGGGGCTGGTCATTGAATTTTTTCGTACTTTTTTTACCCACCACTCCATCTATATCTCCCTGTCCTGTTCGCGTCCCTGCCGATAATTCATGTTTCCTCAAGGTCTGACAATAAGATTATCCCCTTGGTTTATACAGTGTTTAAAAATACGCGACCGAACGTTGATCTCATCGGTAGGTTTTTTTTCGCCAAACATGAATGATCTGCCGGGTTTAATTTCCCGGAACCGATGACTATGCTGAGAAGCAGACAGTGAAAATAGCCTGTCAGGAATAGGGCAGATGAGTTCGGCTACGCGAAAAATATAAGAGGGAGCGTCATGAAGCATGTTTTACGCCACTGGCGAACGTCGGGCGCCGTGATTGGCTCACTGCTAAAAAAAGGGATCATTGCGCTACTGGTACTGCTGGTGGTCTTTCTCGCCGGGCGGATTTATGAGTCCCAGCGTGGCCCGGCCCTGCATCGCTGGCATACCTGGAGCGCCAACGAGATGTCGGCCGAAGCGATCGACCAGGCGACCTTTGCCCAGTATCTGGCGCGGGAGAAGACGATTTTCGCCGATCTCCAGCGCGAGGTGACAGAGGCTTTGCCGGAAGAAGATAAAACCCCGGTCAACCGCTTTTATCGTCACAGCCGGGTCTGGCCGGGGCAGTTTAAGCAGGACTGGAATCGTTCTTTTGTGCTGTTGCCGCAGGGCAAGCCGCGCGGCAGCGTGGTGTTGCTCCATGGCCTGACCGATTCGCCCTACAGCGTGCGCTATCTGGCGCAACTCTGGCAGCAGCGGGGTTATGTGGCGGTGGTGCCGCGTTTGCCGGGGCACGGCACCGCGCCGGGAGCATTAACGGCGGTGGACTGGGAGACCTGGCTGGCGGCGACGCGTCTGGCGGTGCGCGAAGCGACGCGCCTGGCCGGGGCGGACGTGCCGCTGCATCTGGTCGGCTACTCTAACGGCGGCGCACTGGCGCTCAAGTATGCTCTCGATAGCCTGGAGGACAGTCACTTGCGCCAGCCCCAGCAGATTATTCTGCTGTCGCCGATGATCGGCGTGACCGCGTTTGCCCGTTTCGCTGGCCTCGCCGGGCTGCCGTCCATCTTCCCGGCGTTCGCCCGCGCCGCCTGGTTGAACGTGGCGCCTGAGTTTAATCCCTTCAAGTACAACTCCTTTCCGGTCAAGGCGGCAAGACAGTCCTGGTTATTGAGCCAGGCGCTGCAGCAGCAGATTATCCGCGCGTCCCGTCAGGGCGAGCTGAAAGCGCTGCCGCCGGTCCTGACCTTTCAGTCGGTGATGGATTCCACGGTCAGCACCCGCGCGGTGGTGGAATCCCTGTACCGCTACCTGCCGGACAACGGCAGCGAGCTGGTGGTGTTCGACATTAACCAGGCGGCGGATCTCCGGGTCCTGTTTCGTCCCGCGCTCTATGCGGCAGTCAATACGCTGCTGCCCCCGGCACCGCGGGCCTATACCACCACGGTGGTGACCAACGCGACGGCGCACACGCTGCAGACCATCGCCCGTACCACGCTGGCGCAGGAGCGGGATGAGCATCGTTATCCGTTGCATCTCGCCTGGCCGGCGGATATGTACTCTCTGTCGCATGTGGCGGTGCCGTTTCCCCTGAGCGACTCGCTGTATGGTCGCGAGCCGGACGAGAAGAACCGCTACGGCATCAGCCTGGGCACCATTTCACTGCGTGGGGAAACCGGAACGCTGAGCGTGGGGCTGGAGACGTTAATGCGCGTCACCTCCAATCCTTTCTTTCCGTGGATGCTGGCGCGCGTCGATGAGCGCATCACCTGCGGCGAGCAGGCGGCGGTGACGGCCTGCCTGAAAGCGCAGGCCAGAGCAGAGGCGTTAAAACAGGATCAGGTGCAGAACGGTACGCAGCAGGATGCCGACGATCGCCGCGGGGACGACAAAGCGAAACAGGCGGACAAACCGTGAGCTGATGCCGAGAAAAATACCGATACCGGGGAGGTCAAAGGTCTGGATCAGCAGGCCTGCCGAGGCGTTGACCTGGCTGACGGTCACTTTGCCCTGCTGGATCAGCTCAGAAATGACGCCAAAGTAGGCGGTGCCCCCGGCGACGCACTTCACCAGCGCCGGCAGAACAAAGTTCTGCGGGATATGCAGCCAGCCAAGTACCGGCTTCAGCGCCTGCTGTAGCAGGTCAATAGCCCCGGCGCCCTGCAGCAGTCCGACAATGGTTAATGACAAGATCAGCATCGGGACTGCGCCGAGCGCCAGGCGGATGGCGTCGGAGCCGGCGCTGTTGATCACCGCCAGAATGCCCTGGCTGTTTTGCTCGGCGTTAGGTAACGCTTCCGCGCGGGGATTCTCGGCGACCGATAAGCGCCGTCCGGTGACGTGCCAGGCGACGGCCGCCGCGCACAGCCCGCCGATCACCGAGATAACGATCGAGGCCAGCCAGTGCAGACCAAAAGGGGTGAGGGGATAAAAGACGTTGCCTTGCCCCATGGCGAACACCATGGCCAGCGTGGCGGCCATTTGCCGGTCCGAGACGCCGCGTTTGTCCATAATCGACAGCGTCGCAAGCGGGGCGGCGAAGCTGACAAAGTTAATCTGGATCAGGGCGAAGGCGCTCATCCCGGTTAAGCCGAAGGGCTTCAGCAGCGGGGCAACCCAGCGAACAATCACATCGAGGATGCCGCGGACCTCCAGATATTTCATGATGATCAGCATGATCACCATAATCGGCAACAGCGTATACAGTGCAACGTCAACGGATGATTTACCCGCCGCCATAATGATGCTTATGACATCCATTTACTTTTTTACCACTCGCAAAGGCATCGGTTCGCGTCATCATAATCCCGTGGGAAAGGAAATGATATGCCTTGATCCTCTCGGGATCCGGCGCCGCACGGGCGCCGGGAGAAGAGGATTACTGGCCGATATTGACCAGCGTCCGGCCGTGAATCGTGTTGCTGAGAAAATCTGCGGCATACGCTGGCGCCTGCTCCAGCGTGATTTCGGTGGCCGCCTGCTGGTAGTAGCTTTCCGGCAGGAGCTGGGCCAGACGCTGCCAGACGGCGTCGCGTTCAGCGGTCGGCACCATCACCGAGTCCACCCCCTGCAGGCGCACGTTGCGCAGAATAAACGGCATCACGGTGGTCGGTAGATCGAAGCCCCCGGCCAGACCGCAGGCGGCGACGCAGCCGCGGTATTGCGTCTGCGCCAGCACTTTGGCCAGCATCGTGCCGCCAACGGTATCCACCGCGCCCGCCCACAGCTGTTTTTCCAGCGGACGGGTCTCCGCGAAGTCGCTGCGCGGCAGGATCGCATCGGCGCCCAGCTGACGCAGGTAATCGTGCGTCGATTCCCGGCCCGATACCGCCGTCACCCGGTAGCCCAGCGCTTTCAGCAACACCACGGCGGTGGTGCCGACCCCGCCGCTGGCGCCGGTGACCAGGATATCCCCGCTTTCCGGAGTGACGCCCGCACTGATGAGGGCATCCACGCACAGCATTGCGGTAAAGCCGGCGGTGCCGATGATCATCGCCTGGCGCGCGCTGAGCGCCGCTGGCTGGGCAACCAGCCAGTCGCCTTTGATGCAGGCTTCGGTGGCCAGGCCACCCCAGTGATTTTCGCCTACGCCCCAGCCGGTGAGGATCACGGACTGACCGGGAACAAAGCGCGGATCGCGGCTTTCACTCACCCGTCCCGCAAAATCGATGCCAGGCACCATCGGGAACTGACGGATGATTTTGCCTTTGCCGGTGATCGCCAGGGCATCTTTATAGTTGAGACTCGACCAGTCGATAGCGACCCGAACGTCGCCTTCAGCAAGGGCGGGCAGGTCGATCGCTTTGACGGCGGCGACGGTGCGGTTGTCGATCTGGTCCAGAACTAATGCTTTCATGACAGAGTATTCCTCGTCGGAAGGGGGTTATCGGCGCTAACGCCGTCCTGTGCAGGTGTTTTTGTTGTCATACTGTGCGCAAAAAATTCCCAGTACTGGTGAAGCGGTGCGGCGGACTGGCACAGCCTGGCGCGCATCACCGCGCCTTCCCAGCCGATCCAGAACACCTGGGCCAGCGCGTCCGGTGAGGCGTCGCGGGCGATCCCTCCGGCAGCCTGCGCCTCGTGCAGGCAGCGGGCCACGCGCGACTCCCATGCCGTCAGGATCGCTTTTAATCGCCCGGGAAAGGTGTCGGGTAACAGCGGGGCCTCCTGCAGCAGGTTGCCCACCAGGCAGCCGCGGCGAAACTGGTATTTCTCCATCCCCTTGCCGGCATGACGCACAAAAGCCGCCATCCGTTCCAGCGGCGGCACGGCGTCGTCCAGCAGGAATTTATCTAATTTATGCGCAAAAAAGTCGCCATAGGCGCTAAGCACGGCCAGGCCAAAGGCCTCTTTGCTTTTAAAGCAGTGATAAAACGATCCCTTGGGCACATCGATATTCCTGATAACGGCCTCGATACCTGCCGCGAGATAGCCCGTTTCGGTCAGCACTTCCAAGCCTGAGCGAATCAGCGCCTGGCGCGTATCGTCAAACTGGCGATCGACCTTGGGTGGACGGCCGCGGCGGGGCTTCAGGACGGCGGAGGTATCGGGATTCATCATTTAGACCGTGTGGTTTAATTGTCGGTCAGGGTACGCCCAAACCCGGGATGGGGCAAGCGCAGCGTGGCGGAGGAGAGGGATGTCGAACAACCTGGGTCAGGAAAGTGGCCTGGCATGAGCATTTTCTGGCACTGTACGGTTATCACCGTTGTTTTCGGCAGAGAAATATTACTCTGCGAATTCTATTAGGTTGCCTGGTAATATCCGTATTCGAAATACGATAAGAAGAACTAATAATATAAAGAATATATTGATCCGTGATCACGATGAGATGGCATAGACAAGCGCCAGAGATGCCTTCATTACGCTGCCGCAGACGCGGATTGTCAATTATTTGCAGACGATGGCGGATTGACAAAGGCGGTACGATAAAACACATTGTCACCCCTGGTTCGGCATGAGGCGCCACCGTAGTTTAAATAACATCGCCATCATACCGAGATTGCTGACCTCTATTATCGGCGTCTGAAGCAATAAACCGGCGATGAAACAACACCTGCAAGGAAAGGAATAAAAGCGTGATGTACAGAATGAGTATTGCCGTCAGAGGAGGGGGCGAATGTCGCTAATTACTATTGTGTTGGTCTTTATGATGGCCATCGTCGTGACCGTGTTCGTGTCTCATCTTCTGCCCGTTAAGGTGCCGCTGCCGCTGATCCAGATCGCCGCAGGCGCCGCGCTGGCCGCCGGCGGATTTCAGGTCGATTTCGATCCGCATATCTTTTTGCTGCTGTTTATCCCGCCGCTGCTTTTCCTCGACGGCTGGCGGATCCCCAAAGACGCCTTTTTCAGGGACATGAAGCCGATTCTGTCGCTGGCGATAGGCCTGGTGATGGTGACGATCCTCGGCATTGGCCTGTTTATTCACTGGCTGATCCCGGCTATCACCGTGGCCGCGGGGTTCGCCCTCGCGGCTATTCTGTCACCCACCGATCCGGTGGCGGTATCGGCAATGACCGCCAGCTCGCCGCTTCCCTCAAGGATGGCGCATATTCTCGAAGGGGAGTCGCTGTTAAACGATGCTTCAGGCCTTGTCGCCTTTAACTTCGCCATCGCCGCGGTGCTGACCGGCAGCTTCTCCCCGGGAGACGCGGTGGTGAAGTTTTTCCTGATGGCGTTTGGGGGGATCCTTAGTGGCCTCGTGGTGGTGTGGGTCACCGGCAAGTGCAACAACTTTCTCGTGCGCCGCACCCGCGAGGAGCCGGCAATTCAGATCCTGATAAGCCTGCTTATCCCCTTTGCCGCCTACCTGCTGGCCGAGGCGTTCCATGTCTCAGGCATTCTTGCTGCGGTGGCCGCCGGCATTGCGATGCACTATGAGCAGCTGTCGGGTCCCCGACTACCGGCGACGCGTATGAAAAGCAGCGCGGTGTGGACCATGCTGCAGACGACCCTCAACGGCATGATTTTTCTCATGCTGGGCGAGCAGCTGCCGCGCATGCTGAATTCGCTTCCTGCGGTGGCCAGTCAGGCCGGCGTCTCGTCTCCCTGGTATCTGCTGCTGTACGCGGTGGCCATCACGCTGGCGCTTGGCCTGATGCGCTTTGCCTGGGTATGGCTGTCGATGACCCTGACGATTTTCCGCCGTAAGCGCCGGGGCAAGGCTATCACTATTCGTCCGCGATTCAGCATCATGGCCGTCATGGCGCTGGCGGGAGTAAAAGGTTCCGTCACCCTGGCCGGTATCCTGACGTTACCGGTGATGCTGGCGGATGGCTCGTCGTTTCCGGGGCGGGAACTGCTGATCTTTCTCTCAATGGCGGTGATCCTGATGTCGCTCATCGTGGCGGCTGTCGGCCTGCCGTACATGACCCAGTATCTTGCCGATGATTTACCCCATGACACCGGGAAGGACAATATCGGTGCGGTGATGACCGAAGTGGCGATTAACCGCCTGAATGCACTGCTGGACGAGCCGGTGGACGATCCGAATGAGCAGGCTTTGCGGGTCGATGCGGGCAATATGCTGCTGGAAACGTACCAGCGGCGGCTGCACTATAACGACAGTGACGAGGAGCAGGACGTCGGGCTGGAGCTGGCGAAGCGCGCCAGGCTGGAGAAGTATATGCAAAGAGAGGTCATTATCGCCCAGCGCCAGGAGCTGTTCCGACTGCGGCGCGCCCATAACATCAGTGATACGACCTTTTATGAAGTGCTGCGGGAGATAGATCTGAAGGAAGAAAGCTTGCGCTAACAAACATGGGCTGTGGCCCCGAGCGTAAGCGCTGGAAAGGGGCTGGTTCGCCTTCCGGAAGAGGTGTTCTGCCGCCGTATAAAACAAAGCCTGCTGGGAAGCAGGCTTTTTTATGTTGGCGCCTTTGACGGATCATGGGCTAGCGGCTCAGAAAGCAAACCTCCGCCTCTGCTTACCGCAAGGGGCCCGCTTTTCGCCCGTATTACTGAGGTGTGACACCTGCAATGCTTGACCTGGCGGGACGCGATGTCACGACTGAGTGAGGTGAGGGGGAGAGAATGCCTTGATTTTTAACTATTTATTCTTTTCAGCTATTGAAAGTCAATAAGGTTATTTGTTTTTAATGTGGGTAATGCATAAAAGTGAGGTAACGCCAAAAAGAATTTTATCGAAGTGCTTTGATGAAGGATATTATTATGCCGGAAGCGGGTGAATTGTATCTCTTGCCGAAAAGAGAAAATAACTGGCATTTAAATAATGTCGTCAATGAATTGCGTCGCGTTCGCCAGGCGTGGCGCGATGAGCACGCGAAGAATAATTATCGTAATAAACGGAGTTTACCTTCCCGGGAAAGCGTTAATTCCGTCGCGGATACATTGATAAAAGTGCTTTATCCGATGCGCTTAGGCGACGTGGACTTACGCAAAGAGGGGGAAGATTATTACGTCGGCCATTTGCTCGGCACTGCGCTGGACAGACTCACCGAAGAAGCGCTTCTGGAACTCTATTATCAGTCGGATGAGCAGGCGGAAAATGAGGTCCTGTTGCAGGAGGCGGTCAGACGCGTTCAGCAGTTTGCCAACCGTTTACCGGTGATTCGTCAGCGTCTTGACGGTGATATCCTCGCCGCTTATCAGGGCGATCCCTCCGCGCGCAGCATGGATGATGTGCTGCTGTGCTACCCGGGAATTCATGCGGTGATGCACTATCGGCTGGCCCATGAACTGCATCAGCTCGACCTTCCGCTGCTGGCGCGCATCATCACCGAAAAGGCGCATAGCCAGACCGGTATCGATATTCATCCCGGTGCGCAGATTGATGATGGGTTCTTTATCGATCACGGAACCGGCGTGGTCATTGGTGAAACCGCCATCGTCGGTAAACGAGTGCGTATTTATCAAGCCGTCACCCTGGGAGCCAAACGTTTTCTCGTCGGTGAGGATGGACAATTGCAAAAAAATTATCCTCGCCATCCTATTATTGAAGATGACGTTGTGATTTATGCCGGTGCGACAATACTTGGGAGAATTACCATCGGGGCGCGCTCTAGCATCGGAGGAAATATCTGGCTAACCCGTGATGTGCCACCGGACAGTAATGTCCAACAGGCGCGAATTCAGCAGAGGCATTTCAGCGACGGCGACGGTATTTAATCATTACAAGAATAAAAGAAACCTACCGTTCCCGTACCACTAAAATAGCAGCGTGATCATTATTATGAATTTACTTGAAACGATTGGCGCGACGCCTTTAATAGCCTTGCCCTCTTTTACTGCAGAATTATCGGGTGTCACACTGCTGGCGAAAGCTGAATTTATGAATCCCAGCGGCTCGGTGAAAGACCGCGCGGCAAAAGCGATGGTACTGGACGGTATTGCGCGGGGATTATTGACGCCGGATAAAACTATTATTGATGCGACCAGCGGTAATACCGGAATTGCTTACGCGATGATCGGCGCCGCGCTGGGGTATCACGTTCGGCTGTATCTCCCGCAGAATACCAGTCCGGAGCGTAAAAAAATAATTCGTCAGTATGGCGCCACGATTGTGGAGACTGATCCGCTTGAAGGTTCCGATGGCGCTTTTCTTGAAGTTCAGGCCCAGGTCGCCGCACACCCGGAGCGCTATTTTTATCCCGACCAGTATAACAATCCCGTTAATCCGCAAACGCATTTCGCGACCACCGGGAAAGAGATCTGGGAGCAGAGCGGAAAGCAAGTCACCCATTTTGTCGCCGGGATGGGTACGTCAGGCAGTTTTGTCGGCACCGCCCGACGGCTGAAATTCGAGGATCCGCGGGTGAAAACCCTCGCCGTGCAGCCCGCTTCGCCATTCCATGGCATTGAAGGGACTAAGCATATGGGCAGCAGCATTAAACCCGGCATTCTCGACGAAACCCTGTTTGATGGTGTGATTTCCGTCACCACCGAGGAGGCCTATGCGAGCGCGCGACGCCTCGCCCGGCGGGACGGCATTTTTGTCGGTATTTCATCTGGCGCCAATGTTGCCGCCGCCGCACGGCTGGCCCGCACGCTGCCGGCTGGTTCGGTGGTGGTCACGCTGCTGTGCGATGTGGGCTCCCGCTATTTGACCGACCCTTTCTGGAATGAAACTCATGATTGAATTGACTCGCGAAATCGCCAGACAGATTGGCGCTGAAGGGGAAAAGACCTATCCCAATGAATGCTGTGGTGCGCTTTTTGGCCATTTATCTGCGCAGGGCGATGGCCGCGTGACGGCTATTTTCCCCATCGTCAACGCGCGGGAATCGGAAGAGCAGTACCACCGCTTTGTTATCACTGCCGACGACGCCTTGCGGGCGGAGCGTGCTGCGCTGGCGGACGGTGTGGATGTCATCGGCTATTACCATTCGCACCCCGATCATCCGGCCATTCCATCGGAATTTGACCGTGAACATGCGCTGCCGTTTTACGCCTACATCATCGTGGCGGTCGCGCAGCGGCAGGCGGGGGCGCTGACCAGCTGGCGGCTCACGCAGGACCGTCTGCGCTTTTTGCAGGAGGAAGTGCACATCGTTTCATGACGTGAATAACAGGCACAACGTTGCCGGAAACCAGAGCAAAACACGGAGAGATTATCACTATGGCATCGACATTACTGATCCCCACTGCGCTACGCGCGTTCACCGACGGTCAGGGGAAGGTGACCCTCGAAGGTCACACCGTTGGGCAACTGGTCGCGGCGCTGGCGGCGCGATATCCGGACATTCAGCCGCATCTGTATGACGACGCAGGCGCGTTGCGCAGCTTTATCAATCTGTATGTGGGAGAACACAATATTAAAACTACCGGTGGGCTGGAGACACCGGTTAGCGATGGGGCGGAAGTGCTGCTGGTTCCCGCCATTGCCGGTGGCGTCGGGAAGGCGATATGAGTAGACCGAGTATTATCCCGGACGACCGTCTGACGGAACTGACGCATGCTGAAATTGCCCGTTACAGCCGCCACTTGCTGCTGCCGGAAGTCGGGCTTGAGGGGCAAAAGCGTCTGAAGGCCGCCCGCGTGTTGCTTATTGGCACCGGCGGGTTGGGGGCGCCAGTGGCGCTTTATCTGGCCGCGGCGGGTGTCGGTAAGCTGGGGATTGTCGACTTTGATTTTGTCGATATCTCCAACCTGCAAAGGCAGATTATTCACAGCACCAAAGATATTAACCGGCCCAAAGTCGCTTCGGCGAAAGACAAGATTAAAGCAATCAACCCCGAGATTCAGGTGGAAACCTATAACGCCACCCTGAGCAGTAAAAACGCGCTCGAGATCATCCGCGAATACGACCTGGTGGTCGACGGCACGGACAATTATCCCACCCGGTATCTGATCAACGATGCCTGCGTGTTACTGGGTAAGCCGCTGGTCTACGGTTCCATCTTCCAGTTTGAAGGACAGGCCAGCGTCTTTTATGCCGGGCAAGGACCCTGCTACCGCTGCCTTTATCCCGAGCCACCGCCGCCGGGTCTGGTGCCCTCCTGCGCGGAAGGCGGTGTGGTCGGTGTGTTGCCGGGAATTATTGGCACGATTCAGGCCGCGGAAGCCATCAAGCTTATCGTCGGCGGCAGCGAGAGCCTGATCGGCCGTCTGCTGCTCTTTGATGTGTGGCAGATGAAGCAACGTGAACTGCGGCTGGAGAGGGACCCCGGCTGTCCGGTCTGCGGTGAGCATCCGTCGATCCATGCGCTCATCGACTATGAGGAGTTTTGCGGGCTGAAACCTGATGAGTCAGAAGTACCCATTGAAAGCGTCACGGCGCTTGAGCTTCACGCCTGGATAGAGGAGGGAAAACCCCTGCAACTGATCGACATTCGTGAGCCCCACGAAAGAGCGATCGCAAAATTTCCGCAGGCCAAAGTGATGCCGCTGGGCCAGATAGTCAGACGTATCGATGAATTCGATCCGACGGTCGATGCGGTGTTTCTGTGCAAGATAGGGCAGCGCAGTATTTTCGCCATTCGGGCACTCCAGCGCGCAGGTTATCAGGGGCGCGTGATGAATTTAAAAGATGGCCTAAACGCCTGGGCGCGGGATGTCGATACCCGTTTACCGCAGTACTAACCTTCAGCTCCACTCTTTCAAACACTAAGGACTTAACATGGCAGAACAAAAAAGTATTAATGCACTGGGGCGTGAAGCCGCGTATCAGTTAGCGAACGTGACCAAAACGGCGCCGCAATTCGCGGCAATTACTCCGCGCTGGGTCAGCCGTTTTCTCGATTATAAAGGGCTGGAGTCGGGAATTTATCGCGTCAACAAGGTCGTGGAGGGGGAGACGCCGCTGGACGTATTATGCAGCCAGGATCCTTCGCGCGTAGAGATACCGCAGGGCTATATTGAGTATCAGACCACACCGCGTGAATATCAGTTGGATTCGATCTCGACCATTATTAACGTCGATACCAAAATCGCCGATCTCTACAGTTCGCCCTATGACCAGGCGTCAGAGCAAATTGCGCTGGCGATCGAAAGCCTGCGTGAACGTCAGGAAAGCCAGCTTATCAATAATGATGAATATGGACTGCTGAAAAATATTGATGACTCGCAGCGCATTCAGACCCGCAACGGCCGCCCGACGCCGGATGATCTGGATGAGTTGTTGTCAAAAGTGTGGAAAGAGCCTTCCTTCTTCCTCGCCCATCCGCGGGCCATTGCCGCCTTTCAGCGTGAGGCCACGCGCCGCGGTGTGCCGCCGGTCACGGTGAACCTGCATGGCGGGACTTTTATTCTGTGGCGCGGTATTCCGCTGATCCCTTCCGATAAACTGTTTGTCGACGGACTGAAGAACCCAAAAAGCCAGGGCGGGAAAACTAATATTCTGCTGATACGCTCCGGGGAAAATAAACGCGGCGTGCTGGGACTTTATCAGGAAGGGCTGCCAAACGAGCAGTCTCGCGGGCTGTCGGTGCGCTTCCGCGGGATCGATGACAACGGCGTGGCCTCTTATTTACTCTCACTTTATTGCTCCGCCGCGATCCTGGCCGATGACGCCATTGCCGTGCTGGAAGATGTTGAAGTGGGTGAATATTATGACTACGAGTAATTTATTCACGCTTCCCTATGCGCCAGGCGGATGGCCCGGCGAGGTGGGTGACGCCCCCTCTGCACGCGATTATGGCCTGCCCGACGCGCGGGATCTGCAAGGATTGTTAGGCGATACGCCCGCCCGTCCGCGCGGAGTGGAGGCGGCCTACGCGCCGCGGGTGGTGCCACTGGGCCAGGAGAGCAGGGCGGATATCGCCCCTCGCGGGTTTGCGTCATTGCCTGCTTTCGGCTCCCGGCCTGCGCCAGCGGCGCGGGTTGGGCAGATCCCGGTTGAGCGGATCCGTGCGGATTTTCCGATCCTCGCCGAACAGGTGGAGGGGCATCCGCTGGTGTGGCTGGATAATGCCGCGACGACCCAGCGCCCGAAGCAGGTTATCGATCGCATCAGCCATTATTATTTGCACGAGAACTCGAACGTTCATCGGGCGGCGCATACGCTTGCCGCCCGTTCCACCGATGCTTATGAAGCCGCACGGGAGAAAGTATCGCGCTTTATTGGCGCCCGCGGCCCGGAGAATATCATCTTCGTGCGCGGCACCACGGAGGGACTCAACCTTATCGCGCACAGCTACGTGAAGCCGCTGCTACGCCCTGGGGATGAAATTATTCTCACGCAGCTTGAGCATCACGCCAACATTGTCCCGTGGCAACTTATTGCGCAGGAGACGGGTGCGACGATCCGCGTTGCGCCGGTTGATGAGCACGGACAGCTGATCGTCGAGGAGTATATTCGGTTATTCAACGATAAAACCCGTTTTGTGTCCGCCACTCACGTTTCCAACGCCCTGGGGACCGTGACGCCGGTTCAGGAACTGGTGCAGATCGCCCATCGTTTTGGCGTGCGTATCGCCATCGACGGCGCGCAGTCTATCTCGCATATTCCGACCAACGTCACGGCGCTGGATGCCGATTTCTTCGTCTTCTCCGGGCATAAAATTTTTGGACCTACCGGGATCGGCGTCGTCTATGGCAAGCAGGAGGTGCTGGAAGAGGCGCGCCCGTACCAGGGTGGCGGGAACATGATTGCCGACGTGACCTTTGAACTGACGCGCTATCAGCCTTCGCCGAATAAGTTTGAAGCGGGAACGGGCAATATTGCCGATGCCGTCGGTCTGGGGGCGGCCATCGACTATGTGACCTCACTGGGGATTGAAAATATTGCGCAGTATGAGCATGCCTTACTGGAGTATGGGATTGCGAAGCTGTCGGCTATTCCGGGCCTGACGCTGGTCGGCACCGCGGCGAACAAAACCAGCGTCTTGTCTTTTGTGCTGGCGGGGCATGAAAATGAAGCCGTGGGGCGCTATCTCAGTCAGGTTGGCATCGCTGTGCGGTCCGGGCATCACTGTGCGCAACCGATCCTGCGTCGTTTGGGCTATGAGAGTACCGTCCGGCCTTCGCTGGCTTTTTATAACACGCCGCAGGAAATTGATTTTCTCGCCGAACAGGTTGCCCGATTTGCCGCGCGGCAATGACGCCGCAACCCGCGTAAGGCCGCATGAAAACCGAAAAGCAAAAAGCCTGCTCGAAAGCAGGCTTTTTTAAATTTGGCTCCTCTGACTGGACTCGAACCAGTGACATACGGATTAACAGTCCGCCGTTCTACCGACTGAACTACAGAGGAATCGTGTGAACGGGGCGCATATTAACGATGCCATCCGGCCTTGTCAAAGCCTGATTCAAAGAATTGCGTTCAACTGCTGACAATTTCAACAACCCCTGGCTGGGCGCCGCTTTTTTCACCATTACGCACCGTTGCGGTGCAAAAATACCCCTAATGGGGCATACCACAATCTGCTTACCGGGCAAATAAAAGCTGGATTGTTATCACTATCCCTTATAACACGGCCTCTGGCGGGCAGCGGCAGCGCAATTGAAAAGCTGGCAAGCAAATTGCAGAACCAGTTGCATCATACTTCCAGCGTTGACGCTGGCGTTCCTTACAGGAGGCAAAATGAACTTAAGACGACTGAAATATTTTGTGAAAATCGTCGATATCGGCAGTCTGACCCAGGCCGCTGAAGTCTTGCACATCGCACAACCGGCCTTGAGCCAGCAGGTCGCGACCCTGGAAGGTGAAATGGACCAGCAGTTGCTGATACGCACCAAGCGAGGGGTCACGCCAACAGAAGCCGGTAAAATTCTCTACACCCATGCGCGAACCATCCTGCGCCAGTGTGAGCAGGCGCAGCTGGCGGTCAATAACGTCGGCCAGACGCTGCGTGGTCAGGTCTCGATTGGCCTGGCGCCGGGCACGGCAGCTTCTGCCATTACCATGCCGTTGCTACAGACGGTGCGTAATGAGTTGCCCGAGGTGATGGTCTATCTGCAGGAGAGCAGCGGCACTGCGCTGAATGACAAGCTGCTGGCGGGTCAGCTGGATATGGCGGTGCTGTATGAGCGTTCGCCAGTGGCCGGTATCGTCAGCCAGCCGCTGCTGAAAGAGGATCTCTATCTGGTGGGTACCCGCGACTGCCCGGGACAGAGCGTGGATCTCACGGCGGTGGCGGAGATGAACCTGTTCCTGCCGCGGGATTACAGCGCGGTTCGGGCGCGGGTCACTGAGGCGTTCACCCTGCGTCGTCTGTCGGCGAAAATTATCGGCGAGATCGAATCCATTACCACCCTGACCGCGGCTATCGCCAGCGGTATGGGGGCGACGGTCCTGCCGGAATCCGCTGCCCGCTCCCTGTGCGGCGCGGCAAACGGCTGGATGGCGCGGATTAGCACGCCATCGATGAGCCTGTCGCTGTCGCTGAATATGTCGGCACGCGGCAGTCTGTCGCCGCAGGCGCAAGCGGTGAAAGAGATCCTGCTGTCTCTGGTGAGCCGCCCGTCGCTGGAGAACCGTGAACTGCAGCTGGTTAGTTAGGCTATATTCTCTTAAGGAATAAGTTGCTGGTTTTTATTATTTGTTACCTGGGACAACAGACTTTAACAATAGCAGATACGTTAAGTCCATTGGCCCGGAGGAAAGGGTGAACTTCCAGCAACTGAAAATTATCCGTGAGGCGGCCCGTCAGGATTACAACCTGACGGAAGTCGCGAATATGCTCTATACCTCGCAGTCAGGCGTCAGCCGCCATATCCGGGAACTGGAAGAGGAGCTGGGGATTGAGATCTTTATCCGTCGCGGTAAGCGCCTGTTAGGCATGACCGAGCCGGGTAAAGCGCTGTTATCCATTGCCGAGCGCATCCTCAATGAAGCCAGCAACGTCCGGCGGCTGGCGGATCTCTTTACCAATGATGCCTCCGGCGTCTTAACCATCGCCACCACCCACACCCAGGCGCGCTACAGCCTGCCGCCGGTGATTAAAGCCTTCCGCGAGCTGTTCTCAGATGTTCGCGTCGAGCTGGTGCAGGGCACCCCGCAGGAAATCGAAGCGCTGCTGCATAACGGCGGGGCGGATATCGGTATCGCCAGCGAGCGCCTGAGCAACGACCCGACGCTGGCGGCTTTCCCCTGGTTCCGCTGGCATCACAGCCTGCTGGTGCCGAAGGATCATCCTTTGACGCAGGTTTCTCCTCTGACGCTGGAGGCGATCGCCCGCTGGCCGTTAATCACCTATCGCCAGGGGATCACTGGCCGTTCGCGAATCGATGAGGCCTTCAACCGCAAAGGGCTGATGCCGGATATTGTGCTGAGCGCCCAGGATTCCGATGTCATCAAGACCTATGTCGAGCTGGGGCTGGGCGTCGGGCTGGTCGCCGAGCAGTCCGGGGATGCCAGGGAAGCGGACACCTTTACGCGCCTCGATACCCGCCATCTGTTCGATGCCAATACCGTGTGGCTGGGGTTGAAGCGGGGCCAGCTCCAGCGCAACTACGTCTGGCGCTTTATCGAACTGTGCAATGCCGGACTGTCGCTGGATGAAATTAAGCGTCAGGCGATGGAGCCGGAAGAGGCTGCTATCGACTATCAGATTTAAGTCATGGTGGGTCAGCGGATCGAGGCGAGGAAATAACGCTATAATTCACACACGAGAGTCGCGACTGAGGAAGGGAAAATGACGATGCGGCGTGTGAAATTACTTTGTTCTGCGCTGATGCTGCTCGCCAGCCACGGCGCACTGGCCGTCAGCTATCCGCTGCCGCCGGAGGGAAGCCGTCTGGTGGGCAGCGCATTTACCATCGCCGTCCCGGAGAACAACACCCAACCGCTGGAAAGTTTTGCTGCCCAGTACGGCCAGGGGTTGAGCAATATGCTGGAGGCCAACCCCGGCGTCGATGTCTATTTGCCGCACTCCGGTTCGACGCTGACTATTCCGCAGCAGTTGATCCTGCCTGACACCGTGCGCGAAGGGATCGTCATCAACGTCGCCGAAATGCGTCTCTATTATTACCCGCCGCTGGGCAATAGTGTGGAAGTGCTGCCAATCGGCATTGGCCAGGCCGGGCGCGAAACCCCGCGTAACTGGGTGACGGCGGTAGAGCGCAAGCAGGAGGGACCCACCTGGGTTCCGACCGCCAATACCCGGCGCGAGTATGCGAAAGAGGGCAAAACCCTGCCGGCGCTGGTGCCGCCCGGGCCTGATAATCCGATGGGGCTGTATGCGATCTACATCGGCAGGCTGTATGCCATCCACGGCACCAACGCTAACTTTGGCATCGGGCTGCGCGTCAGCCAGGGGTGCATTCGCCTGCGCAATGACGATATTAAATTCCTGTTTGATAACGTACCAGTGGGGACGCGCGTCCAGCTGATCGATCAGCCGGTGAAGTACACCGTGGAGCCGGACGGTAGCCATTGGCTGGAGGTGCACGAGCCGCTGTCGCGCAACCGGGCGGAATTTGAATCCGACCGAAAGGTCCCGCTACCGATGACCTCGGCGCTGCGCGAGTTTACCCAGGGGCCGGGAGTGAGTCCTTCGCAGGCCGAGCAAACTCTGCAACGCCGCTCCGGCATGCCGGTGAATATCAGCGCCTCAGCGGTGCAGGGGAGTTTGTAGCGGGTCGTTTAGCCTGATTAACGGTTATTGTAAGAAGGCTCTTTTGCTGTCGATGCATTCAACGTTGTTGGGGATAAGGATCGGGAAACCGATCCTTAACTTATGAGCAGTGGCGGTGATGGCGTTTTAATGAGGGTGCCAGGAGATGCTCAGGAGGAGATGATAAAATCTGCAAATATATCTATGGACTTAATATTGTTACTGAGGATCTTTTTTTTGGCTGCCATTGTCCATGAAAGCGAAGATACCGCTTATGATAGCCAATATCCAGAATATAATACTAATGAGTTTTGCAGAATCCATATTATCAAAACACTCCTGACCACAGCCACTACCGCTGACCCCCATCCCGACGATCATGAAGCTCATCATGCCGCTCAGCAATGCCAGAATCACGAAAACTACCGTGATGATAATTTTTATACCTTTTTTCATAAATTAATATCCTTATTTTATTAAATGCAATTTTCTATAATTACAATGAATGGTGCGGGAATGACGATATTAAAGATAAAGTGTACCTCATCGGTAATCCCATGAATACTGTAGTTAGGCAAACAGACTAGTGTTAGGGGAAATATTTCCAACGAGTCCCGAATAGGACGGCAATCCCGCATTATAGTTCTCGGATTCGTTATAAATATTTAAATTGGGAAAACGATTTCTATTATTCACTTTCGTTCAAAACAACGGGAATGATCACCCATCGTCGTTGATAAGCGAATCAGGGAGCTGGGATGTCGTTATTTATTATTGGTAATGGGGACATGCTGCTGCATCAATTCAACGATCCAGTCAATAAAAACGCGCAGTTTGCCGTTGACATGGCGGTTCGGCGGAAACGCCAGGTGCAGGGGCATTGGGCTGATACGCCATTGTGTAAATAACGGAATCAAAGCGCCAACAGCCTGATGTGCTGCCGCCATATAGATTGGCAGCGCAATCACGCCTAACCCGGCTAATCCAGCTTCGAGGTAAGCATTGCCGTCATCTACGGCAAGCACATAATTGCCCGTAATTTCAATCTGTTCACTCTCACTGCGCAGAACCAGAGGATCAATCTTACGGGGGCGTGAGGACACGAATCCTACTATGCGATGGTCGGTGTTTTGCAGTTCTCGCGGGTGCGCAGGGGCGCCAAGGCGTTCCACATAATGGGGGGCGACGTAGACGCCGATTTGCAAATCGCCGACATGGCGTGCGATTAGGGACTGGTCGGTGATTTCACCACCGCGCAGAACGCAATCCACGTTGTCGCCGATCAGATCCACCACCCGGTCGCTCACACCCATGTCGAACTGGATATCTGGGTAGCGGGCGTGGAAAGCCGGTAGCGCCGGCACCAGAATAAGGCGGGCCAGCGGGCTGGGTACATCCACCCGTAGCCGTCCCCTGGGCGTCATCGCCGCACTGGACAGGCTGTTTTCAGCATCCTCCATGTCCGCCAGCAGACGGATGACGCGTTCGTAGTAGACCGCGCCATCAGGAGTCACACCGAGTTTGCGGGTGGTGCGATGGAGCAATTTGACGCGCAGGCGCGCTTCCAGCTGCTGAATGAGTTGCGTCACCGTGGTTTTGCTCATATGAAGCGTTTGAGCAGCCTTCGTGAAGCTACCTGCCTCCACCACGCGAGCAAAGGCGCGCATCGCATCGAAACGATCCATTCCTTATCCTCTCTTTTCACCGATTGTTTGGATATTACAAACAATGAGGGACAAAGTCGCTTGTTTATCCGCCCGATCTCGCCGCTGTAAAGTGTCTTTATATTCACCGGGCTTATTTCGCCCCACGATAAAGGTACAAACATGACAGCACGCGAAGCCGTTTTTCCCTTCGGTCGACAGACGCTCTATGAGCGCAATCGCTATTCACCGGCCATCAAATCCAATGGTTTTTTGTTCGTTTCGGGGCAGGTTGGTAGCCGCGAGGACGGCTCGCCTGAGCACGATCTGCAAGCGCAGGCCAGGCTGGCGTTCAATAATCTTAATGCTGTGCTCGCGGCGGCGGGCTGCACGTTTGGTGACGTGGTAGACGTTACCCTCTTTGTCGTCGATCCCGAGTCAAATCTCGACGCTATCTGGAGTATTCTGCCAGAATATTGGGGGGAGGCGCCTTACCCTACGTTGACCGGGATCGGCGTGACCTGGCTTTACGGATTCACGTTTGAGATAAAGGTCATTGCCAGACTGCCCTAAGCGTTATGAGTCTTTCCGCCAGTCGAAAATTCAATAGGGCAGCCTGCGCTGCCTGTGGAGGTCTATGCTGGATCGGGAGAGTTAGCCAGACGGGTGCGGATTAACGGAGGGGACAGAGGACAATTTATGAAAGCAGCGGTTTATGACGTGGCAGGCGCTCCCGGCGTCCTGAAATATGTCGATATCCCCGATCCGATCACCGGGCCTGACGATATCCTGATTGCTGTCGAGGCAATCTCCATTGAAGGAGGCGATCTGATCAACCGCCGTTCAACTCCGCCGCCGCTTCCTTCATGGGTCGTGGGCTACGCGGCCGCGGGCACCGTGGTTGCCGTCGGATCGAATGTCCGTAGCCGTAAGGTTGGGGACAGAGTCGCTGCTTTTCACCTGCAGGGATCACATGCGGAACGTTGGGCGGTACCTGCGGAACATACCTGGCTTATCCCCGATGGCGTGGAGATGCCTGAAGCGGCGGTGGTACCGATTTCTTTTGCAACCGCGCATCATTGTCTTTTCACCCGAGGCATGCTCCAACACGGAGAAACCGTCCTTATTCAGGCCGCGGCGGGTGGCGTGGGGCTCGCGGCCGTTCAGCTTGCCTCGCAAGCCGGCGCAACGGTCATCGCCGTGGCAAGCGGAACGCAGCGCAGGAGCCGGTTGCTTGAACTGGGTGCCGATCATGTCGTGGATCGTGCCGAGCACAACATCGTTGACCGTGTCCGACAGTTCACCCAGGGTACCGGTGTGGACCTCGTCATCGATCCGGTGGGGACGACGCTGCCTGCTTCGCTTTCTGCACTTGCCCCGGAAGGACGTCTCGTCTTCGTCGGTAATGCGGGCGGGGGGAATCTGACTGTCGACTTGTGGCCGCCAATGCAGTCTAACCAGACACTCATGGGAGTCTTCATGGGCCCCCTTTTGGCAAGGCCTGGCGTGCGGGCCAGTGTGGACGACCTGTTGCAGGCTGTAGCAGCAGGGCGTATCAAGGTGGTCATTGACCGTATCTTCCCCCTGGCTAACGCTGCTGCGGCCCACGAATTCGCTGAGACAGCGAAACCGCTTGGCCGCGTCGTGATGAAGCCATGAGGTGCGTTTGACCAGTACGCGTGCGCCAGGCTAATGACTTGCATCTGGTATCAAGGCGATTTACCTGACGCATAGCAGGCGTGAGCGCACGGTTAAAACCGCAGAATATCAAAGGGAGTGGTTTAACATTCTTTTGAGCCATCGAGTGCTGCGAGCCCGCGGCGCTGACCTTGAGTTTGAATGAAAAGCGTTCTTTAGCCCGCCCCTGACTTTCCCATTTTTTCGAAATCTTTATCTCTTTTTCTCATTTGTCAGTAAAAGGCATATGCCCGCAGAATCATGTCTAAGGCAGGGCGGGTGTTGCACTATCAATGATAAAACCCCTCTGATGGCCTTGCCTCTTTTACCACACCTCTTTTGTGGTTTTTACAGGTTTTAACCAGGAAAAGGCTTCTTTATGACGTTATCTAAATTACTGCTTCCTTTGCTGATTGCCGGGAATCTCTCTTCTGCGTGGGCTGCCGGGCAGGTTGTTCCGTCCTCTACCACCTTTCATGTCACCGCTGATGAGGCGCTGAAAAGTAAGCTTCCGCCGGATATCGCCAAACGCGGATATATCGTTGCAGGCACCAATCCGAATACGCCCCCAACCACTTTTTTCCAGGAAGACAATAAAACGCTCGCCGGGCGTGAGATTGATGTGATGAATGCCGTGGCGGCAAGGCTCGGTGTGGAAGTGCGCTGGCAGGATACCGGCGGTTTCGACAATATTATTCCGGGGTTGAAATCGGGTCGCTATGACGTCGCACTATCCAATATCAACGCCACCAAAAAACGTCTCGAGCAGGTCGATTTCGTCAGTTACTACGATGCGTCGCGCCTGGGGGTCATCTCGCGTAAAGACGCCAATATTGCGCCATTTACCTCTTTTGAGGCTGTGTGCGGGCAGGAAGTGGGCGCCGGCGCGGGCACTACGCAGATTGGGCGTCTTGAAGCTGCAAGCAAAATTTGTACTGATGCGGGTAAGCCGCCGATCAAGATTGCCGTATTCCCGGATCGCCCTTCAGGCGTACAGGCTGTGGTCAGCGGTCGCGTACCGATGTTCTTCGGCCCGTATGAAGGTCTGACCTATCAGGTTAGCCAGGTCAAACCGCTGACGCTGACCGGCACTATTCATGTTGATGATGCGCCTGTCTCCGTGGCGTTCCCTAAACAGTCGGGGCTGGAAGAGGCGGTGCAGGCATCCCTGAACTCGCTGATCAAGGACGGGACTTACCAGAAAATCCTCGATAAATGGTCCATCGGTTTTGGCGCAGTCAAAGAGTCAAAACGTAATGAAGAGATTTTCGGATGAGCAGTGAAACACACGATCAGCAGCCGGAAGAACTGCGGATCATCGGTAAAAAATATATCGGGCGCTGGATAAGCGCCCTGATCGTATTGCTGATATTGCTGGCTATGGGGAACTCCATGCTCAGCAATCCGCGTTTTGAATGGTCGGTGATTGCCGAAAACTTTACCGGCCCGTCGATCATTCAGGGCGTACTGATGACATTGCAACTGACCGCAATTTCCGTGATTTTTGGCTTTGCAGGCGGCACGATCCTGGCGCTGATGCGCCTGTCATCCAATCCGGTGCTGGTCGCTGTCAGCTGGGGGTATACCTGGTTTTTCCGCGGGGTGCCGATGCTGGTTCAGTTATTTCTCTGGTACAACATTGCCGCGCTTTACCCGACTATTTCGATTTCGTTGCCGTGGGTTGGTGAAATCTGGAGCGCTTCTGCGAACTCACTGATTAGCCCGTTCAGTGCTGCCGTGATTGCATTAGTCATGCATCAGTCTGCCTATGCCGCAGAGATTATCCGCGCCGGGATCCAGAGCGTCGGTACCGGGCAAGTCGAGGCTGCACGTGCTCTGGGTTATCGCCCGGCACAAATATTCCTCCACACCATTTTGCCGCAGGCGATGCGCGCCATTCTGCCTCCGGCCGGGAATGAAGTGATCGGTCAGTTGAAAACCACAGCGGTTGTCTCGGTGATTTCATTACAGGATGTGCTGTTCTCCGCGCAGATTATTTATCAGCGCACCTATGAAGTGATCCCGCTGCTGCTGGTCGCCACGTTGTGGTACCTGCTGCTGACATCATTGCTTTCAGTGATTCAGTATTACGTTGAACGACATTTCAGCCGCAGTAGTCACCGCAAGGTAAAACGCAAAGCCGGGAAAGCGTCGGCATCCGGCGCGGTCAGTACCCCCAGTATCAGCGCAGGAGAAACCAGCCATGGGTGAAGCTATTGAATTTCGCAAAGTCACTAAGCGTTTCTCCGGTAATACCATTCTGGATGAAATCAGCCTCGATATTCCGGCCGGTTCGGTCACGGTGATCCTCGGGCCTTCCGGTTCAGGGAAATCCACCTTGCTGCGTTGTATTAATCATCTTGAAAAACTGGATGGCGGCACGATCCGTATCGGTGGCGAACTGGTGGGTTATCAGCAGAAAGGGCAGGCATTGTATGAACTGAGCAGCCGCAGAATCGCCGCGCAGCGCAGCCGTACCGGCATGGTATTTCAGCAATTTAACCTGTTTCCGCACCGCACCGTTTTGCAAAATATTACCGATGCGCCTTTGCGGGTGAAGAAGCAAAACCGTGAGCAGGTACTCAGTAAAGCCCGCGCGTTGCTCCGGCAGGTTGGGTTAGCCAGTCGTGAAGATGACTGGCCGCAGCAGCTTTCCGGCGGGCAGCAGCAGCGTGTAGCCATTGCCCGTGCGCTGGCGATGGATCCTGAAGTGATGTTGTTCGATGAACCCACTTCCGCGCTGGATCCTGAACTGGTGGGCGAAGTGTTGCAGGTGATCAAAAAGCTGGCGCACTCCGGGATCACGATGGTGATTGTCACCCACGAAATCGGCTTTGCACGAGAAGTGGCAGATAACGTCATCTTTATGGAGGGTGGCAAGATTGTGGCGTCGGGGCCAACGAAAAGTGTACTCGATGAAACGGAGAACGTCCGTGTCCGTAATTTCCTGTCGACGGTTTTATAATGACGCTGCGTTAATTTGTTTCGCAAATAACATATCAACCAGCCGCGGCAGACTGTCGCGGTTTTCCAGCCTGCTCAGCGCCACCAGCTCCACCCGCTTTGCGTCTGTGAGGTCGGGCAAACAGGCACGCAGTTTTGCCGGTAAATCAAACGGGATCGCCAGGCTTTGCTGCCGCGTGAAGCGCTGTTGCAGCACGCTGCCGTCACGCAAAAACACCGTCACCTGATGAAAACGCGCGGCCGGGTTCAGCTCGTCCGGCGGCGCGGAGAAATCCGGGCAACGCGCCACACTTTCTGCCAGCGCGGCAATATCTGTCGCCACCGGCACCGATGAGAAATCCTCTAAGCGTAGTTCTCCGCGCAGCAAACATGCCGCAATCACGTATTCCAGACTGAACCTGGCTTCAACGCCGGTGTTGGGTTTTCGCACCGACGCCGCAATATCACCGCCCGGCGGAAAAGACACTTCAATGCGTTCGATGGCTGCGATCAGTACATCCGCGCCGTTGCCCGTTTGCAGCCACTCCTGGCGGAGAGCTCGTGCGGCATCGGCGGCGCTATGCGTGCCTCCGCAGGTCGGATAGGGTTTGAATTCCAGACCGGGCGAGATAATCCGCCACGGCGCCCCCCAGTCTGAGATAAGTTTTTCCGGCTGCTGCTGACCGGCGCAATAAGTCGATAAAAAGCTGTCCAGCACGTTGTCCGGCTGGCCGTGAAAGCCTGCCAGCGTGAGCTGTGTGGCAATGACGGCGGTCTGCGCCGCCAGGCCCGCGTGCAACGGTTTGACATCACTGCCGAACTGCGCACGTAAACCCGCAGACTGCGTCGCCGCGATACCCAGAATCACTGCCGTTTGCCTTTCCGTGGCATTCACCAGCCGCGCGCAGGCAGCGGCGGCGGCAATCGTGCCGAGCGTAGCGGTATTGTGAAAACCGAGGGTGTAATGCTGAGAACCGACGGCCAGCCCGAGGCGTCCGGACATTTCCACTCCGGTCACGTACGCATCGAAAAAATGTGCGCCATTGATATCGGGTCTTTGTGAGACCAGCGCCAGAAGCGCGGGCAAAATCACCACGCTGGGGTGACCGCGAAAATCGGGATGGAAATCGTCAAAATCCAGCGCGTGCCCGACATACCCGAGCAGCAACGCGCGGGTCGGCGGATCGTCAGCGCGGTAAACCTGATGCAAACTGTTCAGTCCTGCATCGGGGAAGTTGCCGCGTAAAACCGGCAGGGTAACCGCCAAAAAATCCAGCAACCCTTCCCGTGCTGCTTCACGAGCCGCGGGGGAAGGGGACGAGCTGACGATAAGTTTCGCCAGCGATGGCGTTAATGTCATCGGTGTATTCCCCGTTTCAGGCCTGAGCGACCGGAGATAATAAATTAACGAAAGGTTCACGCTCGCAGAGCGCATGCAGTTGCACCAGCAGGGCGTCTGAAATCGGGTGCCCGTCAAGGGTCAACGATGAGAATCCATGCCTGGCAAGTCGGTGCCTGCTTGTCGATTCATGCGCTTTTATCCTTGCTGTTTATTTCCGCACTGAGAGTGCGCAGCGCTTGTACCGCCAGTTGCGACAGGTAATGTGCAGTCGGAAACAGGGCGCGATCGTCAACGCGAAATTGTGGATGGTGCAGCGCGTAAGGACCGCCGGAGCCGATCATGATGAATGCGCCGGGCAATTTTTGCTGATAGAACGCGAAGTCCTCCCCTATCGGGCTGGCTTCAACGCGACGGGCTTCAAAGCCGGAGCCTTCACCGTGCGCCAGCGCGAAATCCACCCATTTAGCCGTATTGACCACTGACGGCGGGCCGGGCTGCCAGTCGAGGCTGATGTCGGTATCAAATGCCGCAGCGATACCCGTAAGAATCTGCCGCAAACGGCGTTCGATCAGTTCCCGTGTGTCCTGATTAAAGGTGCGGACGGTGCCTTCCAGCCAGGCGGAATCCGGGATCACGTTCCAGGTACTCCCGCTGTGAACCTGTGTGATAGAAACCACCGCGTTGTGTGCGGACGGCACGTTGCGGGCGATCAGGGTTTGCAGCGCGGAAATCACCTGTCCGGCGATAATAATCGGGTCGTTGCCTTCGTGTGGACGCGCCGCGTGGCTGCCGGTACCGGAGATGGCGATCGCAAAGCGATCCACGCCGGCGGTTAATGCGCCGTCTTTGCTGCCGATAACGCCAACCGGCAAAGAGGGATCGTTATGAATGCCGAAAATGACGGCAGCGTTATCGAGCGCGCCGGTGCTAATCAGCGTCGGCGCACCGTGACCGGTTTCTTCCGCCGCCTGAAACAGAATGCGCACCGTGCCGGAAAGCGAATCTTCCTGCGCTTTCAGCAAAATCGCCGCGCCAAGTGCCGCCGAGGTGTGGAAATCGTGGCCGCAGGCGTGCATCACTCCGGGATTTTGCGAGGTGTAATCCACAGCGGATTTTTCTTCAATCGGCAGGGCATCGATATCAGAACGTAGCACCACCAGTTCGCCGGGATTGATGCCGCCAATCTCTGCCACCAGACCAGTTTTGAGCGGCAAATCTATCACGCGGATTTGATACTTCTCCAGTACCGCCCGGATACTGGCGGTGGTGTTAAATTCGTCGTTGGACAGCTCCGGATGGCGGTGCAGGTGGTGGCGAAAATCCTGAATAAACGCCGCCAGTGGCTGATGTTCCTGCGTGATATCTAACATTTAAACTCCTGTAGGTGGCTGACGTTCCAGCCAGCGGGCGTGGCTTTTTTCATCGAGAATTTTTTTCAGGTACAGCGTGATGTGTCCTTTGCCGAGGTCTCTTTCAAAGACCGGCTGAAAACCCAGTTTCAGGTACATATCGCGCAGCCACGGATGGCTGGTGGCGGTGCCGAGTGAGTAAGCCGGGGCTTTCAGTTCGCGGATCAGAATGTTGTCTTCCAGCCAGCCCAACAGTTTTTTGCCGAGGCTCTGACCGGCGTAATCTGGATGCGTGCCAAACCAGCCAATATGCGGCAGGCCCAAAGGGCCGGGCATTGCGCCCCACGGGAAGCGCAGGGTAACCGAAGCCACCATCCGCTGGTCATCAAAGAGCGCAAACACTGCATGATCGTCGAGGTGTTGTGTCACGCGTACCAGATCGGCGGTGGCAGCATCAAACTGAATCCCGAGCGCTTTGATTGGCGCGTAGGCGGCCAGCATCAGTGTCAGATAATCGTGTTTATCATCCAGCGTCAGCCGCCTGAAATGTTGTGTCATAACCCAGATCCCTCAGGAGAAGTCAGATGACCGGACTGCTCGGCAAAGCGGATGACGTCATCGACTTTTTGCGCGGCGCAGCCGGTGTAATGAGCCGGATCTAACCAGTGGTCAAGATCCCGTTCAGTAATACAGGCCGCCAGCACCGGATGCGCAAGCAGAACGGTTTTAAAAGCGTGTCGTTTTTCAAACGCCTGCATGGCGCATTCATAAACCAGATGATGCGCGGTTTGTTTACCGAGTTTTTTACCGACCTCAAACATCACTTTTTCGGACAGCAGCAGGCCGTCCTGCATTTGCAAATTCGCAAGCATGCGTGCTTTATTGACCGTCAGGCCGGAGAGAATCGACTGAGCATTTTGCAGCTGTGCAGAGAGATAAATCGAGATTTCCGGCAGGGCGATCCACTCGGCGCGCCAGCTCATCGCATCACGTTCATGCTCCACGTGCATCGACTGATAAATCAGTGATGCGCTGTGCAACAGCGGCTGTGTCAGGCTGGCAAGACCTTCGAGGGCCGCGGGATTGCGTTTGTGCGGCATGGTGGTGGAGCCGATTTTCCCGCTGCTGAACGGCTCTTCGACTTCATTAATTTCGGTGCGCATCAGGTTGTAAAGCTCGTTGCCTATTTTGCCCAGTGTGCCGCTGATCAGCACCGCCACCGAGGCGTATTCTGAAAAGCGGTCACGCGCAGCCTGCCAGCCGATATTCGGCGTACTGAGGTTCAGGCGCGCCAGTGTGCGGCGTTCTACCTCCGGACCCACTTCGCCAAGCGCAGCGTAGGTACTGATCGCGCCGCTGATATTACCGGTCAGCAGACGCGGCGTGATGGCGGCAAGACGGTCGAGATGACGGATAAACTCATCCAGCCAGACGGCGACTTTAAAGCCAAACGTGGTGGGCAACGCCTGCATACCGTGGGTGCGGCCTGTCATCAGCGTGTACTGATGCTCACGCGCCAGCGCTTTCAGCTCATTCGCCACGGCGGTGCTGTCACGGACGATCACTTTCAGAGTTTGTGCCAGCTGTAAAACGGTGGCGGTATCGATGATATCCTGCGTGGTTGCGCCGTAATGAATGTATTCCCCTGCGTCACTGCATTGCTGTTGCAATGCAGTGAGCACCGGCATCAGAGAATGTTTCATCTGCGCGCCGGAGGCGGCGATGTCCTTAATATTCAGCTGGCTGGCATTGGCCAGCTCCGCAATGCTCAGCGCGGCCTGTTGCGGGATCACACCCAGCTCACCTTCGGCCAATGCCAGCGCAACTTCGACATTGATTTGCTGTGTCAGGCGATTTTGCTCTGACCAGATTTCCCGCATTTCGGGTGTGCCAAAATTGTTGCCAAGTAAAAGAAAATCTATCGGATGTGAGGACATAATACTCTCGTCTTATATAAGGGATAATTAACGTTGTTTTAAGGTCGTCATTAAAAACACGATATCGAAATGGCGTATCAGGTATGGGAAGATGCCAGATGCGTCTGTTTTCATTGCGTTAAATTAGCCCTGTCTGACACTATTATTTCTTTGATCCAGCACAGCATGCAAGGGGGTTATAGGCTATAGCAAAAATCAATCTATGCTATTGAGAATAAGTTAATAAGGATCCCCACTTAGCACTTTGTTAATTTTTTCAATTCTCGTAGGATGCTTTTAATAACACTTGAATATATCCCATATCAAATTCCTGTTTAATTACGGGGCGTTTCTCTTTAACCAGACGATAAATACAGGGCATCGATGTGTTCGCCATAAAATCACCGCAGACCTATCATCATCAGCCCGGCCTGCTTTCACGCACCGGTGAGCTACTTGCCGTTCATTCCTCCGATGTCGCGATCATCACCAGCCCGAAAGCGTGGCGGGCGGTGAATCCGCAACTGGAAACCAGCCTGAAGGCAGCCGGTATTCGCTGGCAGATCAATTTTCTCACCACGGAATGTACCGATGCGGCTATCGAAACCCATCTGAACAGCGTGCGGGAACAAAATGCCACGCTGGTACTGGGCATTGGCGGCGGGCGGGTGCTTGATTGTGCCAAAGCGGTGGCGAATCTGCTGTCCCACGTCGGGCTGGTGACCATACCGACCGTTGCCGCGACCTGTGCTGCCTGGTCGCCGGTCAGCATTATTTATAATGAGCACGGCGGGCATGTGCGCAGCCAGCCGTTGTCGCGTATGCCGCTGATGCTGCTGGTCGACACGAATGTGATTGCGCAAAACGATGTGCGTTATCTCAAAGCGGGCATCGTGGATGCGCTGGCGAAATGGTACGAATTCCGCCCGTATAAACAGAAAAGCGACGACAGTCTGGCGCTGAACCTGAAAGTTCAGGCGGCAAAACTGGCGGTGGACGTCTTTCAACAATACGGCGCTCAGGCGGTGCAGGACAACGCCCGCCATGAAGTCACACCGGCGCTGATGAAAGTTATCGACGCCAATATCGCGGTGGCAGGTATGGCTAACAGCATGCGCGATGAAACCCCTGCGCCGGGCGTGGCGCACGCGATCCATAACCGTTTCACCCATCAGCCGGAATTGCATGACTGGCTGCACGGCGAGAAAGTGGGTTTCGGGTTGCTGGTGCAGTCCCTGCTGGAAAGCGATGACGGCCAGCCGGAGGTGCAGTTGCTGTCGTTGTTACGTGAATATGACGCGCCGCTGGCATTGCCGCCACTGAATGGTGACCGGGAGGCGATCATCGCGGCCATTGCCCGCGAAGTAAAATTCTCCGCCGAAAATGCCGCCCGTTTACCGTTTTCAATAGCAGCGGAAAATATCGAAAAAGCCCTGCAGAAAACCGAAACTCACTCTTATTCACAGGGATAACGCCATGACCTCTGATTCATCTTCTGCAAAAAACACCCGTCAATTGCGTCTTGGCCTGTTTGTACAGCCGCTCGGGCATCACGTCAGTGGCTGGCGCTTAACTGAAAACCTGGGTTCGCCGACCGACATCGACTGGCTGACGGGGATCGCCAAAAAAGCCGAAGAGGGCAAGTTCGATATGTTCTTCGTCGGCGATGCTCTGGCGACCAGCGTCTACCGGTTGCCGTCCACCATGGCGCGGCTTGAGCCGCTGACCTTGCTGTCGGCGCTGGCAGTGCAAACACGCCATATCGGGCTGGCCGCCACGGCTTCAACGACATTCAGCGATCCGTTTAATCTGGCACGCAGCTTTTCTTCTCTTGATCACATCAGCCACGGCCGCGCGGCGTGGAACGTAGTGACGTCGTTTTCCACTGACGTGGCGCGCAATTTCAGCCGCGACGATATGCCCACGCATGCCGAACGTTATGCCGTGGCGCATGAGTTTCTCGAGGCGACGTTCAAACTGTGGGAAGGCTGGCAGGAGGGGGCGGTGCAGCCGGACAAGGCCAGCGGCCAGTATTTCGTGAACGAGAAAATCCAGCCGGTGAATCATCAGGGCACGTATTTTCAGGTACAGGGTCCGCTGAATATCACTCGTTCACCGCAGGGGCGTCCGGTCATTATTGAAGCCGGTTCTTCTGCAGACGGCCAGAAACTGGCGGCGGCCACGGCTGAAGTCGTGTTTACTGCGGCCGCCACGCTGGAAGAAGCGCAAACTTTTTACCGTGCGCAGAAACAGCAGGTGATAGAGGCTGGACGTAATCCAGATCACGTGCTGATTTTGCCAGGCGTAATGCCCATCGTGGGCCGCACGCTGGAAGAAGCGCATGAAACCTGGCGTGAACTGAATTCGCTGGTGGATATTGATAACGGCATCCGCCAGCTTTCCACCCGTTTTAATATGGATCTGAGTGCGTTTCCGCTTGATGGACCGGTGCCGGATGTGCCTGCTGGTGAAGGTAATCAGAGCCGAGTGAAACTGCTGACCGATCTGGCGTATCGCGAAAATCTGACCCTGCGTGAACTGGCCGCGATTGCTGCCGGTTCGCGTGGGCACCGCGTACTGGTCGGTACGGCGGACGTTATCGCCGATGATTTCCAGCACTGGCTTGAAGAAGGCGGGGCAGACGGTTTCAACATCATGCCTGCGGTGATGCCGGAACAGCTTTCGCTGTTTGTTGAGCTGGTGATCCCCGAATTGCGCCGTCGCGGGTTATTCCGTGAAGAATATGAATTCAGCACGCTGCGTCAAAACCTTGGTCTGCCTGAGCCTGACTTTAACCGCCAGTCTTAACTTTAGCGTTGGAACATTACGATGACGATTTCTTTGTCAGACCGCGTTCAGCGCGTGTCACTTTCCGCCAATGCAGCGGCGAAACAGCGTACCAATGACCTGAAAAAAGCTGGGGTGGATATTTTGGATCTCACCACCGGTGAGCCGGATTTTGATACGCCCGCTCATATTAAACAGGCGGCATACGAGGCGATTGCGGGTGGTGAAACCAAATACACGCCGACGCCGGGCATTCCAGCGCTGCGTGAGGCGGTGCGACAGAAATTGCAGCGGGAAAACCGGCTGCCATTCGCTGTTGCCGGCATTATGATTGCCAACGGTGCCAAGCAGGTCATTTTCAATGCCTTTGCCGCTACGCTCAATGATGGCGACGAAGTGATTGTGCCGGTTCCTTACTGGCCGACGTTTCCGGACAGCGTGCGTTTTAACGGTGGCACACCGGTTTTGGTCGAATGTCATCTGGAACAGGGTTACAAACTGACGCCGGAACAGCTGGCCGCCAGTATTACGCCGCGCACCCGCTGGCTGGTGCTCAATCATCCAGGTAATCCGAGCGGCGCGGTATATTCCGCCGCGGAATTGCAGGCGCTGGCCGCCGTCCTGCGCGGACATCCGCAGGTGCTGGTCATGCTCGATGACTTATATGAGCACATTCTGTTTGATGGCTGTGAACACCAGAATCTGCTCAACGTAGCCCCTGATTTACAGGGGCGCAGTCTGCTGGTGGGCGGTGTATCCAAAACTTATGCGATGACCGGCTGGCGGATTGGTTTCGGTGCCGGGCCACAAGCGCTTATTGCCGCCATGACCGTGGTGCAGTCGCAAATCAGTTCCGGTGCCAGTTCGGTGAGTCAGGCGGCTGCGCTGGCAGCCTTTAACGGCGGGCTGGATTTTATTGCGCCACAGGTTGCGGCTTATCAGCAACGGCGCGATGTGATAACTGACATTCTGGCGAATATTGACGGGCTGGAGTTGCGGGTGCCGCAGGGCGGTTTCTTTGTCTTTTGCCGCTGCGCCGGATTAATCGGACGTTACCGGCCGGACGGGGCGAAAATCGAAAACGAAGCTGACGTGCTGGATTATCTGCTGGAAAGCGGCGTGTCCGGCGTTGGCGGCAGCGCATACGGCTTGTCGCCCTATTTCCGATTATCGATTGCCACAGACAACGCCACGGTAGCTGAAGCCGGACGGCTCATTGCATCGGCCTGTGCGAAACTCAGTCCCGCTGAGTAAACGTAAAAAGTTTTTCGGTAGGCTTGAAACTGCGGCGTTTGGTGTCGCAAAAAGACATAGGATGGTCACCGCAAAATCGAACTGAAATGACCACGAATATTGCCTGATGCGGAGGAAGGAATGAAAATGCGTCAGGAAAACTTCTCACGCTAACTTGTTGAATCTAAATCATATTAAGATTCATAAAGAGACATGAAAACCGAAAAGCAAAAAGCCTGCTCGAAAGCAGGCTTTTTTAAATTTGGCTCCTCTGACTGGACTCGAACCAGTGACATACGGATTAACAGTCCGCCGTTCTACCGACTGAACTACAGAGGAATCGTGTGAACGAGGCGCATACTACTGGCCTCGTATTTTTGTGTCAACACTAAAATTAACCTGCTGATTCAAATGGCTAAATTTAGCTCAAGGCGTTGTTTTAGTGAACAATGCGCCGATCGTCTTCATCCTGCAGGCCATTCTCACGTATCCGCTTCAGCGGATCTTGCTGGTAAAAGTGGCAAAAACGCTGCCACAGGGCGGGGAAGCGGGGCGCGAACAACTCGGGCGCGCTGAAAAAATATTCCGAGAGGACGGCAAAGCACTCCGCAGGATCGGTGGCGGCATAGGCGTCAATGCTGGCAGCGCTTTCCCCCACCAGGTCTATCTCATCCTGAATATTATTCATTGCCGCATGGAGATCGTGTTCCCAGCCAGCGACCTCGCGTAGCGGGATAAGCGGCACGCCGCTGGCCCGATCGCCATTCCTCGCATCCAGCTTATGCGCCACCTCGTGCACCACGAGGTTAAAGCCTGACGCATCAAAGGAGTCCTGAATATCCAGCCAGTTCAGCACCACAGGCCCCTGCTGCCAGCTTTGTCCTGATTGCACCACCCGCTGGTTGTGGACCAGACCAATATCATCCTCCCATTCATCATCCACGACGAACGGGGCAGGGTAGATCAGCACTTCATGGAAACCGTCCAGCCACTCTATTCCCAGCTCAAGCACCGGCAGACAAAAGAGCATGGCAATGCGTGCCTGATGCAGCGGGGTGAGCTCCAGCCCCTGGAGGGCCACCAGACGTTTTTGCTGTAAGAAACGGGCAGCCATCTGAGTAAGCTTGCGCTGCTCAGTGGGTGAAAGATGGGCTAAAACCGGAATGGCAAGCGCTTGCTCCCAGGGCATCTCTGCGTTGCCGGACTCATCATCTGCTTTCCAGGGCCATTTAAACATCATATCGCTCGCAAAGTCGTCACTTGAACACGATTACCGAAACGGGAGCTATTAAAATGCCAAAGATCCTGGCATTATAGCAACCACAACAGCGGAGAGATGCCGGAGCGGCTGAACGGACCGGTCTCGAAAACCGGAGTAGGGGCAACTCTACCGGGGGTTCAAATCCCCCTCTCTCCGCCACTTTTCTCTTTATGACCATTCCCCTTCAATCACACCGTTAGCTTCAGGTATAACGCCTGCGCTGGGGTATCGCCATCATCATCGTCCTGGTTTCAGCGTAGAGCCGCGGTTGCGCGCGTTATCCTTTTAGGACCTTATCGCCGATTTTTGCCCGAACGAGCTTAAACGCATCATAAAGAGGGAAGGTACGCCTGGAAAGCGGCAATGTCGAAAAGAGTGATCTCAACGGAGCGGGAACATAAAAAAGCCCGCTGAACGCGGGCTTTGACGGGCATCAGAACTGGTAAACCAGACCGAGGGCGACGATATCATCGGTCGCGATACCGCTGTTTTTGTAGAAGCGGTCGTCTTCATCCAGCAGGTTGATTTTGTAATCCACATAGGTGGACATATTTTTGTTGAAGTAGTAGGTCATGCCCACGTCGACATACTTGACCAGATCCTTGTCGCCGTAGCGAGAATAGGTGTAGAGATCTTTACCCTTCGACTGCAGATAGGCGATAGACGGACGCAGCGGTAAATTGTAGTCGTCGAACTGGTACTGCGCGACCACTTCGAAGTTCTGCGTTTTGTTGGCAATCCCACCAAAACTATCGTTGCCGTTGAAGGTCATGTTGCGGGTTTCAGCATACATGGCGGCCAGATAGATGTTGTTGGCGTCATATTTCGCGCCGACGGTCCAGGCATCGGCTTTATCGCCATTGGCGTAGCGCTGGCTGCTACGAGCCTCTGCCAGCTGGTTATGGGTGCGGTCAGAAGACGAATACGCTGCCCCTACGCTGATCCCCATATCGAGGTCATAGTAGCTGGAGATACCGAAACCGTCGCCATTTTCCCGCGCCAGTTTACGTTTGCCGCCGTTATTAGTGCCTTCGCCAGAATCGGCGTTTTCATTATTACCCTGATACTGCAGAGCGAAATGCAGACCGTCGACGAGGCCGAAGAAGTCGCTGTTACGGTAGGTTGCCACGCCGTTGGTACGGCCGGTCATGTAGACGTCGGTCTGGGTGTAGGTATCGCCGCCGAATTCCGGCAGCATATCGGTCCAGGATTCGATGTCGTACACTACGCCGTAGTTACGACCGTAATCCAGTGAGCCGTAGTCGGCAAACTTCAGCCCGGCGAAGCCAAGACGGGTCCAGGAGTTTGCGCCTTCTTTTTCAGTGGTATTTGCCTGAATATTGTATTCCCACTGACCGTAGCCGGTTAATTCTGAGGTAATCTGCGTTTCGCCTTTCAGGCCAAAGCGAACATAGGTCTGATCGCCATCCTCTGAAGCGTCGTCAGAGAAGTAGTGCAGGCCGTCAACTTTTCCGTAAAGGTCCAGTTTGTTGCCGTTGTTGTTATAGATTTCCGCGGCATTAACGGCATTGGCCATTAATAATGCCGGTACCATGAGTGCCAGTACTTTTCTTTTCATTATATATTCCCTTTTAATGATAATTTCTATGAATTATGACAATCCCTCCGGAATGACTATCAGATACTAACGACTAAGTTCATTTTTATTTAAAATAAAAGATGTAAATAAATAATGTAAAATATTTCAATTTATTTCTATTTGGTTCTTTATATTTTTTATGAATGGTTTTGAGGGGGGGTATCATTTTGTTATATAGCAACAGGATATGACGTTATTTGATAGATTTTGTTAACTCAATGAAATGGGTTGTATGAATTAACATCAAGGCATCATTCATCACGAAAATTGCTTTTAGGCTGGGAAAAATAATCAATACATTATCAATACAATAAGCGACCTCCCGCGACGGAATAAACTTTTTGCATGGGGAGAAGAATAAATAAAGCACTTCAGCGCCCGCTCACCGGCAGCATAAGTCGCAGGTTGACGCAGAAGATGGGGATGAAACTGCTGCCTGCTGCACAGGTTGACGGTATAATGTGACGCTTGTCACGTTTTGAGTGGCGGTAGTGTGTTGTGTCACGGAGAGGAATGAGATGGAAGAGCAGGCAAAACGCAGCCCCGGAGGGAAGCTCGCGTTATGGGCGTTGTATGCTTTTTGCGGATATTGTGTCTGGGTCATTGTGCGTTACTGGTGGGTGGTCGGAAAAATTCAGAGCGTTCCCGGCGCCAGCGTGGAGGGCGATTTTGGAACCACGGCAGGTAAATGGCTTGGTGCGCTGTTGGGGATGTTAGTGCTTGCGGGCATTGGCGCGATCCTCGGGGCGGTCGTCTGGTATACCCGGCCGTCTCGCGGCGAGCAGGATCATCAGCGGTAAAGTTGCTATGCTCGAGGCTGACCTTCACATAAAGGAAAGCCTATGGACCTGGTTGACTGGCAGCAACGATTTGAGCACTGGATACTGATGCATTACGCGCAGGATGATGCCGCACACGATCTGTCCCATTTTCGTCGCGTCTGGGCCACGGCTACCCAGTTGGCCGCCGGGGAGGAAGTCGACCGACTGGTGCTCCTCACGGCCTGCTATTTTCATGACATCGTCAGCTTGCCGAAGAATCATCCGGAGCGCAGCCGTTCCTCGATGATGGCCGCCGAGAAAACCCTCGCGAACCTGCAGTCCTCTTTTGCCGATTTTCCCGTGGAGCGTTACGCGGCGGTCAGCCATGCCATCGAGGCGCACAGCTTCAGCGCGTCGATCCCCCCGCGTACGCTGGAGGCGAAAATCGTCCAGGACGCCGACCGTCTTGAGTCGCTGGGGGCGATTGGTCTGGCGCGCGTCTTTGCCGTCGCCGGCGCCCTGAATACCATCTTGTTTGATGCTGAAGATCCTTTTGCTGACCGGCGGGCGCTGGATGACCGCAGATATGCCCTTGACCATTTCCAGTGCAAACTCCTGCGCCTGCCGGAGACCATGCAGACGGCCAGAGGAAAAGAGATGGCGCAGCACAATGCCCGTTTCCTCGTCGAATTTATGGCCAAACTCAGCGCCGAGCTGCAGGGGGAGCCGCAGGCGCTGGATGAAGCGGTTTTGCGCCGCTTTGCACCGCAGGCGTCAACCGACCAGTGATTTATGGTACTCTCTGCAAAAATCGTCCGCGCTGGTTGAGGATATGCCGCAAAAGTTAATTAAGGAAAACAGGTCGTTGCCGCTGGCAGAGCAGGCCGGGGAAGAGGCTCAGGCGCTGCTGCGTCAGCTGATGACGATCTATGATGTGAAAACGCTGGTCGCCGAACTGGTAAGCGTCGGCGAACAGCACTGGAGCGCGGCGATCCTCAAACGCGTGGCGGCGCTCCCCCGCGCGGCGGGGCGTTTGCGTCCGCAGGAGATCGCCCATCTGGCGACGCTGCTGCCGGCGCCGCCAGTTCATCACCCGCATTATGCGTTCCGCTTTGTCGATCTGTTTGCCGGTATCGGCGGGATCCGCAACGGTTTTGAAGCCATCGGCGGGCAGTGCGTCTTTACCAGCGAGTGGAACAAGCACGCGGTGCGTACCTACAAGGCCAACTGGTACTGTGATCCGCAACAGCATCGTTTTAATGAAGATATCCGCGATGTCACGCTCAGCCACCGCCCCGACGTCAGCGATGACGAAGCGGCGCAGCATATCCGCGAGACTATTCCTCAGCATGATGTCTTGCTGGCCGGCTTTCCCTGCCAGCCTTTTTCACTTGCCGGCGTCTCCAAAAAAAATGCCATGGGCCGCGCGCACGGCTTTGCCTGCGAAACCCAGGGGACACTGTTTTTTGATGTGGTGAGAATCATCGCCGCACGTCAGCCGGCGATTTTTGTGCTGGAGAATGTCAAAAACCTCAAAAGCCACGATCAGGGGCGCACCTTCCGCATCATCATGCAGACGCTGGATGAGCTGGGGTATGAGGTGGCCGATGCCGGGCATACCGGGCCGGATGACCCTAAGGTCATCGACGGGCGCCATTTCTTACCACAGCACCGGGAGCGCATCGTGCTGGTGGGTTTCCGCCGCGACCTGCAGCTGCATCAAGGATTTACGCTGCGCGATATCGCTGCGCTCTATCCGGCGGTGCGGCCGACGTTTGGCGAGCTGCTGGAGCCGACGGTGGATGCCAAATTTATCCTTACGCCGGTGCTGTGGAAATATCTCTATCGTTATGCCCGCAAGCATCAGGCGCGGGGTAATGGCTTTGGTTATGGCCTGGTAGACCCCGGTAATCCCCACAGCGTGGCTCGAACGCTGTCTGCCCGCTACTATAAAGACGGTGCCGAAATTCTCGTCGATCGCGGCTGGGACCGGCCGTTGGGCGAGCAGTATTTTGACGATCCGCAGAACCAACAGCGGCGGCCTCGCCGGTTGACACCGCGCGAATGCGCCCGGCTGATGGGCTTTGAATCGCCCCAGGGTTCGCGTTTCCGCATTCCGGTGTCGGATACCCAGGCCTATCGTCAGTTCGGCAACTCGGTGGTGGTTCCGGTCTTCGCCGCGGTGGCGAAGCTCCTGGCGCCGCGTATCGCCCAGGCGGTGGCGCGTCGCGAAGCGGATGATAACGATGGCGGATGTTCACGATAAAGCCACGCGCAGTAAAAATATGCGGGCTATCGCTACGCGCGATACGGCGATTGAAAAGCGGATAGCGGCGCTGCTGACCGGGGCGGGATTCACCTTTGTCGCCCAGGATCGCGCGCTGCCGGGACGCCCCGATTTCGCCTTGCCCGACTACCGTTGCGTTATCTTTACTCACGGCTGTTTCTGGCATCACCATGACTGTTATCTGTTTAAGGTACCGGCCACCCGGACGGCGTTCTGGCTGGATAAAATCGCCGGCAACGTGGCGCGTGACGCCCGCGACCGGCAACAGCTGGCTGAGCAGGGCTGGCGGGTGCTTATCATCTGGGAATGCGCTCTGCGCGGCCGGTTGAAACTAAATGATGAAGCGCTCACCGAGCGTCTGGAAGAGTGGATCTGCGGCGCCGGGCACGACGCGCAGATCGATACGCAGGGGATCCGCGAGCTGGCGTTTACTTCGACGCCTTACAAGGAGTAGCCTCGCTGCGAGCGGGGAAGAGATATTTTCCCAGCGTCACCAGCACTACGGCGAAAATAATCACCGCCAGCGCCAACCATTCAATGAGCGACAGGCTTTCACCGCCAAACCCGGTGCCGAGCAAGACGGCCACCACCGGGTTAACGTAGGCATAGCTGGTGGCTACCGCCGGGGTGACGTTACGGATCAAAAACATATAGGCGTTGATGGCGATTAGCGAGCCAAAGATAGCCAGGTAGGCCAGGGCGGCGATCCCGGACCATGAGGGGACATGGGTTAACGTCTCACCGGTCAGCCATGACGCGACCAGCAGGACGATCCCGGCGGCGAGCATCTCGATAGCCCCCGCCATCATGCCGGTTGGCAGCTCAATCCGCGACCCGTAAACCGAACCGAACGCCCAGCTTAGCGAACCCACCAGGATCAGCAGTGCGCCCCACGGATTACCGTTTAAATTGCCACCGCTATTGAGCATCACGATACCCGCCAGGCCAATGGCAATGCCCAGCCATTCCAGTTTACGGGTGGCGATGCCGAAAAAGCGGCTGAAACACAGGGTGAACAGCGGCACGGTGGCGACCATCACCGCCGCGATCCCTGACGGAACGTGCTGATGTTCGGCGAGAGTGACGAAGCCGTTGCCGACGGCAAGCAGCAAAACCCCGATCAGCGCGGCGTTAAGCAACGGCCGGCGCGCTGGCAGCTTATGGCCGGTGGCCAGCAGCCAGCCCAGCAGTAGCACGCCGGCAGAGAGAAAGCGAATACCGGCCATCATCAGCGGCGGCCAGCTGGCGACGCCGACGGCGATGGCAAAATAGGTAGAGCCCCAAATGATATACAGCGCAAACAGCGCCCCGATAAGCGGTAACAGCTGACGGGTAGACATACTTCCTCACGACGGTGCAGAGATAGAAAGGGGACATATAGTAAACGTGAAAACTATCGTGCTGGCGAGCGCTTAATTTGCGCGAGTTTGTTAAATTTATATTGACTAATTGTACCTTGGGCACCGGCCGTTTTTTAACGCATACTCGAGGGAGACATTGATGAAAAGAGAAGGAAATTATTTTGGCAGGAAGTAGTCTTTTAACGTTACTCGATGATATCGCCACGCTACTGGATGATATTTCCGTGATGGGCAAGCTGGCGGCAAAAAAAACAGCCGGGGTATTGGGGGACGATCTGTCGCTCAATGCTCAGCAGGTGACCGGCGTGCGAGCGAATCGTGAACTGCCGGTCGTCTGGGGCGTGGCGAAAGGTTCGTTCGTTAATAAAGTGATCCTCGTGCCGCTGGCGCTATTGATCAGCGCTTTTATTCCCTGGGCGATTACGCCGCTGTTGATGCTGGGAGGCGCGTTCCTCTGTTTTGAAGGGGTGGAGAAGGTGCTTCACAGCCTGGAGGCGCGCAAGCACAAAGAGGATCCTGCGCAACGGCAGCAGCGTCTTCAGGCGCTGGCGGAACGTGACCCGCTGGCCTTTGAGCGTGACAAAGTGAAAGGGGCGATTCGCACCGATTTTATTTTGTCCGCGGAAATTGTCGCCATCACCCTCGGCATTGTGGCGGAAGCGCCGCTGCTCAATCAGATCCTGATCCTCTCCGGGATCGCGATTCTGGTCACTATCGGGGTCTATGGTCTGGTGGGCGTGATCGTTAAGCTGGACGACATGGGCTACTGGCTGGCGGAGAAACGCGCTGCGCTGGCGCAATGGCTGGGCAAAGGATTGTTAGTGGTAGCCCCCTGGCTGATGAAAGTGCTCTCCATCGTTGGGACGCTGGCGATGTTCCTTGTCGGCGGCGGAATTGTGGTTCACGGCATTGCGCCACTGCATCATGCCATTGAGCACTGGAGCGCGGGGCTGGGCGGGATATTGGCTTCCCTGCTGCCGGTCATTGCCAACCTGGTGCTGGGTTTTGTCATTGGCGCAGTGGTGCTGGCGGGCGTGAAAGTGGTGAGCAGCCTGCGCCGGTCGGTGAAGTAGTGTGGTTGCATACAGCGCGACGGCGCTGCGTCGTCTACGCTAAAAGCGCGCCCGGCATCGACAGAACCCGGGGCGCTGACATCGTCAGGTTTGCGCTACGTACTGCGAGAGAATGATGGATAAGCCACTTCGGTTGAAGATGAAAAAGCTCCGCCACCTGACTCGCCCGGCGCATGTGGTTAACGTTTGTTTTATCGTGGTGCTTTTTTTCTCCACGGTACTGATCTGGCGTGAAATCAACGTCCTGGAAGAGGCCTACGTGGCCAATCAGCGTAATAATCTGGCTAATGTCGCCCATGAAATGGATGGACTACTGCAGTTCAACATCGACCGGATGATGTTTTTTCGCCACGGCATGGAGTCTGCGCTTGAACAGCCGCTTGATATCGACGTATTGCGTAGTGCCAGCCAGCGCTATCTGAGCCAGCGTCACCAGGAGGCCTGGCGTGTGGCGCTGCCGAACCGTCGTACGCTGCCGGTGTTTGGCGTCTCGGGCAGCGTCGTCGGCAACAACCCTATGCTGCTGAAAGACGATCCGCTCGCGGCTGATGAACTGATGGCGACGCTGGAGTTGGGGTATCTGTTGAATCTGACGCAACATAACCGCGATTTCGCTGAGCGAATGCAGTATATCTCCCGCAGTGGTTTTTTCACCTCGACCCTGCCGCTGCGGGACGAGTCACAGGTGATGACCCACTATTCGCAAGCCATCGGCGCCCTCTGGTTTACCCGACAGAGCCAGCGGAATAATCCGGGGCGGGGCGTTATCTGGCAAACCTTTCCTGACGACGATCCACAGCTGGAAGAGCAGGTGGTCACCGCCTCGATACCGCTGGATTTCGCCGGCTACTGGCGCGGGGTGCTGGCGATGGACTTCTCGGTCAGTGAAATAAAAGCGTTTTTGGTCAGCGCCATGCAGGGGGGGCAGGAGGGGGAGTACCAGCTTTATGATAGCCATTTGAACCTGCTGGCCTCTTCCGCGCCGGGGAATGTTCTGACCCTATTGTCCCCCCGTGAACAAGAACTGCTCAGCCGCGCGTTTGTCCATGATAACCAGGGGGGACTGCGCTTGCTGACGCGCTATATCAGCTGGGCCAAACTGCGCAATTTTGACGGCGTGCTGCTGCGGATCCACACTCTGCGGGAAGGCGTGCGGGGCAATTTTGGTACCATCACCATCGCTCTGACCCTGATGTGGGTGCTCTTCACCTTGATGCTATTGCTCTCCTGGCTGGTGATCCGCCGCATGGTCCGCAATATGAGCGTCCTGCAAACCTCCCTCGAATGGCAGGCATGGCACGATGCCTTAACCCGTCTGCTCAATCGCGGGGCGCTGTTTGAACAGGCGATGGCGGTAGCCAGCGCCTGCCAGCGCAGTGGACGACCGCTGGCGGTGATCCAGCTCGATCTGGATCACTTCAAACGCATTAACGATCGCTATGGTCATCAGGCGGGCGACAGAGTGCTGTCGACGGTGGCCAGTACCCTTGCCAGCACCGTTCGTGAGGGCGATTTGCTGGGCCGCGTGGGTGGGGAGGAGTTTTGTGTCGTGATGCCGGATACCACGCTTCAGGAAGCGGCGGTGGTGGCAGAGCGGCTACGCCTGCGTATCCAGCGCCGGGAGGTCTTTTTGCATAACAATGTGACGCTGCGGGTCAGTGCCTCACTGGGGGTCAGTGCCAGTGAAGAGCAGGGGGAGTATCAGTTTGAAGCCTTGCAGTCGGTAGCCGATCGTCGTCTCTATCAGGCAAAGCAGAACGGCCGCAATCAGGTCTGCTTTGACAGCGAAGCGTGAGCAAAACGTTTCGCCAGAATCAGCTAAAATGAGATTTTTCTTAAAGTGTTCGACAGGGATCGCGCTATCGAATGAAACCGGTTTGCGGCGAAGCCTTCTCGCATCAGCCTTGTAGCCCTGTTCCTTGCAAAGCGCCAACATTCTCAATAATTTGCGCCATGAATATCTCTTGTCATGCAAAATAATTGAGGATAATGTTTTAACGCATCGGATTTCCCGGTGTAACGAATTTTCAAGTGCTTCTTGCATTAGCAAGTTTGATCCCGACTCCTGCGAGTCGGGATTTTTTTCGCCCACCGTTAGCGGTTGACTTCACTGGCGCTGAAATCGTGAATATCGAGCTCGAATGCCTCCGCCAGTTCGCGCCAGGTATGGGCTCCTCGACCATCAATACTGGCACGATGCGGGTCATCCAGTGTGCGATGGACCTCGCTTTCGCTAATCTCATTAATCGCTGCCAGCAGAGCATCAACATTGATATCAACGTCGTTCCCGGCCTGGCCTGTCAATCGATTCTTCATCATTACCCCCTCGCTGAGCGTCGCTCAAGCCTCTTTAAGTATAGTCAGTCTAAAAAAACACCAGTCATGGGCCGCAACGCTGCGAGTTGCGTGGTTTTGTTCTACACTGGCTGAAAAATAGAGGAGATTGAATATGCAGGTGAACGATCGTGTCACGGTGAAGACCGACGGTGGCCCACGTCGATCGGGGGTAGTGCTGGCAATTGAGTCGTTTAGTGAAGGGACGATGTATCTGGTTTCGCTGGAAGACTATCCTTTAGGGATCTGGTTTTTCAATGAAGTGGGGCACCCGGATGGGATCTTCGTCGAAAAAGAAACCTCATAAAACGGGACTGGCGGAACCACCGCCAGTTTGTTTCAGCGCAGGTTCACCTGAATACCTGAAGTGACGTTTTCGGTAAGCCGAACGATATGGTAAATCACCTGTTTATTGTGCGTCTGTATTTTCTTTTTAATATTGCCTTTATGTGACGATACCGTCTTCGCTTTGATGTTCATTTGCGTTGAAATTTGCGACGTGCCATGCCCGGCCATCCACATTTGCAGCATATTGGATTCAGTCTTACTCAGCGATAAAGTCGGTAAATTTAATTGCCCCAGACTGCTGTTTTTGTATTTAAGATAATTAACCAGAATAACATCAAGGTCTTTTGGCGTTATCGATTTAGAACTGATCAGCAGGTTTTTCCGTACCCGCAAATAGCGGTCAAAATGAATGTTTGCCAGCGACATAAAGATAACAAACAGCGTCGCCGGGTTTTGCGTAATGATCTGGCGAATAATGCCATTACTTTCATCATCATGCACGAAGCAGTCTTCATTAAGAAACACCACTGCCGGACAGCACGAGGCGCAATGTTTTTGCAGATCTACCGCGCTATGGACCTCAACGATTTCCTGTTTTTTAATTCCCCGACTGGTCAGATAACCCGTTAAGCCTAACCGGGTATAGCTGCACAAATCCATAATCATCGTTGACATGACCCATCCTCAATCAACACGTAACGATATTCACTTCACACTCACTTTGTGAAGCAGTCCTTGCGAGCGGTATATAGTAGGTTTAAGAAAGAACCCATTAGTTCCATTAAACTATTCCGCATCTATGCATATAATTTGCCAGGAAAACTCTTAAAGTAAAGTCGAGAACCGGTAGTGTGAGCGGATTAAAAACAAAAAGTGCCCACAGATGCTATGGTTAGGCCCCAAACAATATTTTATTTTCGGAATTTCCTTATTTCAAATGAAGGTCAAATTGCCGGCTTCTGTCTTGCCCGGTTTTTCCGCCGGGGGCGGGGGTGGAAGGCTTAACGCTTTAATGCCACAATACTTTTTTATCGGCTTGTGGGATGAATGATGAAACAGTTAGTTTTTGCTGGCATGGTGTTGGCGCTGGCCGGATGTGTGCAGGTTGATCATTACGATGACGTCGTTAAAGCGCCGGCGCCGGCTGGCCTTGAGGGCTACTGGCAATCGAAAGGGCCGCAGAGTGAAATGATGAGCCCTGACGCGATCGCCAGCCTGATCGTCACCAAAGAAGGGGATACCTTCGACTGCCGCCAGTGGCAGCGCGTGATCGCGCAGCCGGGTAAACTGATGAACCGCGATAACCAGATCTACAATGTTACGGCTTCCCTGGATATCTATCCGATCGAGCGTGAGGGTAATACCCTCTCCTACGACCGTATGACGTTGACCCGCGTTGAACGCCTCACCCCTGAGTGCGAAAAGGCGTGGGCCAAAGCGCGTACGACAGGGACCGTCAGCGCGCCGGCTTCCGCGCGCTGAGGTTCCGGCGGGCCCGTTCGGCCCGCCAGGTGCATCGCCTGCTGACTACAGCACGGCTTCCATCACCCACACGCTCACGCTACCCCCGTTGCAGGTAAAGATCGCGCTACCCTCAGCGTCGGTTTCGACAATCTCTTCCCGGTTGCCGAGAAAATCCCGCCAGCGTTTATTGCCATAGTTCTCGCCCAGCGTCAGGGTCTTTTCTCCCTCATCACCATTGGACATCACTACCACGCAGCCGGGATCCTCGTCGGTGCCGCTTCGGCTGAAGGCAATACAGTTGGGGTGATCGAACCACAGCGTTTGCACGCCGTGAGCAAAGCGCTGACGGGCGTCGATCAGTTCATGCAGTTGTTCGATAACGGGCATCTCAATGGCGTAAGTTTGTCCATCGCCGCCGGTATCTTCATAGGATGCGCCGAAAAGATCGGCATAAAAGACCGACGGCACGCCATTTTCACGCAGCAGGATCAGCGCATAGGCAAGGGGCTTGAACCAGGGTTCAACCGGCGCCTCAAGGGCCTGCAGCGGCTGCGTATCATGGTTTGTCACCAGCGTCACAGCGTGAAAAGGGTCGGCTTCCACCAGCGTGCCGCTGAAGATCTGGCTCATGTCATAGTCGCGTCCCTGGCGCGAGGCTTCATGAAATTTCATCTGCAGCGGGGCATCGAACAGCATCGTCTTGCCCTCGACCAGGTCGATATACTGCTGGAGCTTTTCCACCTCATGGGACCAGTACTCCGCGACAATAAACAGCGGCTGCGGCGCTACCTCCTGGACGTGCTCGATCCACACTTTGTAAAACCAGGCGGGGATATGCTTCACGGCGTCAAGACGAAAACCATCGCAGCCGGTCTGCTCCATGACCCAGCGCGCCCAGTATTTGATCTCCTCGGTAACGGCGTGATTACGAAAATCAATGTTGGCACCCATCAGGTAGTCGAAGTTGCCAAGCTCATCGTCGACCTGCTCGTTCCAGCCTTCGCCGGTGTAATCGTTGACGATTTTAAACACGCCATCTTCCGTCGGGTTCTCAATGTGGTCGATGCCGCTAAAGCATTTATAGTCCCAGACAAATTGCGAATACTGCCCGGCTCGCACCGGAAAGGTATAGCGAGTCCATGCCTCGCATTCAATGATCTCCTCGGCAATCTGGGTGCGATCCTGCTCATCGACGCGCTGCACCTGCAGGGTTTCTTTTTCATCGGCGCCCATTTTGTGGTTCACCACCACATCCAGCAGCACGGCGATATCATGCTCTTTCAGAGCCTTCATCGCCGCCAGCAGCTGCGCTTTATCGCCATATTTGGTGGCGACTGAGCCCTTTTGATCAAACTCACCAAGGTCGAAGAGATCGTAGGTGTCATAGCCGACGGAATAACCGCCCGAGGCGCCTTTATAGGCGGGCGGCAACCAGACCATATTGATGCCGATTTCATTCAGACTGGGGGCCAGCGCTTCGACTTCACGCCACAATTCGCCGCCGGCGGGGTAGTACCAGTGAAAACATTGCAACAAAGTGGGGTTTTTCATCTTCCATGCTCCAGACGTCAACAGGCTGACCTTTGCAGTATGGGAGATATCCCGCAAAACGGGTGAGGAAAGCCCTGATTTTCGCTATACCCTAATCGGGATCATATATAATAAATTGGCATAAGATGTAGCGTAACGATGTTGGTGTCAGGCGGTTAAGCGCCTTACACTACAGGAAAATCCTAACCTTCGGGGTATCTATGAAATTAGCACTTCTGGGTCGTCAGGCGCTGATGGGCGCGATGGCCGTTGTTTTGATGGCTGGCGTTAGCGTGAAAACTTTTGCAGCGGAAAACCTGCTCAATCAGGTTAAAGAGCGCGGTACCCTGCGTGTGGGCCTCGAAGGCACCTATCCTCCTTTTAGCTTCCAGGGTGATGACGGCAAGCTGACCGGATTTGAAGTGGAGTTTGCCAACGAGCTGGCGAAACATCTTGGTGTGAAAGCCGATCTCAAACCGACCAAATGGGACGGTATGCTGGCTTCGCTGGACTCCAAACGCATCGACGTGGTGATTAACCAGGTCACTATCTCCGATGAGCGTAAGAAGAAATACGATTTCTCAACCCCGTACACCATCTCTGGCGTGCAGGCGCTGGTGAAGAAAGGTAACGAAGGCGCGATTAAAACCGCGGCGGATCTGAAAGGCAAGAAAGTCGGCGTCGGACTGGGCACTAACTATGAAGAGTGGCTGCGTCAGAACGTCCAAGGCGTTGATGTCCGCACCTATGATGATGACCCGACGAAATACCAGGATCTGCGCGTAGGCCGTATTGACGCCATTCTGGTTGATCGTCTGGCCGCGCTGGATCTGGTGAAGAAAACCAACAACACGCTGGCAGTAACCGGTGATGCGTTCTCCCGTCAGGAGGCTGGCGTGGCGCTGCGCAAAGGCAACGACGATCTGCTGAAAGCGGTAGACGCCGCGATTGCGGATATGCAGAAAGATGGCTCCCTGAAGGCGTTGTCAGAGAAATGGTTTGGCGCTGACGTGACGAAATAACGGTCAGTGGTGAAAAAAGGCGCTCCTGGAAGCGCCTTTTTTTATTTAGCGCGTAACTGTGTGCATAATGAAGCATAACTGAGTCAGGAGGGGCCATGTCACTGCAAAATTTAACCCGCTTTCCGCGTCTGGAATTAATTGGCGCACCGACGCCGCTGGAGTATCTGCCGCGTTTGTCCGATCACCTTGGGCGCGAGATTTTTATCAAACGCGATGATACAACGCCGCTGGCGATGGGGGGCAACAAACTGCGCAAGCTGGAGTTTCTCGCCGCCGATGCGCTGCGCGAAGGGGCGGATACCTTAATCACCGCCGGCGCGATCCAGTCCAACCATGTGCGTCAGACGGCGGCGGTCGCCGCGAAACTGGGGCTGCACTGCGTGGCGCTACTGGAAAACCCCATCGGCACTCGGGCGGAGAACTATCTGAGCAATGGCAACCGCCTGCTGCTGGATCTGTTTAACACCCAGGTTGAGATGTGCGATGCCCTTTCCAATCCTGCCGCTCAGCTCGACGAGCTGGCGACCCGCATCGAGGCGCAGGGATATCGCCCCTACGTCATCCCGGTCGGCGGATCCAATGCGCTTGGGGCGTTAGGCTATGTGGAAAGCGCGCTGGAAATTGCCCAGCAGTGCGAAGGCGCGGTGGAGATCTCATCGGTGGTGGTGGCTTCCGGCAGCGCCGGTACGCATGCCGGGCTGGCTGTGGGGCTCGAACAGTTGATGCCGCAGGCGGAACTGATTGGGGTGACGGTATCGCGCTCTGTAGCTGACCAGCTGCCAAAAGTGGTGGCGCTGCAGCAGGCCGTGGCCAATAGCCTCGAGCTGCAGGCGAAAGCGGACATCACCCTGTGGGATGATTACTTTGCCCCAGGCTACGGTACGCCGAACGAGGAAGGCATGGCCGCCGTGAAGCTACTGGCGGAGCTGGAAGGTATTTTGCTCGATCCGGTCTATACCGGCAAAGCGATGGCCGGGCTTATCGACGGCATTACGCAGAAGCGTTTTAAGGATGAAGGACCGATTTTGTTCGTCCATACCGGCGGGGCGCCGGCGCTGTTTGCCTATCATCCTCACCTCTAATACAGAAACGACAGCATGCAAGAAAGTATCCAACTGGTCATCGATTCCGCTCCTTTTCTGCTCAAAGGGGCCGTCTTTACGCTGCAGCTGAGCATTGGCGGGATGTTTTTCGGCCTGGTGCTGGGCTTTATCCTGGCGCTGATGCGCATGTCGCCCCTCTGGCCGGTAAAATGGCTGGCGCGCATGTATATCTCCATTTTTCGCGGCACGCCGCTTATCGCCCAGCTGTTTATGATCTACTACGGCTTGCCGCAGTTTGGCATCGAGCTTGACCCGATTCCGGCGGCGATGATCGGCCTGTCGCTCAATACGGCGGCCTACGCGGCGGAAACCCTGCGCGCGGCCATCGCCTCGATCGACAAAGGGCAATGGGAAGCGGCGGCCAGTATCGGCATGACGCCGTGGCAGACAATGCGCCGGGCCATCTTACCCCAGGCGGCACGGGTCGCTTTGCCGCCGCTGTCCAACAGTTTTATCAGCCTGGTAAAAGATACCTCGCTGGCAGCGACGATCCAGGTGCCAGAGCTGTTCCGTCAGGCGCAGCTTATCACCTCCCGAACCCTGGAGGTCTTCACCATGTATCTGGCGGCCTCTCTGATCTACTGGGTGATGGCGACCGTCCTCTCCTCGCTGCAGAACTATTTTGAAAACCAGCTGAACCGCCAGGAGCGTGATCCGAAATGAGTGCGATAGAAGTGAAAAGCCTGGTGAAGAAATTCCATGGCCAGACGGTGCTCCACGGTATCGACCTGGAGGTACAGAAAGGGGAAGTGGTGGCGATCATCGGCCCCAGCGGCTCGGGTAAAACCACTCTGTTGCGCAGCATCAACCTGCTGGAGCAACCGGAGAGCGGCACCATCCGCGTTGGCGATGTGACCATCGACGCCGGTCGCAGCCTGGGGTCACAGAAAGGACTCATCCGCCGGCTACGCCAGCATGTTGGCTTTGTCTTCCAGAACTTTAATCTGTTTCCCCACCGTACGGTGCTGGAGAATATTATTGAGGGGCCGGTCATCGTAAAAGGTGAAGATAAGCAGGAGTCGATTGTGCGGGCGCGCGATCTGCTGGCGAAAGTGGGGCTCAGCGGTAAAGAGAATAGCTATCCGCGTCGCCTCTCCGGCGGTCAACAGCAGCGGGTGGCTATTGCTCGCGCGCTGGCCATGCGTCCGGACGTGATCCTGTTTGATGAACCGACCTCAGCCCTCGATCCTGAGCTGGTGGGGGAGGTGCTCAACACCATCCGGCAACTGGCGCAGGAGAAACGCACCATGGTTATTGTAACCCATGAGATGAGTTTCGCTCGCGACGTTGCCGATCGGGCCATCTTTATGGATCAAGGGCGCATTGTCGAGCAGGGAGAGGCAAAAGCATTGTTCGCCTCCCCGCAGCAGCCGCGCACTCGCCAGTTCCTCGAAAAATTTCTGATGCAGTAAACCATGTGCTGGCGCGGCGGCTTTCCCGGGGGAGGGCCGCCGCGTACAGCCTGTCTTCCCTGCGGCGCGTCACGCTCGTCGTCACCTCTTTGTGCGATTTCTCCCGGTGGCCGTATACACCGCTTCCCATCCCCCCTTTGTAGGGTGTAGAAAATGACAAGAGAGTGGGCACGAGGTTCTGCGCTGAGAACGGGAAAAAGGCAAGCCTTCAGACTAATAAATGCGACGGCGACAATATTTTATACATATAAATAAGATTTATGTGTTAGTTTTCTGTATTTATAATAATGATTATCAATCAGGAGTTATTTGCACAGCTATGAGGGACAATGATTTTTTCAGCTGGCGGCGGGATATGCTGCATCAATTTCAGTCCGTGGCTGCTGGTGAGGAGGTTTATAATCTCCTGCAACGAGAAACCGAAGCGCTGGAATATGATTACTACACGCTTTGTGTACGCCATCCGGTGCCTTTCACTCGCCCCCGCGTCACCTTCCAGTCGACCTATCCCCGCGCATGGATGTCGCACTACCAGGCCGAGAACTATTTCGCGATAGATCCGGTATTACGCCCGGAGAATTTTATGCGTGGTCATCTGCCATGGGAGGATGGGTTGTTTCGCGATGCGGCGGCATTATGGGACGGCGCCCGCGATCATGGTCTGAAAAAAGGGGTGACCCAGTGTCTGACCTTGCCCAACCATGCGCAGGGTTTTCTCTCCGTCTCCGCGAATAACCGTTTGCCGGACGCTTATCCTGAAGATGAACTGGAGATGCGCCTGCGCATGCTGACAGAGCTAAGCTTGTTGACGCTCCTGCGTCTGGAAGATGAGATGGTGATGCCGCCGGAAATGAAGTTCAGCCGCCGTGAACTGGAAATTCTGAAATGGACCGCGGAAGGGAAGACCTCGGCGGAGGTGGCGATGATTCTTTCTATTTCGGAAAATACGGTGAATTTCCACCAGAAGAATATGCAACGGAAATTCAATGCGCCGAACAAAACGCAGATAGCCTGTTACGCGGTGGCGACAGGGTTAATCTGAGAGCGCCTGTCGTTCTGCGTGCCAGACGTGACACCGGCTGTCAGGGATACTTTCAGCCGGCACAGGATTATTGACGGTAAGCTTGTTTAATTTGCTTAACGGTGCTGGAGAATACGGCGGCCTGAGCCTCATCTTCCATCTGCGCGATCTGCTTTTCCATTTTAATAATCACGCGACCCGCATCCGCCTGGCCCATCGCCTGCAGCATCAGCGTTATCAGCGCTTTCATGCAGGAGACTTCCTGCGCCAGTTCTTGATTATTTTCTGCAGTGGAAAAATCTGGTGTGCTCATCGATATCCTCGTTTACTCGCTGCGCTAATGCGCCTTACCCAATGTGAAGGCCGCGCAGTATACCACAAGCGGCGGAAAAAAAAGGAGTGCTTAATTTCTGTTCTCTCATCTGAGCTGTGAATGATTCCGTGCTTCGGATAATACGTAATAGCCGCCAGACTGCCATTAATTTATTCCATATATTTAGCACGTTAATATTTGTTACATATTTTGCCTCCTATTTATGCGCTACGTAATCTGTTGTGTTTTTTGTGCTTTCTGTATGAGGATTGTTAAAAAATAAGACCATGGCAACTGACTGTTCTCAATGACTTTCCACTGTGTGTGCACAGACATTGCCATAAATGAGAGTCAAATCGAGGCGAGGGCATTTTTTTGCCTTTTAAATTAGCAATAAAACCCGGTAATATGTGGGAGATAAAGTATCAGTAGCGTTATCCCTCATTCTGGAGATTATTCCTTTGATCAACGTTCTTCTTGTTGATGACCACGAACTGGTGCGCGCAGGGATACGACGCATTCTGGAAGATATAAAAGGGATTAAAGTCGCTGGCGAAGCCTGTTGCGGCGAGGACGCCGTGAAGTGGTGCCGGGCTAATTCCGCAGATGTCGTCCTGATGGACATGAACATGCCCGGGATCGGTGGTCTTGAAGCCACGCGCAAAATCGCGCGCTCCGTGGCGGGCACGAAAGTGATCATGCTCACCGTGCATACCGAGAATCCTCTACCTGCCAAGGTCATGCAGGCGGGGGCGGCGGGCTATCTCAGTAAGGGGGCAGCGCCGCAGGAAGTGGTAAATGCGATCCGTTGCGTGGCGTCCGGACAACGTTACATTGCTTCCGATATTGCTCAGCAAATGGCGCTAAGTCAGATTGAACCGGAAAAAACGGAATCGCCGTTTGCCAGTTTGTCTGAACGCGAATTGCAGATTATGCTGATGATCACCAAAGGTCAGAAGGTGAATGAGATCTCAGAGCAGCTCAATCTGAGTCCCAAAACGGTTAACAGCTATCGCTACCGAATGTTCAGCAAATTAAACATTCATGGCGATGTGGAGCTGACCCACCTGGCAATTCGCCATGGCCTGTGTAATGCGGAGTCGTTAGCAAGCCAGTGAGTGATGTTTTTGACGCAAAAGCTTTCCTGAAAACGGTGACCAGCCAGCCCGGTGTGTATCGGATGTATGATGCTGGCGGGACCGTCATCTATGTTGGCAAAGCCAAAGATCTGAAAAAGCGGCTCAGCAGCTATTTCCGCAGCAATCTCGCGTCGCGTAAAACCGAAGCGCTGGTGGCGCTGATTGCGCAGATTGACGTGACCGTCACCCACACCGAGACGGAAGCGCTGCTGCTGGAGCACAACTATATCAAGCTGTACCAGCCGCGTTACAACGTGCTGTTGCGCGATGATAAGTCTTATCCTTTTATTTTCCTCAGCGGTGATACTCATCCACGTCTGGCGATGCATCGCGGCGCCAAACATGCGAAAGGCGAGTACTTTGGTCCTTTCCCCAACGGCTATGCCGTGCGGGAGACCCTGGCGCTGCTGCAGAAAATTTTCCCTGTTCGCCAGTGTGAAAATAGCGTCTATCGCAACCGCTCGCGTCCCTGCCTGCAGTATCAGATTGGCCGCTGTCTGGGGCCGTGCGTGGCGGGGCTGGTCAGCGAAGAAGAGTATGCTCAGCAGGTTGAATATGTACGGCTGTTCCTTGCCGGCAAGGACGATCAGGTCCTGACCCAGCTCATCGCCAGAATGGAGAAAGCGAGCCAAAGTCTGGAGTTTGAAGAGGCCGCGCGCATTCGCGACCAGATTCAGGCCGTGCGCCGGGTGACGGAGAAACAGTTTGTTTCTAACACCGGCGACGATCTCGACGTTATCGGCGTCGCCTTTGAGTCCGGAATGGCCTGCGTCCATGTGCTGTTTATCCGCCAGGGCAAAGTGCTGGGCAGCCGGAGCTACTTCCCGAAAGTCCCGGGCGGCACTGAGCTGGGAGAGGTCGTGGAGACGTTTGTCGGTCAGTTCTACCTGCAGGGTAGCCAGATGCGCACCCTGCCGGGCGAGATTTTGCTCGACTTCAACCTCGGCGATAAGACGCTGCTGGCCGATTCGCTGTCGGAGCTGGCGGGGCGCCGAATCAATGTGCAGACTAAACCGCGCGGCGACCGGGCGCGTTACCTTAAGCTGGCGCGCACCAATGCCGCGACGGCGTTAACCACCAAGTTATCTCAGCAGTCGACCATTCATCAGCGTCTGCAGGCGCTGGCCACCGTGCTGGAGCTGCCGGCCGTGAAGCGGATGGAGTGCTTTGATATCAGCCACACTATGGGCGAGCAGACGGTGGCGTCCTGCGTGGTGTTTGACAGCAATGGCCCACTGCGTGCGGAGTACCGACGCTACAATATCACCGGCATCACCCCTGGGGATGACTATGCGGCGATGAATCAGGTCCTGCGTCGACGCTATGGTAAAGTGATTGATGACAACAAAATTCCGGATGTGATCCTGATCGACGGCGGAAAGGGGCAGCTGGCACAGGCGAAAGCGGTGTTTGCCGAACTGGACGTTCCCTGGGATAAACATCATCCGCTGCTGCTGGGCGTGGCGAAAGGCAGCGATCGTAAAGCCGGCCTGGAAACGTTATTCTTTGAACCGGAAGGTGAGGGGTTTAGCCTGCCGCCGGATTCGCCCGCCCTGCACGTAATCCAGCACATCCGCGATGAATCGCACGATCATGCGATTTCCGGACATCGTAAAAAACGGGCGAAAGTGAAGAGCACCAGCTCGCTTGAGACTATCGAGGGAGTGGGGCCGAAGCGTCGCCAGATGCTGCTGAAGTATATGGGAGGGCTGCAGGGGCTGCAGCAGGCCAGCGTCGAGGAAATTGCCAAAGTACCGGGCATCTCTCACGGTCTGGCAGAAAAGATCTTCTACTCGTTGAAACATTAGGGGCTCTGTAGCAACATAGGGCTAATTTTTACTTACAACAGATAGTTACCCGTCACTATGCAATTTAATATCCCTACGTTGCTTACTCTGTTTCGCGTCATCCTGATCCCGTTCTTTGTGCTGGCGTTTTATCTCCCCTTTAGCTGGGCGCCGTTTGCCTGCGCGCTGATTTTCTTTGTCGCCGCCGTGACCGACTGGTTTGATGGTTTTCTGGCCCGTCGCTGGAATCAGAGCACCCGGTTTGGCGCCTTCCTGGATCCGGTGGCGGATAAAGTCATGGTGGCTATCGCCATGGTGCTGGTTGCCGAGCACTATCACACCTGGTGGGTCACGCTGCCGGCGGCGACTATGATTGCCCGTGAAATTATTATTTCGGCACTGCGCGAATGGATGGCTGAGCTGGGGAAACGCAGCAGCGTGGCGGTCTCGTGGATTGGCAAAGTCAAAACGACCGCACAGATGGCCGCCCTGGTATGGATGCTGTGGCGTCCTTATCCGTGGGTAGAGTGGGCCGGGATCGCGCTTTTCCTCGTGGCGGCGGTGCTGACGCTGTGGTCGATGCTGCAGTATCTGAACGCAGCGCGCGGCGATTTGCTTGATCAGTGATCGTTTCGCCGTTATTTTCAGCAAACGATGCAAAGTTGCGAAAAATACCGTTGACTCACCGCGAGAGATAAGTAGAATGCAACGCATCGAACGGCAGCACAGTCTTCCAGACGATAACAAAATCAAGTAATTAGCAAATAACTTGATAATGCGGGAATAGCTCAGTTGGTAGAGCACGACCTTGCCAAGGTCGGGGTCGCGAGTTCGAGTCTCGTTTCCCGCTCCAGATTATCAGCATCGGCAGTTGCGGGTGCTTCAGTATTAAAGGCGCGTTAGCAAAGCGGTTATGTAGCGGATTGCAAATCCGTCTAGTCCGGTTCGACTCCGGAACGCGCCTCCACTTTATATCCCGAGCCCGGATGGTGGAATCGGTAGACACAAGGGATTTAAAATCCCTCGGCGTTCGCGCTGTGTGGGTTCAAGTCCCACTCCGGGTACCATTGGGATAAAAGCAGAATAATCAAAGCAATAAGCAGTGTCGTGAAACCACCTACGGGTGGTTTTTTTGTTTCTATCCCTCCCTTTTCCTGACATCCTCGTAAGATAACCTTCTTCTACCCTTCAGATTAGGCCGTTCATTCAATCTTTCATTTGTCCCAGGACAAAACGATCTCTCCTTGCTACTATCAACCGGATTCGTATCCCAGCCTGCCGGAGGCATCATGTTCACAGGGCTTTGCGCATTTCCGCTGACGCCGCTGCATCAGCAGCATATTGATGAAAAGGCGTTTATCCGTATTCTCTCTCGTCTTACCGATACCGGCGTCGACTCGCTGGGCATCCTGGGCTCGACCGGCAGCTACGCTTATCTGAGTCGTGAGCAGCGCAAGCGGGTGGTGCAGGTGGCGAAAGCGCATGTTGGGTCGATCCCGATGATGGTCGGTGTCGGCGCCATCGCCACCAGCGAGGTGCTGCGCCTGGTGGAGGATGCCCAGCAGGCCGGGGCGGATGCGTTATTACTGCCGATGATGTCCTATCAGCCGCTTTCTGCGGAGGAGATCTTTGCCTTTTACGAAGAGGTCTGTCGGCACGTCTCGGTTCCGGTTTGCCTGTATGACAATCCCCGCACCACTCACGTCATGCTGGCGGATGAGCTGCAGGGGCGCATCGCCGCCTTGCCGGCCATCGCCTCGATTAAAATTCCCGGTTTGCCTGAGCCACAGGCGCGTGAACGGGTGGCAACGCTGCGCCGTCATCTTCCCGCCCGCGTTACGCTTGGCGCCAGCGGCGACGCCCTGGCGACGGCGGGATTGCAGGCCGGTTGCGAAGTCTGGTACTCGGTTTGCGGCGGGCTCTTTCCCCAACTTTCGGGGGCGCTGGTAAGGGCGATTCGTACTGGCGACGCGGCGCAGGTTGCGGCGCTGAATGCGCAGCTGACCCCGCTCTGGCGATGCTTTGACCGCTATGGCGGCAGCCTACGTGTAATTGCCAGCGCGGCGGCCATTCTGGGGCTGTGCGATCCTGACTGTCTTCCCCGGCCCTTGCTGCCGTTAGGGGAGGAGGCCATTCGCGACGTGGCGGCGGCGCTGCACGGCCTCGCCTGATGTGCATGGGCAGGCGGATTGCCGCGCCGGGTGGCTTTCTGTCGGCAATTCGGCTACTGTAGGCCCGATTTTTACCATGCGAGCCTGTGAATGAATACCGGACCTTTAAACGAAAACGAACTGGAATGGCTGGACGAAACGCTGGCGAAATACGCCACCGAAGGCGCTATTCTGGATGTGTCTGAACTGGATGGCCTGCTGACGGCTATTCTCTCAGCACCGACTGATATCGAACCAGCCCAGTGGCTGGTGGCCATCTGGGGCGGGGTGGACAATGTGCCGCGCTGGGCCAATGACCGCGAGCGCGATCGCTTTGTCGATCTGACGCTGCAGCATATGAGCGACATCGCCGAACGGCTGGAGTCCTATCCCGAACAGTTCGAACCGCTGTTTGGCACCCGCGAAGCGGAAGGTCAGGAACTGACGATCGTCGAAGAGTGGTGCTTTGGCTACCTGCGCGGCGTAGCGCTGAGCGACTGGTCGACGCTGCCCGCTGAGCTTCAGCCGGCACTGGACGCGATTGCACTCCACGGCAGCGAGGCGCAGTTTACCGCGCTGGATAATCTGACGGCGGATGAGTTTATCGACAGCATCGAGCATATCACGCCGGCGGCGCTGGCGCTTTACCAGTACTGGATGGCGAATCCGCAGCCGGTGGTGGTTCAGCAACCGGTCAGAAATGAGGCGAAGGTCGGACGCAACGATCCCTGCCCGTGCGGGAGCGGAAAAAAGTATAAGCAGTGCTGCTTAGCAAAATAAAACCAGGGGCCAGCCGGCCCCTTTTTTTATCCCACCGCAGGCAGCAGTCCGGCGACGATACTGAACTGAATCGCCACGATACCGATCCCGCACAGCAGAACCAGCCACAGCGCCGGCGCGCCGCCGACCACCCGCCAGGCAGCCTGCGGATGTTGTCGGCGGCTCTTCATTGCCAGCAGAGCAGGCAACATCAGGGCCAGCACGGCGAGCGCCACCCCGGCGTAGCCCAGGGCCATAACAAAACCGCGTGGATAGAACAGGGCGAACGCCACTGGCGGCAGGAAGGTGATTGCTCCACTCTGCAGACGCCCACTCACGCTGTTTTTGCGTTGAAACACATCGGCCAGATAATCAAACAAGCCGAGCGAGACGCCGAGGAATGAGGTCGCCAGCGCGAGGTCGGCAAACAGGTGTACGGCCAGCTCCACGTGTGGAGACGCCACCACTTCGCGGATCGCCTCCAGCAGTCCGTTCAGACCGGCGTTTTTGGCCAGCAGGGCGGTGAACGCGGGAGGGTTGATACTCCCCAGCGTCGCCAGCTGCCAGAAAATATAAGCCACCAGCGGAATAAAGCTGCCGATAATAAATACCCGGCGCAGTTTGCGGATATTGCCGCCAAGATAGCTGACTATGCTCGGCACGCTGCCGTGAAAGCCAAAGGAGGTAAAGATCACCGGAATGGCCGACAGCGCCAGGCCTTGCTCAACCGGCAGCGTCAACAAATTGACTTGATGAATATGCGGCATCAGTAGCGCCAGCATAATCACCAGAAAGATAATTTTGGCGCTAAACAGGAAGCGATTGAATAAGTCGACCAGCGAGGTACCGATGCACACCACCGCCCCGCCCAGCGCCGTAAATAACAGTACGCCGGCCGCCGGCGGCAGCTGCCAGTCCAGCCACTGGTTGAGGCTGGAAGCGAGCAATTCACCGGCGCCACTGATATAGGCCGCCGTGAGGGCATACAGCAGAAACAGCATGCAGAACCCGGTAATCCACTGCCCGTAGCGGCCCAGATAGCGTGCGGCCAGGGAACCGAGCCCCATGTCGGCAGGCACGTGCTGGTAGACTTCCAGCAACAACAGGGCGGTATAGCACATCAGTGCCCACAAGGTGAAAAGTAAACCCAGCGTGACGGTAAACCCGACGCCGGCGGCAGCCAATGGCATCGCCAACATTCCTGCACCGATAGTGGTGCCAGCTACGATTAAAATACTGCCCAGAGTGCGGTTTTTCACGCTTTTCGCTATCCCTACAGCAAATAACAATAAATTATGCCGCGCAGAGTAGGGGATATTACGGCATTCGTCAAATGAGGGTTACAAGGGGTGTAATGTAAACTTTACGAAGTTAAAGGGGGGAAAGCCTGCGCTGGCGCAAGGCGCCGATGGCATGGCTGGCCTAAGCTGGTGGTTTTCAGGAGGGGTTATGTCTTCTATTCATGGTCATGAAGTACTGCAGATGATGCTCGCCTCGGGTGAGTCCTGGACGGTCGCCTCGCTGGAGGCCGCCATTCGCCATCGCTTTGGCGAAGAGGCGCGGTTTCACACCTGTTCAGCAGCGAATCTAAGCGCCGCAGAGCTGGTGGCGTTTTTAGAGAAAAAAGGCAAATTTATTGCCAGAGAGGAAGGCTTTACTACCGCAGAAAATAAGATTTGCCGGCATTAAAAGGGCCGCGACATGGGGATGTCGCGGCACGGAAGATTAATTCTGTGTGTCGAGGGTCGCCAGTTCTTTATCGATAAAGTACAGACCTTCGCCACTTTTTCCAACGAGGGTCAGTTTATCAATCACCGATTTAAATAATTTCTCTTCTTCGTGCTGTTCAGCAACATACCACTGCAGGAAATTAAAGGTCGGGTAATCCTGACTGGTCATGGCGGCGTGCGCCAGTTCATTAATTTTTTGCGTGATCAACTGCTCGTGCTCATAGGTCTGGCGGAACAGCTCGTCCAGTGAGGCATATTCGGCAAACGGGGAGGCGATAGCGTTGATGCGCGGCAGGCTACCGGTGTCGGTCAGGTAGTCGAACAGGCGCTGCATATGGGTCATCTCTTCCTGGGCATGGCGACGCAGGAAGGCCGCAGCCCCTTCAAAACTGTGGTAACTGCACCAGGCGCTCATCTGCTGATAAAGAAGAGAAGAATAAAGTTCAAGATTCATCTGTTCATTCAGTTTGTCGATCATTTCCGTTTTCAGCATTGTCGCGCTCCTGGAATTAAAAATAGATGTTATAGGATGCCACTATAATTTGTTATTTAATTATTTGCAAAAAGTAAATTTAAAAATGTTTTATTTAAAATGCTAATGGGAATAACACGCATTGGCAGTTTAATAATAAATGAGAATGGTTTTAATTTATTATTAATCGTATTGGAAAATCAAATGACCTTCCAACTGGCTGACGAAGTTCAAACCGCGAGGTGGGGTTGCTTGCCTGGGGGCGTGGACCTGGCGACTGGACCGGCGGAGAGGGCGAAAGTGTGAAGCGCTGCGTAATTTTTAAAACAACTTTTCATAAAATTTGAAAGTTTGTTTTTCAGGTAGTAGAGTGCAGTCAACGCCAATGACATTCTGCGGGCAGGCCCGCACAGCATTCAGGAGAGTAAACCATGAAGATTGCACTGATGATGGAGAACAGCCAGGCGAACAAAAACGCCATCATCCTTAAGGAGCTTAACGCCGTTGCCGATGAAAAAGGATTCCCGGTGTACAACGTCGGTATGAGCGATGAGCACGATCATCATCTGACCTACATTCACCTCGGGATCATGGCCAGCATCCTGCTGAATTCGAAAGCGGTCGACTTCGTGGTCACCGGCTGCGGTACCGGTCAGGGAGCGCTGATGTCGCTGAATATTCACCCGGGCGTGGTCTGCGGCTACTGTATCGATCCGGCGGACGCGTTCCTGTTTGCTCAGATCAACAATGGTAATGCGCTGTCGCTGCCGTTTGCCAAAGGTTTCGGCTGGGGCGCGGAGCTGAATGTACGCTTTATCTTTGAAAAAGCGTTTACCGGCCGCAACGGCGAAGGCTATCCGCCGGAGCGCAAAGAGCCGCAGGTGCGAAATGCCGGGATCCTCAACCAGGTTAAAGCGGCAGTGGTAAAAGAAAACTATCTCGACACCCTGCGCGCCATCGATCCGGAGCTGGTGAAAACCGCGGTATCCGGCCCACGCTTCCAGCAGTGCTTCTTCGAAAACTGTCAGGATAAAGCCATCGAAGCCTTCGTTCGCCAGATCGTCGGTTAACCGTCATCAGGGCCAGCGCCGCTGGCCCTTCCATCATTTATGTCTTCTTCTCCGACACGCTGCTGCCGGCCGTTTTGGCCAGATGCAGGCTGTCGATCATCCCCACCAGACAGATCAACGCGATAAAGACAAACGACAGGCGAAAGCTGATCCCCGGCAGCGTGGAAAGGTGCAGCCAGTCGCCGACCTGCTCACCCAGGCGAATACCAATTGCCCCGAGCGTGATCCCCAGCCCCACAGCCAGCTGCGACGCGGTACTGAACAGCGTATTGGCATCACTCATCTGCGCGGCGGGGACATCGGCAAAAGCCAGCGTGCTTACGCCCGTAAACTGGATAGAGCGAAATACCCCGCCGAGATAAAGGATCAGCATGATGGCCCAGACCGGCGTCTGTGGCGTGAGCAGCGCGCAGGCCAGCAGTGAACAGACGTTCAGCGCACCGTTGATCAACAGCAGCCGGCGAAAGCCCAGCCAGCGGATCAGCGGCGTGGTGGCGGGTTTGATGGTCAAATTGCCGACAAACACCGCCAGCACCAGCAGGCCGGAGTGGAAGGGATCCATGCCGAACCCTACCTGAAACAGCAGTGGCAGCAGAAAGGGGACCGCGCTGATGGAGGAGCGGAACAGCGAGCCGCCGTACATCGTCACCCGGAACGTAGGTACCTGTAGCGCGTCGAGACGAACCATCGGCGCCGTCGCCCGGCGGAAGTGGCGTATAGCATATGCCAGACAGCCGAAGCCAAGCACGGCGAGGGCCAGCGTCGGCCAGATCTGCGGCTGGCGATCGCCGAGCCGTTCCATCGCGGTGACCAGACTGACCATCGCGACTGCGGTGGTGATAAAGCCGGTGAGATCGAAGGAGCGCCGTTCCGTTTCGCGAATATCAGGGATAATGCGCAGCGCAAGGATGATGGCTGCAAGGCCCAGCGGGACATTGATAAAGAAGATCCAGTGCCAGCTGGCGTAGCGGGTGATAAAGCCGCCTAAAGGCGGGCCGATAATGGGGGCCACCAGCGCCGGCCAGGTGAGGGTAGCGATGGCTTTGATCAGCAGGTGTTTCGGCGTGGTTCGCAGTACCGCCAGGCGACCGACGGGGACCATCAGCGCGCCACCGATCCCCTGCAGGATACGCATGGCGACAAAGGTATGCACCTCGGTGGAGAGGCCGCAGAAGACCGAGGCAAGGGTAAAGATCGCCAGGGCGAGGGTAAAAATAGCGCGAGCGCCGAAGCGATCGGCGATCCAACCGCTGGCTGGGATCAGTACCGCGAGGGTGATCAGATAGGCGCTGATGCCGATATTCAGTTCGACCGCGGTGACGCCAAAATCTTTCGCCATATCGGGCAGCGCGGTGGCGATCACCGTCCCGTCGAGAAACTCCATAAAAAAAGCACCGGCCACCAGCAGCGCAGGCGCTGAAAAAGCACGTTCGTCTCTGGAAGAGATCGTGGTAGTCATGTTGTTAATGCCATCAAGAGTGTGAACCTGGGCAAAGCGGCAGGAGAAGTTCCGCCAGCCAGTAGGGCAGATAAAAAAACCTGCGACGGCAGGTTTTTTTATCTGTGACGATTTAGGGTACTATTACGCTCCTGAAAAAAGGAGTAATTAATGTCTCAACATCTTACCGAACACGATGAGCTGGTTTCCGATGTGGTTGCCTGCCAGCTGGTTATCAAACAGATCCTCGACGTCATTGACGTCATTGCGCCCGTGGAAGTGCGTGAAAAAATGACCACTCAGCTGAAAGCTATCGACTTCGCCAGCCATCCGGCCTCTGCCGATCCGGTGACCCTTCGCGCGGTGCAAAAAGCGATCGCGTTGATTGAGCTGAAGTTTACCCCGCAGGAAGAAACGCATTAATAACAGGCCTCGCCGGTCACCGGCGGGGCCTTCTTCTTTAATGGGAAATCACGGTCTGCGCAGGCGCAGGGGCCGTATCTTTGAACAATTTGCTGTTGCCCCAACACTCTTCGTAGCGGTGGCCGACCAGATCTTCCACGATAACTCGTACATCCGGCGCGATATCGCTGATTTTTCCGCCCGCTTTGATCCGCGCGACTTCCTGCAACACCACCAGATGGGCTTTACGATCCAGCTTCATCTGCTTGCTGAAGACGATGGCGGCCAACGCTAACGCGATCACCCCGACGCAGAATACCACTGCGATAGCGGTCACCGCGCTTTCCGGTTGGCTGTGCGCTTTTGACTGGAAACCGTAGAAGCTCAGGATCGCCCCCATCGAGAACACCACAATCGAGCGCAGAATTTTCCCTGAGAAGGTCATGGCGCCGGCATAGATCCCTTCCCGACGGCGTCCGGTGTAGATCTCATCGACATCGGCCAGGAAGGTGTAAACGGTCCAGGGAATGTAGTAAACCCCGCCGGTACCCAGGCCGAACAGCACGGTAATGCCGAACATCAGCACCGTCGCCAGGCCTGACGGCAGATGGAAGAACCACAGCGAGGTATACAGCAGGACCGCGAAAATCACGATCCCCAGCGCCAGGATATAGGGTTTGCTGAAGCCCTTTTTCACGCACAGGCCGATAAACAGCGCCGTAGAGATCAGCTGCAGAATCGAGTTCAGGCTATTCAGTCCGGCGACCATCGCCGGGTCATGCTGCAGAACGAATATCACGAAATAGGTGAAGATGGAGGCAAACAGCCATTCAGCGCCAAACCCGCACAGGTACATACCGAGATGTTTGCGGAATACGCGCAGGTAAAAGGTGGAACGCATATCTTTTGCCAGCGACAGCAGGGTGCTCAGTAGTCCTTTTTTCGCGCTGGTTTCCACTTCTTCCTCGCGTTCGCGCTCCCAGCTGCACAGCCACAGGCAGGAAATCGCGACGATCAGGATAGCGCCGTAGGTCAGACCGGTGAGGAAGAAAGGGGTGGCAGAATCTTTGCCATACAGCAGAATGAACTGTCCGGGAATAAACGCCGCAAGGAAGTTGGCTAGCTTGCCGAAAATGGCTTTATAGCCGGTCAGTTTTGAGCGCAGCGAGAAATCATCGGTCATCTCTGTCGCCAGCGTTTCATAAGGCACCATGATAGAGGTGTAGATGATCTCAAACACCACATAGGTGCAGAGGTAGTACCAGAAACTCAGGCCTTCCACCCACAGCAGCGGGTAGAACATCATCAGCGGAATACCGATTAGCAGAAAGAAACGTCGGCGGCCGAAGCGCTTGCCTAAGCGCGTTTTGCCAAAGTTATCGGTGAGATAACCCATCAGCGGGTTGCTGATAGCATCAATGATGCTGGCGACGGAGAAGATAAATGAGGCCTCGATCAGCGTCAGGCCGCAAAAGGTCGTATAAAAATAGAGCAGCCAGGCGCCGCTTATCGCCAGTGCGCCACTCCCCAACAGATTACCACCGCCGTAAGCTAACTGATGGCGTAACAAGATCGGTCTTCCCTGCAGCCCTTCAGGGGCTGAAGCCGTATATCTAGCCATAAAAAAATAAACCTCGTGTTTTATATTTTTGAAACACTGTTTTTATATTTCTTTGTGGCTTGATAAAAAGTGACCGCGCTCACTAATCCCTGAGAAGGGATAGCGGTGACGTGGGAATGCGATCGCGCTAAAACTTTTTTATTCTATTGGGGAATAAATGAGGTGGGAAAATTGACATAACTGATTTAAAGCGAGAGACGGGGCAGCGCGGTCGCGCTCCCCCGGCAGAGCGAAGTGTCCGACTAATGTGGCTTCCGCGATTCCCCGACCAATGCCATCAGACGCCGATCGGTCTGCTCCATCCCGAGACCGGCTTTATCGGCGTTGCGGATTTCCTCAAGCACGCTTTGCAACAGCAGACCATCCTGTTGCTGCTCCTCCGCCAGCAGCGTCAGAAATCGCCAGGTGTTATCGTCGCTGTGCGCTCTGGCTTCTTCGGCAAGACCGCTCAGCATCCTGCTACGCTGTTGGTAATCGCTCAGGGTTTGGGTAAACAGATCTTCCAGCGAGGTACACTCGGGATTACAGGCGTGGTCGGGATTCACTATCGGCCAGCTGCCGGCTTTTTTCAGATAATCAAACACGCGCATGGTGAGGGTGATGCTGCTTTGCGCGCGGGTGCGCAAAAATGTTGCGGCGCCGTCGAACCGATGCCGGGCGCACCACTCGCTTAAATTCAGGTAAACGTTAGAGGCGTGAAACTCAAGGTTCATTTGGGTGTTTAGCTTTTGTGCCATTCCTGGAACTGCCATAAAAATATCCTTATTAACCTGGAAGGGGTTACTGATGCGTGTCGACGGATCCTGCGGATAACCGCAAGATAAAATAGTGACACGCTGCACTGTTGCAGAATAATAAAACTCTACACATTCCATATGGTCGGGTAATTTTTCCCGTTTGCCGACGATTTAAGAATACTCGCTGAATGGAATTAAGAAAACTCTCAAGTGCGGTAATTTACGTTTTGTTACACCATTATTTGTGAGTAGCGTCAGGATTGAGATTATGCGCCGTTGGCGGGGCTTGCTGGCATCGGGCTAGTGATAAGTTATAGATATTTGACTACGAAATTTTTCTTAGAACAGAGCGAAATAACTTATTTCAACAGTAATGTTTCAGGCTAATGAAAATTATTTTTATTTTTTGTTGCAGGCTTTTTTTGAAGAGGAATATATTTTTTTCAATTCGGAATAAATTACGCAAAAGATCCGTTTTTTCGCGATATTAAGTGGGCCACGTAGCCCAGCCGTGTGAGGCTGCTTGTCACAGGAAAAAGTGAAAACGCGATCGGCCTTCACGACGCCGTCAACCTCCGGTGATAACAGCGTTGTAACCCTCCGTTAAACACCCTCTGACATCACAAGGATAAGTCTGCTGGTGGTATAGATGATCCTGCTATATGTCGCTAAAATTGTATGACAATTATGTCTTTTTTTATGTCATTTTTTGCTAAATGTATGTACGCAATTACTGTAATTCCGCGATGTGATAATGCTCTCGTATGGAGAAATAATTTCCGGGTATTACTACTCTAACAACGGCAGTGGGGAATGTGATTTTTCTAATGCCTTGTTTTGATGCCGATAAAATTGTTAATTCCGATTTTTCCCTACATGAAAGCGAATTAAAGCTGGAGTTTACCATGCACAAATTTACTAAAGCGCTGGCGGCCATTGGTCTCGCTGCGGTTATGTCACAATCAGCTATGGCGGAAAATTTAAAACTGGGTTTTCTGGTGAAACAACCGGAAGAGCCATGGTTCCAGACTGAGTGGAAATTTGCTGATAAAGCAGGAAAAGATTTAGGGTTTGACGTCATTAAGATTGCGGTTCCGGATGGTGAGAAAACCCTCAACGCGATCGATAGCCTGGCGGCCAGCGGCGCGAAAGGTTTTGTCATCTGTACCCCCGATCCCAAGCTCGGGTCGGCGATTGTCGCCAAAGCGCGCGGCTATGACATGAAGGTCATTACCGTCGATGACCAGTTCGTCAACGCCAAAGGTAAACCGATGGAGAGCGTGCCGCTGGTGATGATGGCGGCCAGCGAAATCGGCGCCCGCCAGGGGCAGGAGCTGTATAAAGAGATGCAGAAACGCGGCTGGGATGTCAAAGACACTGCGGTAATGGCTATCACCGCCGATGAGCTGGACACCGCCCGTCGTCGCACCACCGGCTCCATTGATGCCCTGAAGGCAGCCGGCTTCCCGGACGCGCAAATCTACCGCGTGCCGACAAAATCTAACGATATCCCGGGGGCGTTTGACGCCGGTAACTCAATGCTGGTCCAGCACCCGCAGGTGAAACACTGGCTGATCGTTGGGATGAACGATAACACCGTGCTCGGCGGCGTGCGTGCCACTGAAGGCCAGGGCTTTAAAGCACCGGATGTGATTGGCATCGGCATCAACGGTGTGGATGCGGTCAACGAACTGTCGAAGGCGCAACCGACCGGCTTCTATGGTTCCCTGCTGCCAAGCCCGGATATTCATGGCTATAAAACCAGCGAAATGCTCTACAACTGGGTCACCAAAGGCGTTGAACCGCCGAAGTTTACGGCGGTGACCGATGTGGTGCTGATTACCCGCGATAACTTCAAAGAAGAGCTGGCGAAAAAAGGGCTGTAACAGCCCGGTTGAACTGGCCCCCGCCGCGGCGGGGGCTGAGTGCTGAAGAGCGGAGTCGTTATGCAACAGTCTACCCCTTATCTCTCATTTCGCGGCATCACCATGACGTTCCCTGGCGTAAAGGCCTTGTCCGATATCAGTTTTGACTGCTACCCAGGACAGATCCACGCGCTGATGGGCGAAAATGGCGCAGGCAAATCGACGCTGCTGAAAATTCTCAGCGGTAACTACATCCCGACCGCCGGTCACCTGCAGATCGGCGGCCAGCAGATGGCGTTCAGCAATACCATGGCGGCGCTGAACGCTGGCGTGGCGATTATCTACCAGGAGCTGCATCTGATCCCGGAGATGACCGTCGCCGAAAATATCTATCTTGGCCAGCTGCCGCACAGAGGCGGTATCGTCAACCGATCGTTGCTCAATTATGAGGCCCGCCTGCAGCTGGAGCATCTGGGGCTGGATATCGACCCGGAGACGCCGCTGAAATATCTCTCCATTGGCCAGTGGCAGATGGTGGAGATTGCCAAAGCGCTGGAGCGCAACGCCAAGATCATCGCGTTCGATGAACCGACCAGTTCGCTCTCCGCCCGCGAGATAGACAACCTGTTTCGCGTTATCCGCGAACTGCGGGAGGAGGGGCGGGTCATCATCTATGTTTCGCACCGGATGGAAGAAATTTTCGCCCTCAGCGATGCCATCACCGTCTTTAAGGATGGCCGCTATGTTTGCACCTTTGACGATATGCCGAGCGTCAGTCATGACGCGCTGGTCCAGGCAATGGTGGGACGCAATCTGGGGGATATTTACGGCTGGAAGCCTCGCCCCTATGGCGAAGAGCGGCTGCGCCTGGAGGAGGTCAAAGCGCCGGGCGTGCGTACGCCGGTCAGCCTCTCGGTACGCAGTGGTGAAATTGTCGGCCTGTTCGGGCTGGTGGGCGCCGGTCGCAGCGAACTGATGAAAGGCTTATTTGGCGGGACGCGGATCACCGGCGGTCAGGTGTATATCGATGGCCAGCCCGTCGACATTCGTAAACCGGCCCAGGCCATTCGGGCCGGCATGATGCTGTGCCCGGAAGATCGCAAGGCGGAGGGGATTATTCCGGTTCACTCCGTGCGCGACAACATCAATATCAGCGCCCGGCGCAAGCATATTCACGCTGGCTGCCTGATCAACAACGCCTGGGAGGCGGACAACGCCGATCAGCATATCCAGTCGCTGAACATTAAAACGCCGGGCCCGGAACAGCTGATCATGAACCTGTCTGGCGGTAACCAGCAGAAAGCGATCCTTGGCCGCTGGCTGTCGGAAGAGATGAAGGTGATCCTGCTCGATGAGCCCACCCGCGGCATCGACGTCGGCGCCAAACATGAAATTTACAACGTGATATATGGCCTCGCCGCCTCAGGTGTTGCCGTGGTGTTTGCCTCCAGCGACCTGCCGGAAGTGCTGGGCGTCGCTGACCGCATCGTGGTGATGCGCGAAGGACAAATCGCCGGCGAACTGCTGCATGAAGAAGCCAATGAACAGCAGGCGTTAAGCCTTGCGATGCCAAAAGTGAGTCAGGCTGTCGCCTGAGTAAGGAGTAAATGATGTCATCAGTGACTACGTCCGGCGCTACCCGCTCTGCCTTTAGCTTTGCCCGCATTTGGGATCAGTTTGGCATGCTGGTGGTGTTTGCTGTGCTGTTTATCGGCTGCGTTATTTTTGTGCCCAACTTTGCCTCATTCGTCAATATGAAGGGGCTGGGGCTGGCGATCTCGATGTCCGGGATGGTGGCTTGCGGCATGCTCTTCTGCCTGGCCTCCGGCGATTTTGACCTGTCGGTGGCGTCGGTTATCGCCTGCGCCGGGGTGACCACCGCGGTGGTGATTAATCTCAGCGAAAGCCTGTGGCTGGGGATTGCCGCCGGCCTGCTGCTGGGCGCGGTCAGTGGCCTGGTCAACGGCTTTGTCATTGCGCGCCTGAAGATTAACGCCCTGATCACCACCCTCGCGACGATGCAAATCGTCCGGGGCCTGGCCTACATTATCTCCGACGGTAAAGCGGTGGGGATCGAAGATGAGCGTTTCTTCACCCTCGGCTATGCCAACTGGTTTGGTCTGCCGGCGCCAATCTGGCTGACGGTCGCCTGCCTGGTGGTTTTCGGATTATTACTAAACAAAACCACCTTTGGTCGTAATACGCTGGCTATTGGCGGCAATGAAGAGGCGGCGCGCCTGGCCGGGGTCCCGGTGGTGCGCACCAAGATTATTATCTTTGTTCTCTCCGGTCTGGTATCGGCCGCCGCGGGGATCATTCTGGCGTCGCGGATGACCAGCGGCCAGCCGATGACCTCGATTGGCTATGAGCTGATTGTTATTTCAGCCTGCGTGCTGGGCGGGGTATCGCTGAAGGGCGGGATCGGCAAGATCTCCTACGTGGTCGCCGGGATCCTGATCCTCGGGACCGTGGAGAACGCGATGAACCTGCTGAACATCTCGCCATTCTCACAATACGTCGTGCGCGGTGTGATCCTGCTGGCGGCGGTGATCTTTGACCGCTACAAACAAAAAGCCAAACGTGCGGCCTGATTTTAGGCCGAACTTTTAAGTCTACAGAGTAATTACCGCCAGCGCCCGTTTCGCTGGCGGTAATTATCAAAAATGGCGAGGTTGGTCACACTGTCTATACTTACATGGCTAACATATAATTAACAACCAGCTTCGGCTGGCCATGATAAGGAGGAAACAGGGTGGATAACCAGATATCTGTACCGCCTGCGCTAACCGGAAACTACGCTTTTTTCTTTGACCTCGACGGTACTCTTGCCGATATCCAACCGCACCCCGATCAGGTGGTGATACCCGACAACACGCTGCAGGCGCTCAACGCGCTGGCCCAGCAGCAGGGTGGGGCGGTGGCATTGATTTCAGGGCGCTCAATGGCTGAACTTGACGCGCTAACCCATCCCTGGCGGCTACCGCTGGCCGGTGTTCACGGGGCAGAACGCCGTGATATCAATGGTAAAACCTATATCGTATCTCTGCCGTCGGCGCTGCGCGATGAAATCGCGGCTGAACTGACCTCGGCGCTGCAGGCGCTTCCCGGCTGCGAGCTGGAGAGTAAAGAGATGGCCTTCGCGCTGCACTACCGTCAGGCTCCGCAGCAGCAGAGCGCGGTGCTGGAGCTGGCTCAGCGCATCGTTCAGCGCTACCCGCTGCTGGCACTGCAGCTGGGCAAGTGCGTGGTGGAGATTAAACCCCGCGGAGTGAACAAAGGGGAGGCGATCAGCGCCTTCATGCAGGAGGCGCCGTTTGCCGGTCGCGAACCGGTTTTTGTCGGCGATGATTTGACCGACGAGGCGGGATTCAGCGTGGTTAATCAACTGCAGGGGATGTCGGTAAAAGTCGGCGCAGGGGAAACTCAGGCGCACTGGCGGTTGGCGGATGCCGCCGCTGTAAGGACGTGGGTGCAACATCTGGCGTATGACGCGCAAATCGAAAGGAGGGATGACCATGAGTCGTTTAGTCGTAGTCTCTAACCGTATCGCCTTACCGGACGATAAAAAATCGAGCGCTGGCGGCCTGGCCGTCGGCATCCTGGGGGCACTTAAAGCGGCGGGGGGTCTGTGGTTTGGCTGGAGCGGCGAAATTGGCGATGACCAGCAGCCGCTGAAGCAGGTCTCCCGCGGAAATATCTCCTGGGCGTCGTTCAACCTGAATGAACGGGACCATGATGAATATTACAACCAGTTTTCCAACGCCGTGCTGTGGCCGGCCTTCCACTATCGTCTTGACCTGGTCAGCTTCCAGCGCGAAGCCTGGGAGGGGTATCTGCGGGTCAACGCGATGTTGGCGGACAAGCTTCTGCCGCTGATCGAGCCAGACGATACGCTGTGGATCCATGATTACCATCTGCTGCCTTTCGCCAGTGAACTGCGTAAGCGCGGAGTGAACAACCGGATCGGCTTCTTTTTGCATATTCCATTCCCGACGCCGGAGATTTTTAACGCGCTACCGCCGCATGCCGAGCTGCTGGAGCAACTGTGCGATTACGATCTGCTGGGCTTCCAGACCGAAAGCGACAGAACCGCCTTTCTTGACAGCATTGCCATGCAGACCCGACTCTCCGATCTCGGGGACAAACGCTATCAGGCATGGGGTAAGGCGTTCAGTACTGAGGTTTATCCGATTGGGATCGATCCGGACGAAATTACGCGCAACGCCAAAGGCCCGCTGCCGCCGAAGCTGGCCCAGCTGAAGAATGAGCTGAAAAATGTGAAGAATATTTTCTCCGTGGAGCGCCTTGACTACTCGAAAGGATTGCCGGAGCGATTCCTTGCCTATGAGACGCTGCTTGAGAAGTACCCTCAGCATCATGGCAAGATCCGTTATACCCAGATTGCGCCCACTTCCCGTGGCGATGTGCAGGCCTATCAGGATATCCGTCACCAGCTGGAAACGGCATCCGGACGCATCAATGGCCAGTTTGGCCAGCTTGGCTGGACCCCGCTCTACTACCTGAACCAGCATTTTGACCGTAAGCTGCTGATGAAGGTCTTCCGCTACTCTGACGTCGGGCTGGTGACGCCGCTGCGTGATGGCATGAACCTGGTGGCGAAAGAGTATGTCGCGGCGCAGGATCCGGATAACCCCGGGGTGCTGGTCCTGTCGCAGTTTGCCGGGGCGGCGCAGGAGCTGACCAGCGCGTTGATCGTCAACCCTTACGATCGCGATGAGGTGGCCACCGCGCTGGATCGTGCTCTCAGCATGCCGCTGGCGGAACGTATCGCCCGTCATTCGGCGATGCTGGACGTGATCAGAGAGAATGATATTCATAACTGGCAGGCGCGCTTTGTCGACGATCTGCAGCATATTTCGCCGCGCAGCGAGGAGAGCCGCCTGCGGGGGAAGATAGCCACCTTCCCTAAACTGGCCTAGTTCAGGAAAAGGGCTAACCGGCGTTAGCCCTTTTCAAGGGAAACCAGCAGGACATCGACGCCGCTACTGCCGACGATATTTTTCGCCGAGCAGGTGGCGCGCGAGAAAAGCGAGTGGTTGTGATTGCCGCAGATCACCAGATCGACCTTGTGCGACTGGCAAAAGTCTTTGACATGGTGACCCAGTTCGCCGCAGGCGATGGTCATTTTTTCTATCGGGTAGTCCGCCTGACGTGCCAGCTCATTGAGAAACTCCCGCGTTTCTTCCTGCATCAGCTCACGCAGATTTTCCATCATCGGTGCGGCGAACTGGTTATACATCTCCGGGTCCGTGGCGAAGGTGATAAAGCTCACTTTCGCGTTAACGGGGCGGGCGATCGACACCGCTTTTTTAATTAATATCTGACTCTCCGGCGTTGGCGCGACGGCAACCAGCAGATGTGAATAAGGCATCAGGCCTCCTTGAGATACGCGGAATAACCCTTTCTTCCATTCTTTACTCCTGTTTCCCCAGCGGCGCAAGGGCTGCTCCCGTGATTTGCGACGCTCTTCGCCAGTCCGTGTTTTCTCCACAAGATCACATAAATGAACCCATCTTTTTATTTAAAAGAAATGCTGTTTTATAAATGAGTGAAGTGGAGGCATCGTCTCTTTGTCCTTTTGCCACCGGCGGTTGTTCCGTGGCAAAAACACAAAGGTAACGTCGTTTCACTGCTTTTAGTGTAGCCAGGTACCCACTCCCTTCCGGTGGCAAATCCGGAACGATTGTCGGCGTTCTTTTAATAAAAGACACAGGATCACGGCGATGAAAACACGAAAAATTGGACTGGCTAACTACCTGGCCTACGGCGCGGGCGATTTCCTCGGCGCCGGCACGACGGCGCTAACCGCCGCATGGCTGCTCTACTTTTACACCACCTTCTGCGGACTCTCCCCAATAGAGGCCACGCTTATATTTGCTTCTGCCCGCGTGCTGGATGCGGTGGTGAGCCCGCTGATGGGCTTTCTTACCGATAACTTCGGCACCACCTGGCTCGGCAAGCGCTTCGGCCGCAGAAAATTCTTTATTCTGCTCGGTATCCCGTGCGTATTCAGCTATTCAGCGATGTGGGTCGGCGAGATGGGCTTCTGGTACTACCTCGTCACCTATCTGCTGTTTGATATGGTTTACACCATGATTCTGGTGCCCTACGAAACGCTGGTGCCGGAGATGACCGATGATTTTAAACAGAAAACCAAATTTTCCGGCGCGCGCATCTCGATGGCGCAAATGTCGGCGATTTTAGCCTCCTTTCTGCCGGGGATCCTCCTCACCTGGCTCGGTAAAGACAATGCCAGTTCATTCTTTTATGCCAGTCTGGTGTTCTCGGTCCTGTGCGCGGTGATGCTGACCTTCGTCTGGTGCTTCACGTGGGAACGGCCGCGTGAGGCGTGGTCAGAGGCGGCGCTGCGGGCGGAAGCGGAAAAACAAAACTTAACCCTCGCCCAGAGCCTCAATCGCCTGGTGATTGAGCTAAGCTCCACGCTGCGGATAAAAATTTTCCGCCAGCACCTCGGCATGTATCTGGGGGGCTATATCGCCCAGGACGTCTTCAATGCCGTGTTTACCTATTACGTGGTCTTTGTCCTGATGCAGGAAGCCTCTGTCGCCTCGAATCTGCTGGGGACGATGGCCATCTTCCAGTTTATCGCGGTGATCGCCATGATCCCGCTGTGCATTCGCTTTGGCCCCGCGCCGTCCTACCGCATGGTGGTGGTCCTGTTTGGCCTGAGCTCGCTCTCGTATGCGCTGCTCTATTACGCCGGACTGAGCGACGTCTATTCCTTATTGCTGCTCATCTCTGCTGTCGCCGGACTGGGACGCGGCGGGATTAATTACGTGCCGTGGAATACCTATACCTATATTGCCGACGTCGACGAGGCGATCACCGGCCAGCGCCGCGAAGGGATTTTTGCCGGCATCATGACGCTGACTCGCAAAGCCTCGCAGGCGGGGGCGGTCATGCTGGTGGGCATCATCATGCAACTGTCGGGGTTTGTTTCCGGGCAAAAAATACAACCGCCAGGCGTGAGCCATACCATTTTACTGATCCTCAGCGTCGGCACCCTGGTGGTGTTAGCCTGCGGCTTCCTCGTCTCGCTACGCTTCAAGCTCAACCTGCACACCCATAGCATCCTGCGCAGTGAAACCCTCAGAATGCGCGATCTCGGCTGTGCCCAGCCGGAACAGACCCGTGCGGAACACCGCGCGGTGGTCGAGATGCTGGCGGGGATGCCTTACGACTGCCTGTGGGGCAATAACAATATTGGCTATCTGAATCGTCATAAACCTGCTGCCCCGGGGCTCACCCAGGGCGGCGCTTTGAATTCGACATACACCCGAGGTTAACAACATGAAAGTTTGGCCGGTCAAACATAGCCCATTACTGTGTCAGCCTGAGCGTTTTATCGCCCGCAGCGAACTGCAGGCACTGATCCGCAACGTGACGCAAAACCTGGTGAATATTAAGGATGAGAGCGGGCAATTTTTACTGCGCCTGGATGACGGGCGCGTGATCGATACCAAAGGCTGGGCCGGCTGGGAGTGGACCCACGGCGTTGGGCTGTACGGCATCTATCAGTATTACCAGCAAACCGGCGATATCGAGATGTGCGATATCATCGATCGCTGGTTTGCCGACCGCTTCGCCGAGGGGGCAACGACCAAAAACGTCAATACGATGGCCCCGTTTCTGACCCTGGCTTACCGCTTTGAAGAGACCGGCCGTATGGCATATCTGCCGTGGCTCGAGAGCTGGGCGGAGTGGGCGATGCATGAGATGCCGCGAACGGAGCAGGGCGGCATGCAGCACATGACCCTGGCGGAGGAGAACCATCAGCAAATGTGGGATGACACGCTGATGATGACCGTGTTGCCGTTAGCCAAAATTGGCAAGCTGCTTAATCGCCCGCAGTATGTGGAGGAGGCGACCTATCAGTTCCTGCTCCATGTGCAGAACCTGATGGACCGGGAGACCGGGCTGTGGTTTCACGGCTGGAGCTATGAGGGGCGGCACAACTTTGCCCGAGCGCGCTGGGCGCGGGGCAACAGCTGGCTCACCATGGTGATCCCGGATTTTCTGGAGCTGGTGGATCTCCCCGAGGGGAACGCGGTACGGCGTTATCTGATGACGGTACTCGACGCACAGATTGCCGCCTTAGCAAAATGCCAGGACGACAGCGGCCTGTGGCATACCCTGCTGGACGATCCGCACTCTTATCTTGAGGCCTCCGCGACCGCCGGCTTTGCCTACGGCATTCTCAAAGCGGTGCGCAAGCGTTACGTCGGGCAGCACTATGCCGGGGTGGCTGAAAAAGCGATTCGCGGGATTGTGCAGAATATTTCGCCGCAGGGGGAGTTGCTGCAGACCTCGTTTGGCACCGGAATGGGGTCAGACCTTGATTTTTATCGCCAGATCCCGCTGACCTCGATGCCCTATGGCCAGGCGATGGCGATCCTTTGTCTGACCGAGTATCTGCGTAAATATTTCTGAGCAGAGCGCCCCGCTGGCGGGGAGCCGAATAAAACTAACCCGGCTTTCGCCGGGTTACTGGTTACATACGCTCTACGGTTTCGATACCCAGAGTATCGAGACCCAGCTTGAGGGTTTTCGCTGTCAGCAGCGCCAGCTTCAGGCGGCTGTTGCGGATCTCCTCGCTTTCCGCGCTGAGGATCGGGCAGTGCTCGTAGAAGCCGGAGAACAGCCCCGCCAGATCGTACAGGTAGGCGCACATCACGTGCGGCGTCCCTTCGCGAGCGACCACGGAGAGGGTCTCTTCAAACTGCAGCAGGCGCGCGGCCAACTGGGCTTCGCGATCTTCGGCGATGACCACCGGCGCATCGTTCATCGCGTTTTCGTCGATGCCGGCTTTACGGAAGACGGAGAGCACGCGGGTATAGGCATACTGCATATACGGCGCGGTGTTGCCTTCGAACGCCAGCATATTATCCCAGTCAAAAACGTAATCGGTGGTGCGGTTTTTCGACAGATCGGCATATTTCACCGCGCCGATACCGACCACTTTCGCCAGATTTTCCAGCTCGTCAGCCGACATGTCCGGGTTCTTCTCCGCGACCAGGCGACGGGCGCGCTCCAGCGCTTCGTCCAGCAGATCGGCCAGCTTCACGGTGCCGCCGGCGCGGGTTTTAAACGGCTTGCCGTCTTTACCCAGCATCATACCGAACATATGGTGCTCCAGCGGCACGGCGTCCGGCACGTAGCCTGCTTTACGCACGATGGTCCACGCCTGCATCAGGTGCTGGTGCTGACGGGAGTCGATGTAATAGAGCACGCGGTCGGCGTGCAGCGTTTCATAGCGATACTTCGCGCAGGCGATATCGGTGGTGGTATAGAGGTAGCCGCCATCCTTTTTCTGGATGATGACGCCCATCGGTTCGCCTTCCTTGTTTTTGTACTCATCAAGGAACACCACGGTGGCGCCTTCGCTCTCGACGGCCAGCCCTTTGGCTTTCAGATCGGCGACGATCCCCGGCAGCATCGGGTTATACAGGCTCTCACCCATTACGTCATCGCGGGTCAGCGTCACATTCAGGCGATCGTAGGTGATTTGGTTTTGCGACATGGTGATGTCGACCAGCTTACGCCACATCTGCAGGAAGTACTGATCGCCGCCCTGCAGTTTAACCACGTAGCTACGCGCGCGCTCGGCAAAGGCTTCGTCTTCATCGTAGTGCTTTTTCGCTTCGCGATAGAAACCTTCGAGGTCGGCCAGGGCCATTTCACCGGCGTTTTCCTGCTGCTGTTTTTCCAGATACGCGATCAGCATGCCAAACTGGGTGCCCCAGTCGCCGACGTGGTTGGCGCGGATCACCTTATGACCCAGGAACTCCAGGGTACGGACTGAAGCATCACCAATGATGGTCGAACGCAGATGGCCGACGTGCATCTCTTTCGCCACGTTGGGGGCCGAGTAGTCGACGACGATGGTCTGCGCCTGCGGTTTCGTGACGCCCAAGCGCTCAGACTGCAGCGCGCGGTTGACGTTGTCCGCCAGAAACGCGGGATCGAGGAAAATATTGATAAAGCCCGGCCCGGCGATTTCAACCTTGCTGGCAATGCCGTTGAGGTCAAGATGAGACAGTACCTGCTCTGCAAGTTGTCGCGGCGCCATGCCCAGTTTTTTGGCGACAGCCATCACGCCGTTGGCCTGATAGTCACCGAACTGAACTTTTGCTGACTGGCGGACCTGAGGTTCGCAATCGGCAGGCGCGCCTGCCGCGATCAGGGCCTGGCTGACTTTTTCTGAGAGAAGAGCCTGAATATTCACCGGAATACCTTACGTGTAATGCGCCTGCCCCCGAGGGAGGCGGCGCCATAATGTGGACAAATTAGGGCGGGAGTATACTGCATTTGTCCCCGTCCGTCAGCATTGCGCGCGGCGCGGCGGCGTGCGCAATCCATCGCCGTTCGGTTGCCCGTCAGCAGGGCGGCGGTTGGTCCGCAGGCCGAAACACGGTAAATTACCTTTTCATTACTGACGAGCATCATTGACGAGTAAACCCATGGCAAACTGGCAGCAAATTGAACAACTGGCCGATATTACGGCTGATCTCCCGCGATTTTCCGATGCGCTTCAGCGCTTCACTGCGCGACTGGGGCTGGAGATAGCCGGACTTGATGCCGACCATATCTCCCTGCGCTGTCATCAGAATACCACGGCGGAACGCTGGCGCCGCGGTCTGGAACAGTGCGGAACCCTGCTGTCGGAGAATATGATCAACGGCCGGCCCATTTGCCTGTTCAAACTGGCGGAGCCGGTCTGTGTGGCGCACTGGCGCTTCCATATCATTGAGCTGCCGTGGCCGGGTGAAAAGCGTTATCCCCATGAAGGCTGGGAGCATATTGAAATTGTCCTGCCTGGCGATCCGGCAACCTTAAATGCCCGTGCTCTGGCGCTGCTGGCCGATGACGGACTCAGCCAGCCGGGGATCGTCGTCAAAACCAGTTCGCCGAAAGGGCAGCATGAGCGTCTGCCGAACCCCACTCTGGCGGTGACCGACGGTAGCGTGACGGTGAAATTTCATCCGTGGTCTATTGAACAAATCGTCGCCAGCGAGCAAGCTGATACATAACAGTGTGAAGCGGCGCGGCGTCTGTGGCGCGAAATCGTGACATGCTCGAAGGATGGTCTGGATCAGGGAGAGGGAAATGGCGGTACTGGAAGTCTGTTGCTATAGCGCGGCGTGCGCCCGGGAGGCTGAGCGCTGCGGTGCCGATCGCATCGAGCTCTGCGCCGCGCCGCAGGAAGGGGGATTAACGCCCTCTTATGGGGTGCTGGTCTCGGTCCACGAGGCGATGACCATTCCGGTGCATCCGATTATTCGCCCCCGCGGTGGCGATTTCTGCTACACCGAGGCGGAGTTCGCCTCGATGCTTGCCGATGTTCAGATGGTACGTGAGCTGGGGTTCCCTGGTCTGGTGACCGGTGTGCTGGATGCTGATGGCCATGTGGATATTCCGCGGATGAAAAAAATAATGGCCGCGGCCGGGCCGCTGGCGGTGACCTTTCATCGCGCGTTCGATCTGTGTGCCGACCCGCGTCAGGCCTGGAATACACTGGGTGAGCTGGGGATTAAACGTATCCTGACTTCCGGTCAGCAACCCTCAGCGGAGAAAGGTATTTCATTAATTACGGAACTTATTGCCGCAGGGGATACTCCAATCATTATGGCCGGTGCGGGAGTCCGCGCCGCGAACCTGCCGCTGTTTCTGCAGGCGGGGGTGAAAGAGGTTCATAGCTCTGCAGGCCAGTGGTTGCCATCGGAAATGCGCTTTCGTCATCCAGGCGTTTCGATGTCAGCCGATCCTGATGCGGACGAATACAGGCGCTACGCCGTTAATGGCGAAGCGGTGGCGGAGATGAAAAGGATTATCTCCGCCTGGAGAAGTTAAACGGTTTTTTGCTGCACATCATGTCGCCCAATATGATGATTGCCCGTACCAGGCCCCTGCCCATTAAACAGGGGCCTTTTTTTATCTCGCTTTTTTCGCCAGCGACTGCTGCGTTTCCGGTTTGGTGGCGATAATCACCGCGCGCAGCGGAGCCGGATAGCCTTCCACGGTTTTGCGCTGATCCTGCGGGTCGAGGAAATCGGCCAGTGATTCACTGGTCATCCATTCGGTGCGCCGCTGCTCCTCAGTCGAGGTGACGCAGGCATCGACGATGCGCACATCGATAAACCCGCACTTCTCCAGCCACATTTTCAGGGCCGCCGCCGAGGGGATAAAATAGACGTTGCGCATCTGCGCATAGCGTTCGCCCGGAACCAGCACCGTATTTTCATCCCCTTCGACCACCAGCGTCTCCAGCACCAGCTCGCCTCCCGGCGCTAGCTGATCTTTCAACTGCCACAGGTGGTCCAGCGGCGAGCGGCGATGGTAAAGCACGCCCATCGAGAACACGGTGTCAAAAGCTTCCAGCGCCGGCAGCTGTTCGATACCCAGCGGCAGCAGATGCGCCCGCTGATCGTTACCGAGCAGCTTACGGACCGCTTCAAACTGGCACAGGAACAGCTGGGTGGGATCGATGCCGACCGCCAGATGTGCGCCGGCGCCGATCATTCGCCACATGTGATAGCCGCTGCCGCAGCCCACATCGAGGATAGTCCGCCCGGTGAGATCGGACAGGTGCGGCAGGACACGCTCCCACTTCCAGTCAGAGCGCCATTCGGTATCAATGTTAATGCCGTACAGCGAATAAGGCCCTTTGCGCCATGGCATCAGGTTTTTTAGCAGATTTTCTACCCGCAGCTGATGGCCTTCGCTAAGCGGCGTTTCGCTCTCGGCGGTGACGCTGTGCAGGAGGTCCAGACGCCAGGGCGTTAATTCAGGGAGAAACTCAACGGCACGCTCCCATTCGCGAAACTTGCCGTGCAGGGCTTCGCGCTGCCAGGCGGCTACCTGAGCTGGCAAGGTTTCCAGCCAGTGAGACAGCGGGCTTTTGGCGATCAGCTGATAGAAATTACTGAAGTCGATCATGCCTGCTCCCCGGATTTTACTGCCACCAGCGAGCCAAAGTTAAAGCACTGGAACCATAGTTCGGCATGTTCAAACCCAGCCTGACGCAGGCGGGCTTTATGGGTTTCCACGGAGTCCGTCAGCATCACGTTTTCCAGCATGCTGCGTTTCTGGCTGATCTCCAGCTCGCTGTAGCCGTTAGCGCGTTTAAAGTCATGATGCATATTGAACAACAGTTCGCCAACGTGGGAGTCTTCGAAGCTGAATTTCTCCGAGAGCACCAGCGCGCCGCCGGGGTTGAGCCCCTGATAGACTTTATTCAGGATCGCCTGGCGATCGCCTGGCTCGAGGAACTGAATGGTAAAGTTCAGGATAACCAGCGAGGCGTTTTCAATGGCCACCGCACGGATATCCCCTTCAATCACCTCGACCGGCGTCGGGGCTTTATAGGCGTCAATATGACGGCGGCAGCGTTCCACCATCGCCGGGGAGTTATCGATGGCGATAATGCGACATCCCGGATGGCTAATACTGCGGCGCACGGAAAGGGTGGCGGCGCCCAGCGAACAGCCAAGATCGTAAACCTGGGTGTTGGGCTGAACGAAGCGCTCGGCCAGCATGCCGATCATCGAGATGATATTGGAATAGCCGGGCACAGAACGCTGGATCATATCGGGGAAGACTTCAGCAACCCGTTCATCAAAGGTCCAGTCGCCGAGGCTGGCAATCGGCGCGGAAAAAAGCGTATCGCGGTGAGACATAACGTTAAACCCGAAAAAACGAAAACGGCGTATTGTGCGCTAACGGAGGGAGAAAACCAACTCCCAGGGCATATACCAGAGATTGGCCAGCACCATCAGCAACAACGCGCACCAGGTCGCGCTCATGCCGGAGCGGCGCCAGTGGTAGACGCGGTGATGAAAACCCCAGGAGTGCATCAGTCGCCCGACAATCAATAAAATGCCGCAAACGTGCACCATCCAGGTCTGGGCGCCATTCATCTCCATAAATAGCAGCAAAATGAGGCCAATCGGCACATATTCGACGGCATTACCGTGAACGCGGATGGCAACCTGCAGCTCGCTAAAGCCGCCGTCACCGTAGCCCACATGGTACTGGGTGCGTAAACGCACCACGTCGAAAGAAAACTTCACTAACAATAACGCACCTAAAACGGCATACAGCGCGCTGACCATACGAAAACTCCCTTTAACTCTGGCAGATGGCTCCGATTATGATAGCAGGATATCAGAAAAGGGAGGATTGCTGCGGAATCGACGGCGCATTTCCTGCCGCCGGCAGGGCGGTGCGCAGATCGCTCCACAGCGTATCGACCAGCGTCGGCGCGTAAGCAATGTCAGGGGTATGCAGGAACAGCCACGGGGTGCCAGACTGATGCCACTTCGGCAGGGTCTGCAGCCAGACGCGAAACAGTTCCCGGTTGTGGGCCATGTCGTCACCGCCGATAAAGCGTACCATCGGCTGCCGGGCGGTCATCACCGCATGTACCGGCACTTTGGGTTTCTTTTTCTGCGCGTCGATCATCGCCGGGCTGGTGGCTGCGGCGCTGTGGACCGGGCGGCTGTCGAGGATCACGCGGTTAACGTTGCGCTCGTGCAGCCCTCGATTGAGCTGCTGTTCCGCTTCGCCTTTGGCGAAGAATTCGGGGTGACGAACCTCGACGCCGTAGGTGAAATCCGTCGGCAGCCCGTCGAGAAATTGCCATAACGCGGGGAGATCGCGAGGACCGAAGGTCGCCGGCAGCTGCAGCCAGTACTGGCCGATGCGCGAGGCCAGCGGCGCCAGGCGGGCAAAAAATTCACTGCTTAACTCGTCGCAATGACGCAGGGCGGCCTGGTGCGAGATGGTGGCCGGGAATTTGAAGCAGAAGCGGAAGTCATCGTGGGTCTGTTCATACCAGCGGGTGACTATCTCCGGCTTCGGCAGCGCATACAGGGTAGTGTTGCCCTCCACGCAGTTAAAGTGGCGGGCGTACTCTTCAAGGCTGGTGATGCCAAGGCGCACCCATTTCGGGTGCGACCACTGGGGAAGCCCAATATAAATCATAGCGCGGCGAGGATCTCCTCGGTGCTGCGCACCCGACCGATGCGCGGGAAAATATGCGTCATGCTGCCCTGATGCTGCTCGGCGGAGGCGGCGCTGCAGGCATCTTCAGCGATGACCAGGTTAAAACCCAGCTCCCAGGCGTTGCGGGCGGTGGATTCGACGCCGATATTGGTGGAGATGCCGCAGAGAATAATGGTGTCGATACCGCGGCGGCGCAGCTGAAGCTCAAGGTCGGTGCCATAGAACGCGCCCCACTGGCGTTTGGTCACTTCGATATCGCTCTCCTGCTTACCGAGCGTGGCCGGGTAGGTCCACCAGTTTTCAGGCAGCGTATGCGCCCCGGCCTGAGCGTCGACAGGCTGTTTCAGCGCTTCAGCGAAATCGGCCGACCAGCCGACGCGGACCATGATGACCGGTGAACCCTGTTGTCGACACTGGTCTGCCAGGCGAGCGGCACGCGCCACCACCTCGTCAGCCCGATGTGGTCCGCCGGCGAAAGGCAGAATGCCTTCCTGCAGATCGATCACCACCAGCGCCGTTTTTTTTGCATTGAGTTCTAACATGGTATCCCCGTATCTTGTTCTGTTGTCAGGCGGCTACAATACCTGCGCGGCTTCTGCAAAAGGGTAACAAATATTGTTAATTTATGTGAGTGTAGACGTTAAGCGCGCAGCAAAGCAGCGTACATCGTGCGTCGGACTTATCGAACGACAGAATTTCCAGTATAATAGCCGCCTTTTTTCATTCAGTTGTGACATCAGCTAAAGCTGCGACCTCGTCGCCTGCAGGGCAGACGACAATCCGCCGACGGCTAAGTTAAGGGATATCTCATGCGTACAGAATATTGCGGACAGCTTCGACAGTCCCACGTTGGGCAGCAGGTGACTCTGTGTGGTTGGGTCAACCGCCGTCGCGATCTCGGTAGCCTCATTTTTATCGACATGCGCGACCGCGAAGGCATCGTTCAGGTGTTTTTCGACCCGGATCGTGCGGATGCGTTGAAATTAGCCTCTGAACTGCGTAATGAGTTCTGCATTCAGGTCACTGGCACCGTCCGCGCGCGTGAAGAGAAAAACATCAACGCGGACATGGCCACCGGCGCCATCGAAGTGCTGGCCTCCGATCTGACGATCATTAACCGCTCAGAATCGTTGCCGCTGGACTCCAATCACGTCAACACCGAAGAAGCGCGTCTGAAATACCGCTACCTCGACCTGCGTCGTCCGGAAATGGCGCAGCGTCTGAAAACCCGCGCGAAAATCACCAGCTTTGTGCGTCGCTTTATGGATGACCATGGCTTCCTCGACATCGAAACCCCGATGTTGACTAAAGCCACCCCGGAAGGCGCTCGCGATTACCTCGTGCCTTCCCGCGTGCATAAAGGCAAATTCTACGCGCTGCCGCAGTCCCCGCAGCTGTTCAAACAGCTGCTGATGATGTCCGGGTTCGATCGCTATTATCAGATCGTTAAATGCTTCCGCGATGAAGACCTGCGTGCCGACCGTCAGCCTGAATTTACCCAGATCGACGTGGAAACCTCCTTTATGACCGCGCCGCAGGTGCGTGAGATCATGGAAGCGATGGTGCGTCAGCTGTGGCTGGAAATTAAAGGCGTCGACCTGGGCGATTTCCCGATCATGACCTTCGCCGAAGCCGAACGTCGTTACGGCTCCGATAAACCAGATCTGCGTAACCCGATGGAGCTGGTGGACGTCGCCGACCTGCTGAAGTCCGTGGAGTTCGCGGTCTTTGCCGGCCCGGCCAACGATCCGAAAGGACGTGTGGCGGCGCTGCGCGTCCCGGGCGGTGCCTCTCTGACCCGCAAGCTGATTGACGAATACGGCAACTTTGTGAAGATCTACGGCGCGAAGGGGCTGGCCTATATTAAAGTGACCGAGCGTGCGAAAGGCATGGACGGGATCAACAGCCCGGTGGCGAAGTTCCTGACCGCTGAGATCGTGGAAGCCATCCTCGAGCGCACCGGCGCGCAGGACGGCGATATGATCTTCTTCGGCGCCGACAACAAGAAAGTGGTGGCTGACGCGCTGGGCGCGCTGCGTCTGAAGCTCGGTAAAGACCTGAGCCTGACTGACGAAAGCAAATGGGCGCCGCTGTGGGTGATCGACTTCCCGATGTTCGAAGACGACGGCGAAGGCGGCCTGACGGCGATGCACCATCCGTTCACCTCGCCAAAAGATATGACGGCGGACGAGCTGAAAGCCGCGCCGGAAGAGGCTGTAGCCAACGCCTACGATATGGTCATTAATGGGTATGAAGTCGGCGGCGGTTCTGTGCGTATCCACCGCGGCGACATGCAGCAAACTGTATTTGGCATCCTGGGCATTAACGAGCAAGAGCAGCGTGAAAAATTCGGCTTCCTTCTGGATGCGCTGAAATACGGTACGCCGCCGCATGCGGGCCTGGCGTTCGGTCTTGACCGCCTGACCATGCTGCTGACCGGTACCGATAACATCCGCGACGTTATCGCCTTCCCGAAAACCACCGCGGCGGCCTGTCTGATGACCGAAGCGCCAAGCTTCGCGAATCCTGCCTCGCTTGGTGAACTGGGTATTCAGGTTGTGGAGAAAGAGACAAAAGCGTCTCTGGAGAACAAGTAATATGTCATTTAAGCTGCCCGTTTCGGTGCTGGTGGTGATTTACGCCGAAGATACGAAACGGGTGCTGATGTTACAGCGGCGCGACGATCCCGCGTTCTGGCAGTCGGTGACCGGCAGCCTGGAAGCAGGAGAGACCGCGCTGCAGGCCGCCGCGCGTGAAGTAAAGGAAGAGGTCGCCATTGATGTTGCCTGCGAGCAACTGACCTTAATTGACTGTCAGCGCACGGTGGAGTTCGAGATATTTTCTCATTTGCGTCATCGCTATGCGCCGGGTGTAGAGCGCAATACAGAATTCTGGTTCTGTCTTGCGCTGCCTCATGAGCGGGAGATTACCTTCACCGAACATCTGGCCTACCGCTGGGTCAGCGCGACGGAAGCCGCTGCGCTGACCAAGTCGTGGAGCAACCGGCAGGCGATTGAAGAATTTGTAATTAACGCCGCCTGAAAGGGCGCGCTTTTTGGAGAGTTTTTTATGGCAGGTCATAGTAAATGGGCCAACACCAAACACCGCAAAGCGGCACAGGATGCTAAACGCGGTAAAATCTTTACGAAAATCATTCGCGAGCTGGTGACTGCGGCGCGTCTGGGCGGCGGCGACGCGGCTTCCAACCCGCGTCTGCGTGCAGCCGTTGATAAAGCGTTGTCTAACAACATGACGCGCGACACCCTGAACCGCGCCATCGCGCGCGGCGTCGGCGGTGATGAAGACGCGAACATGGAAACCATCATTTACGAAGGCTATGGCCCTGGCGGTACCGCGGTAATGGTGGAATGTCTGTCCGACAACCGTAACCGTACCGTTGCGGAAGTGCGTCACGCTTTCACCAAAACCGGTGGTAACCTCGGTACCGACGGCTCCGTGTCCTACCTGTTCAGCAAGAAAGGCGTCATCTCCTTCGAGAAAGGCGATGAAGACACCATTATGGAAGCGGCGCTGGAAGCCGGCGCAGAAGACGTGGTGACCTATGACGACGGCGCCATCGACGTCTACACCGCGTGGGAAGAGATGGGCGCCGTGCGCGACGCGCTGGAAGCCGCTGGCCTGAAAGCCGACGCTGCCGAAGTCTCGATGATCCCGTCCACCAAAGCGGATATGGATGCCGAGACGGCGCCGAAGCTGCTGCGTCTGATCGATATGCTCGAAGACTGCGACGACGTGCAGGAAGTGTACCATAACGGCGAGATCTCCGACGAGGTCGCAGCCACCCTGTGATGCAGTCGCATCCACGGTTAACCGGAGGCGCGTGATGGCTATTATTCTCGGCATTGACCCGGGGTCGCGCGTCACCGGTTATGGCGTGATCCGCCAGGTTGGGCGGCAGTTGAGCTACCTTGGCAGCGGATGCATCCGCACCAAAGTGGACGATCTGCCGTCGCGGCTGAAGCTGATTTACGCTGGGGTGACGGAGATCATCACCCAGTTCCAGCCCGACTATTTCGCCATTGAGCAGGTCTTTATGGCGAAGAACGCCGATTCGGCGTTAAAGCTCGGCCAGGCGCGGGGAGTGGCGATTGTTGCAGCGACCAATCAGTCGCTGCCGGTGTTTGAATACGCCGCCCGCCAGGTCAAGCAGACCGTTGTCGGGATCGGCAGTGCCGAAAAGAGCCAGGTCCAGCACATGGTGCGTACCTTGCTCAAGCTGCCTGCCAATCCGCAGGCGGATGCGGCGGATGCGCTGGCGATTGCCATCACCCACTGCCATGTTAGCCAGAATGCCGCTCAGATCAGTGAGACCCGGCTCAATCTGGCGCGAGGGCGCTTACGATAATCGCAAATCAGGCTGGATATCTATCCAGCCTTTTTTTATGATACCGCCAGATACTTAGACCATAACGCAGGAGCCCCATGTGATAGGCAGACTCAGAGGCATCATTCTCGAAAAACAACCCCCGCTGGTGTTGCTGGAAACGGCGGGCGTCGGCTATGAAGTGCATATGCCAATGACCTGCTTCTATGAGCTGCCGGAGGCCGGTCAGGAGGCGATAGTCTTTACCCACTTTGTGGTGCGTGAAGATGCCCAGCTGCTGTATGGTTTTAACAACAAACAGGAACGTACGCTGTTTAAAGAGCTGATTAAAACCAACGGCGTGGGGCCAAAGCTGGCGCTGGCGATCCTCTCCGGCATGTCGGCGCAGCAGTTCGTCAACGCCGTTGAGCGGGAAGAAGTCGCCTCGCTGGTGAAGCTGCCGGGGATTGGCAAAAAAACCGCAGAACGCCTGATCGTCGAGATGAAAGACCGCTTCAAAGGGCTGCACGGCGACCTGTTCACTCCGGCGGCCGATCTGGTGCTGACTTCACCGGCAGGCCCGACGGCAGATGATGCCGAACAGGAAGCGGTTGCTGCGCTGGTCGCGCTGGGCTATAAACCGCAGGAGGCCAGCCGGATGGTAAGCAAGATCGCGCGTCCGGACGCCAACAGTGAAACGCTAATCCGCGAAGCGCTGCGCGCCGCGTTGTGAGGTAAGGGATGATTGAAGCAGACCGGCTGGTATCGGCAGACAGCAGCGGCGCAGAAGAGGCCGTTGACCGCGCCATCCGCCCAAAATTGCTGGCAGAGTATGTCGGCCAGCCGCAGGTGCGCTCGCAGATGGAGATCTTTATCCAGGCGGCGAAACTGCGCGGCGACGCCCTCGATCACCTGCTGATTTTTGGCCCGCCTGGGTTGGGGAAAACCACCCTGGCGAACATTGTCGCCAATGAGATGGGGGTGAATCTGCGCACCACCTCCGGCCCGGTGCTAGAGAAAGCAGGCGATCTCGCCGCGATGCTCACCAACCTCGAACCGCACGACGTGCTGTTTATCGATGAGATCCATCGCCTCTCGCCGGTGGTGGAAGAGGTGCTCTACCCGGCGATGGAAGACTATCAGCTGGATATTATGATTGGCGAAGGTCCGGCGGCGCGCTCCATCAAAATCGATCTGCCGCCGTTTACCCTGATCGGCGCCACCACCCGGGCCGGTTCATTGACCTCGCCGCTGCGCGACCGCTTTGGCATCGTGCAGCGTCTGGAGTTCTATCAGATACCCGATCTACAGCATATTGTCAGCCGCAGCGCCCGCCATATGGGACTGGAGATGAGCGACGAAGGCGCGCTGGAAGTGGCCCGTCGTTCACGCGGCACGCCGCGTATTGCCAACCGTCTGCTACGTCGGGTGCGCGACTTCGCGGAAGTGCGCCATGACGGCACCATCTCTGCCGACATTGCCGCCCAGGCGCTGGATATGCTGAATGTCGATGCGGAAGGGTTCGACTATATGGACCGCAAACTGCTGCTGGCGGTGATAGATAAATTCTTTGGTGGGCCGGTGGGGCTGGATAACCTTGCCGCCGCGATTGGCGAAGAGCGGGAAACCATTGAAGATGTGCTGGAGCCTTATTTAATTCAGCAGGGTTTTCTGCAGCGTACGCCACGGGGAAGAATGGCGACGGTGCGGGCCTGGAATCATTTCGGCATTACGCCGCCGGAAATGCCATAGTGCGTTGCGGCAGAGCAGTGCGTGTGGAGGCCCGGTCAACAGCATGACCGGGCTTTTTCATTTTCAGCTGGCGGCTTTTTTCGTCATGCTGAGGATAAACAGCGCGGCGGCGCACAGCACCACCGATGGCCCTGCGGGGGTATCGTAGAAGGCCGATAGGGTTAGCCCCCCGGTGACCGCCAGCATGCCCACGCCTACTGCCACGGCGGCCATCTGCTCCGGTGTACGGGCAAAACGGCGGGCGGTGGCTGCCGGGATAATCAGCAGGGAAGTGATGATCAGCGCGCCGACGAACTTCATCGCCACGCCGATAGTCAGGGCGGTGACCAGCATCAACAGCAACTTCACGCGCTGCAGCTTCACGCCATCGACAAACGCCAGATCCGGACTGATGGTCATCGCCAGCAGAGGTCGCCACTGCCAGAGCAGGATACCAATCACAATCACTACGCCAATGGCGATGGCAATCAAATCCTGCGGCGTCACTGCCAGCAGATCGCCGAACAGGTATGCCATCAGATCTACGCGGACGTTAGACATCAGACTGACCACCACCAGCCCCAGCGACAGTGCGCTGTGCGCCATGATGCCCAGCAGGGTATCGATCGCCAGATGGGGGCGTTTCTCCAGCCACACCAGCCCGCCGGCCAGCAGCAGGGTCACTGCGATCACCGCATAAAACGGATTGACGTTAAGCAGTAAGCCGAAAGCGACGCCGAGCAGCGACGCATGCGCCAGCGTATCGCCAAAATAGGACATGCGGCGCCAAACCACAAAGGAACCCAGCGGACCGGCGGCGCAGGCCAGCATTATCCCGGCAAGCCAGCCAGGTAACAGAAGTTCAATCATTAGCGGCTGTTTCCCCGACGCAGTACAATTCGCCCCTGAAGGTCGTGGCGATGATTATGGTGGTGGCGGTAAATCCCCAGCTGTTCCGCGCCGCGCGGGCCGAACATGGAGATAAACTCCGGATGCATGGAGACCACCTCCGGCGCGCCGGAGCAGCAGATATGCTGGTTCAGGCACAGGACTTCGTCGGTTTTGGCCATCACCAGATGCAGGTCGTGCGATACCATCAGCACTGCGCAGTCCAGTTCATGGCGCAACTGGTCGATAAGATCGTAAAGCGCCACCTGGCCATTGACGTCAACCCCCTGGGTTGGTTCATCCAGCACCAGCAGCTGTGGGCGGTTGAGCAGGGCGCGGGCCAGCAGTACGCGCTGGGTTTCGCCGCCGGAGAGTTTTTGCATCGGCGCGTCGATCAGATGCCCGGCCTGCACACGTTTCAGTGCCGGCAGGATGTCGTCTTTGCGGGTACCCGGGCGCAAACGCAGGAAGCGGCTGACGGTCAGTGGCAGCGTGGCGTCAAGATGCAGCTTCTGCGGCACGTAGCCGATCCGCAGGCGTTCTTCCCGCTTGATGACACCTTCTGTCGGTGCTACCAGCCCCAGAACCACCCGCACAAGGGTAGATTTACCGGCGCCGTTCGGGCCCAGTAGCGTTAATATTTTGCCTGGCGTGAGTGCCAGCGAGATGTCAGACAGCACGCGGCGTTGGCCAAAGGCCACCGACACATTTTCCAGCGTAACAAGGTTTGTCATAGTAATTTAGGGTTGCACAAGCTAGTGAATGTTATAATATCACATCACATTCACTCGTTTCGATGACTAGACGCATTATGTTACATAAAAATACGCTTCTTTGCGCTGGACTTGGCGCTGTTTTTTTGTTCGCGCAGGTTCCGCTGGCCAGCGCCGCGGTAGTGACTTCCATGAAACCGCTGGGCTTTATCGCAGCTGCTATCGCCGATGGGGTGACAGATACTCAGGTGCTATTGCCCGACGGCGCCTCAGAGCATGACTATTCACTGCGGCCTTCTGATGTAAAACGCTTACAGAACGCAGACTTAGTGGTATGGATTGGTCCGGAAATGGAAGCCTTTATGGATAAGTCGACGCAAAGCATTGCGGCGAATAAAAAGGTGACCATCGCGGAGCTGGATGGGGTGAAGCCGCTGCTGATGACCGGCGCTGACGACGATGACGATCATCATGGTCATGACCACGGCGCAGCAGAAAAAAGTGACGGCGATCACCATCACGGTATTTACAATATGCATCTGTGGTTATCCCCAGAGATAGCGCGGCTTTCGGCGGTTGCAATCCACGATAAATTATTGGAACTTATGCCGCAGAGTCGAGCCAAACTCGACAGCAACCTGCAGCAGTTCGAGGCCGCGCTGGCGGCAACTGACAAGCAGGTTAGCAATGAGCTGGCACCGCTGAAAGGGAAGGGCTATTTCGTTTTTCATGACGCCTACGGTTACTTTGAAAAACACTACGGTTTGACCTCACTGGGGCACTTTACCGTCAACCCTGAAATACAGCCTGGTGCGCAGCGTTTACACGAAATCAGAACACAACTGGTTGAGCAGAAGGCCACGTGCGTTTTTGCTGAGCCACAGTTCAGGCCAGCGGTTATCGAAGCTGTTGCCCGGGGCACTTCTGTGCGCATGGGAACCCTGGATCCGCTGGGTACTGGAATTACGTTGGGTAAAGCGAGTTACCCACAATTCCTGACCCAGCTGGCGAATCAGTATTCGAGCTGCCTGAAAGGAGATTAACGAGGAAGTGAATACGTGCAACAGATAGCCCGCGCTGTCACTCAGGCATTCAACAATCTGCCACGACCTCATCGCGTCATGTTGGGGTCGCTTAGCGTTCTTACCTTAGCGGTCGCCGTCTGGCGACCCTACATTTACCACCCGGAATCCGCCCCCATCGTCAGAACCATTGAACTGGAAAAAAGCGAGATCCGTTCCCTGCTGCCGGAAGCCTCCGAGCCGATCGACCAGGCCCCGCAGGAAGAAGAAGCCATTCCTCAGGATGAGCTCGACGAGAAGGCCGATACCGATGCCGGCGGTCACGAATATGTGGTGTCGACCGGCGATACGCTCAGCAGCATCCTGAACCAGTACGGTATCGATATGGGTGATATCGCCCAGCTTTCCTCCGCCGATAAAGAGCTGCGTAATCTGAAGATTGGCCAGCAGCTCTCCTGGACTCTGACCGCGGACGGCGATCTGCAGAGTCTGACCTGGGAGATGTCCCGCCGCGAAACCCGCACTTATACCCGTGTGGACAACGGTTTTAAAATGAGCAGCGAGCTGCAGAAAGGCGACTGGGTCAACAATGTACTGAAGGGCACCGTCGGCGCCAGCTTTGTCTCCAGCGCACGCGACGCCGGGCTGACCAGTACCGAAATCAGCGCGGTGATCAAGGCCATGCAGTGGCAGATGGATTTCCGTAAGCTGAAAAAAGGCGACGAGTTCTCGGTATTGATGTCGCGTGAAATGCTCGACGGTAAGCGCGAGCAAAGTCAGCTGCTGGGCGTGCGTTTGCGCTCCGATGGTAAAGACTACTTTGCTATCCGTGCCGAAGACGGCAAATTCTACGATCGTAACGGGACGGGGCTGGCGAAAGGCTTTATGCGCTTCCCAACGGCGCGTCAGTTCCGCGTCTCCTCTAACTTTAACCCGCGTCGTCTGAACCCGGTCACCGGGCGCGTCGCGCCGCACCGTGGCGTCGATTTCGCGATGCCGCAGGGGACGCCGGTGCTGGCAGTCGGCGATGGCGAAGTGGTGGTGGCCAAGCGCAGCGGCGCTGCCGGGTATTATGTTGCTATCCGCCATGGTCGCACCTATACCACCCGCTATATGCACTTGCGTAAGCTGCTGGTGAAACCGGGGCAGAAAGTGAAGCGCGGCGATCGTATCGCGCTGTCGGGGAATACCGGCCGCTCTACCGGACCGCATCTGCACTACGAAGTGTGGATCAACCAGCAGGCGGTCAACCCGCTGACGGCTAAGCTGCCGCGTACCGAAGGGCTGAGCGGTTCCGACCGTACCGATTACCTGGCGCAGGTCAAAGAGGTCGTCCCGCAGCTGCGGTTTGACTAACTACCGGTCAGTGGAAAGCCGGTGCCCCAGGGCGCCGGCTTTTTCTTTTGTAGGTTACCCAACGTCTCGCTACACTATCCCATTATCTTGATTAAGCAGTCGACCTGCGGATTGGGCATGGAAACGAAAAAAAATAATATTGAGTTTATCCCTAAGTTTGAGAAATCCTTTTTACTGCCGCGCTACTGGGGCGCGTGGCTGGGCGTCTTTGCCTTCGCTGGCATCGCGCTGACGCCGCCTTCCTTTCGCGATCCGATCCTCGGCAAACTCGGCCGCTTCGTAGGGCGTTTGGCGAAAAGCTCGCGGCGCCGGGCGCAGATTAATTTGCTGTACTGTTTTCCGGAAAAAAGCGAGCACGAACGGGAAGCGATCATCGACGCCATGTATGCCTCGGCGCCGCAGGCGATGGTGATGATGGCCGAGCTGGGCCTGCGCGATCCGCAGAAAATCCTTGCCCGCGTCGACTGGCAGGGGAAAGAGATCATCGACGAGATGCAGCGTAATAACGAGAAAGTGATTTTCCTCGTTCCGCATGCCTGGGGCGTGGATATCCCGGCGATGCTGATGGCCTCCGGTGGGCAGAAGATGGCGGCGATGTTCCACAACCAGGGTAACCCGGTCTTTGATTACGTGTGGAATACCGTGCGCCGTCGTTTTGGCGGGCGTATGCACGCGCGCAACGATGGGATCAAACCGTTTATTCAGTCGGTGCGCCAGGGCTACTGGGGCTACTATCTGCCCGACCAGGATCACGGCGCTGAGCACAGTGAATTTGTGGATTTCTTTGCTACCTACAAGGCGACGCTGCCCGCGATTGGCCGTTTAATGAAGGTATGCCGCGCCCGCGTCGTACCGCTGTTCCCGGTCTATGATGGCCAAACGCATCGCCTGACGGTGCTGGTCCGCCCGCCGATGGACGATCTGCTGGACGCTGACGATACGACGATCGCCCGGCGGATGAACGAAGAAGTGGAAGTGTTTGTTAAGCCGCACACCGAGCAGTACACCTGGATCCTGAAGCTGCTGAAAACGCGCAAACCGGGTGAAATCGAGCCTTATAAACGCAAAGAGCTGTTCCCAAAGAAGTAGTCTAAAAGAGAGCCAGTGGGCGTTCCCGGCTCACTGGCTATATTGCGTCAGTAACATCACGTTCTCGACGACAAGCCGGTAGCGATACTCCGGGCGGCCAGTGATACCGTAGTGATTGGTCGTGAAGAGCACGTTTATCTGCTCCAGCCAAATCAGGTATTTGCGGCATGACACCCTGGATATCTGCAGCGCCGCCGCCAGCTCGTTGGTCGAAAAATCGCGCGCCTGATGGGCGTCAATCCACTGGCACACGAGGCGAAGGGTTTGTGGAGTCAGCCCTTTCGGCAAGCGGCGGGCGCTTTCCTGTTGCGGGATCCCGCGACGCAGCAGGGTGTCGATATCCGCCTGGGCGTAACAGGATTTCGCCTGCTTCACCTCACGCTTGTTGCGCCATGTCTGCAGGGCTTCCTCAAAGCGCGGAAACTGAAACGGTTTAATCAGGTAATCCACCACCCCATAGTGCAGCGCCGTTTGTAGCGTGAGCGCATCGGCGGCAGATGTCATCATGATGACGTCAATATTCCGCGCATCTGCGCGAAGCGAGGGCAGCAGGTCAAGGCCATTCTCCTGTTGCATATAGACATCCAGTAGCAGCAGATCGACCTGCGCCAGATGGCTCAGCATCGCTTTGGCGCCGCCGATCGTCGCCGCCACCCCGCAGCAGTGAAAATCAGCCACCCGGCTGATAAACAGCCGGTTCAGTTCGGCTACCATGGGATCATCATCGACGATCAGCACATTGAACATGCGTGGTTCCCCGGTGTGGCGGGAAGCCAGCCGACTTCCCGCAAGATGAGTTGAGGAATGACGATCAGAATGACGATCGTTTATAGGCGGTGTAGCGCGCTCGCCAGAAGGTTTTATCGATATTCGCCGCCAGCTGTGCCTCATCAATCTGCGGTGCGACACCGTCCCGCTGCGCGGCGCGAGCGACCTCTGCGGCAATAGCCCGGGAAATCATTTCAATCTCTTCAACCGGCGGCAGTAAAGCACCGGTTTCACGGGTCGCCAAAGGCGAGTGGGCTGCGAGGGTTTTACTGCAGGTGATCAGCATCGCTTCGGTGACGCGCTGCGCTTTACTGGCGAGGATCCCCAGCCCCAGACCGGGGAAAATATAGGCGTTGTTGCACTGAGCGATATCGTAGGTTTTGCCGTCGTAGAAGACGGGTTCGAACGGGCTACCGGTGGCGATCAGCGCGCTTCCCCGGGTCCACTCCAGCAAATCCTTCGGCTGGGCCTCGGCCCGGGAGGTGGGGTTAGACAGCGGCATAATAATCGGACGCGGGCAGTGCCGATGCATCTCTTTCACAATCTCCTCGCTAAACAACCCCGGCTGGCCTGACACGCCAATCAGTACGGTAGGGTGGACGTTGCGTACGACATCCATCAGCGACAGCTGGGCGGACTCGGTATCCCAGTGGGCAATACTGGCTCGCGGCGTGACGAGGTTGCGTTGAAAATCGAGCAGATTGGGCATCTCATCCGTCAGCAGGCCAAAGCGGTCAACCATAAAGATGCGGCGGCGCGCTTCCTCCTCCGAGAGACCATCATCCACCATCAGCGCAATGATTTTTTCCGCAATGCCGCATCCGGCCGAACCGCCACCGAGGAAAACTACCCGCTGGTCGCGGATCGGCGTCCCGGCCGCGGCCGCGGCGGCGATCAGCGTCCCTGAGGTCACGGCGGCGGTACCCTGGATATCATCGTTAAAACAGCACAGCTGGTGACGATAGCGGTTGAGCAGTCGCGTGGCATTCTTTTGGGCAAAGTCTTCAAACTGAAGTAATACATTCGGCCAACGTTGCTGAATGGCATGGACAAACATGTCCATAAACTCAAGGTACTGCTCGTCGCTGATGCGCGGATGGCGCCAGCCCATATACAGTGGATCCTCCAGATGCTGCGGGTTATTGGTACCAACATCTAACATAATGGGCAGCGTGGATGCCGGGTGAATACCCCCGCAGGCGGTATATAACGAGAGTTTGCCAATGGGGATCCCCATGCCACCAATCCCCTGGTCGCCCAGCCCCAGAATGCGCTCGCCATCGGTCACGACAATGACTTTGATATCATTGCGGGAAAACCCCTGCAGCATTTCGTCAATCTGGTGACGGTTAGGCCAGGAAATAAATAAACCGCGTCCCCGGCGATATATTTCTGAAAAATGTTCGCACGCTTCTCCCACCGTCGGGGTATAGATCACCGGCAACGTTTCTTTCATATGGCTGCGCAGCAGGTTATAGAATAATGTCTCGTTAGTATCCTGAATATTCCTGAGATAGATATGGCGCGAAATACTCTTTTTGAACTGGCAAAACTGGCCCCATGCGCGCTCGGTTTGTTCTTCAATGGTTTCAACATTATGGGGTAACAGTCCCTGAAGATTAAATGCCGTGCGTTCACTTTCGGTAAATGCAAGGCCTTTATTTAATAACGGATTTTCCAGCAGGACGGCACCGTTATAGGGAGTGTATAAGGTTTCTGTGGCTAACATTGGATGACTCCTGAATATCAAATTAAAACATTGCCTGATGTCTTGGTGTTTTATTTCCGTGATTACGAAATGAGATAAATCATGATACCTTCGGTGACGACGCCGATGGCGGTACCCAGCAAAATAGAGGATGAGGCCGGCTCAATATAGGTATCGCTGCGCAGAGCAAACATCCCTGCGGCGATGGCGGAAGGCGTCGCGCCGATGATAATAACCTGTTGCATTAAGGTATGACTGAGTCCAAAGGCCAGTCCGGCCAGGGCCATCATTGCCGGTTGGATCAGATTTTTGATACTGATATTGGTACAGGTTTGAATATTGACCGTCGGGCGTTCGCCGTAAAACAGCAGCCCCAGGGCGAACAGTGACAGACCGCCGGCGATTTTACCCACCATTTCAATAGGCATACTGAGCATATGCGGCAACTGGACCCCTGCCAGGCTGAGCAACACGCCGGAAATCGGGATCCAGACGATGGGGTTTCTCACGGCTTTCAGCAGGTTTTGCAGGATCAGCTGCCCGGCATGAAGCTGGGGTTCATCCGCGCTTCCGTGCTTGTCTCCCATGCGAATCAGGATGATAGTCAGAGGGATCATCAATACGCTGGTCACCAGGTTTCCGATAAGCACGCCGAGAAAACCCTCCGGGCCTATCAGTACCGCCAGAACGGGCGCACCAAAGTAGGCCATATCGGGGAAGGCGCAAACCAGCGACTGAATCGCGCTGGTTTTAATATCATGACGGAAAACATAGCGTGAGATCAGCAGCGTGAGAAAATAGGATCCCATCAGGCCAATGACTAACACCGCCATAAAGGTGAAGTTTTTAATTTTATCGGGATTGGTATTTAACGCGCCGATAAAAAGATGGAACGGAAGCGCAAAGCGGATCACCACCGTGGCAAGAACGGAGGCATCCTCGCGCCGGGTATAGCCTAGTTTACCGCTAAGCCATCCCAGCAGCATGATAAATACCAATGGGAAAAGGGATTGTAAGAGTAGTGAAGGCATAAGATGTCCTGACATATTTTATTGGGTTGTTGTGTCGCCAATCTAGCGATCCCGTAATATTTAAAAGGTGATAGTCATCACAGTCGCCTGCCTTTAAATAATTTCGCCTCGGATACTTTACTTACAAATGGGTAAATCAGGGGTAAATCATGGAGTTGCTTGAATGAGATGCAAATATTATCGATGATGCTAACTTTAGCTTTATGACGATAAATTAAATTACTTAAAATAAACTTTATGGTTTAGTCACAAAGCCGACAGCGGAAAACCGTTTGTCATTTTTTGTTTTAAACGCCTGTGCTACCGTTTTGAGTGTATTTTGTTGAGCCGGTGTTTAGTGCTATTTCGTTTATGTTGCTACGCAAATTTTAATATTGCGTTACTACCCTACGCTACCTCCTTATCATTCAGGTAAAAATATGGAAAATAATTCACTCAACCACCCGATAGATAAAACCCAACCGAACGGGCAATCGACACGATTTTTATCCAATATCGACGTTGGTGCCGTGCCGTTAACGCTCTTTATTGGTATCGCTGCGATCGTCGCGCTCTCCGCGAGTGCGGGTCTGCTGCCGAAAAATATGATTGGCGGACTGGCGGTCATTATGACCCTGGGATTCGCGCTGGCTAAGATTGGCCGCATGGTGCCAGTATTAAAAGACATTGGCGGGCCGGCTATCTTGTGCCTGATGATGCCCTCAGTGTTGGTCTACTTTGGCGTGTTTGAAGCTCATACGCTCGATACTGTGCACTTGCTGATGAAAGAGGCCAATCTCCTCTATTTCGTCATCGCCTGTCTGGTCGTCGGGAGTATTCTGGGAATGAACCGCACTATTCTGATCCAGGGAATGGTGCGTATGTTTGTCCCGTTGGTGGTGGGGACCGGGGCGGCAATATTAACCGGCCTGCTGGTGGGCAGCTTATTTGGCTACAGTATTTACCACACCTTCTTTTTTATTATCGTGCCAATTATCGGCGGCGGCATCGGCGAAGGGATCCTGCCTTTGTCGCTGGCTTATTCGGCCATTCTCGGGCAAACGCCTGATGTCTATGTTGCCCAGCTGGCGCCGGCCGCGGTGGTTGGGAATATTTTCGCCATTATCTGCGCTGGTTTTCTGGCGCGCATGGGCGCACGTCGTCCGGCGCTATCCGGCAATGGGATGCTGATCCGTAGCCATGACGATAATAGCGTCTTTGCGCAACATCAGAGTACCCAACCCACCGATTTTCAGCTCATGGGTGCCGGGTTGCTGATGATTTGCGCGTTTTTCATCGTCGGTGGTCTGCTGGAGAAGGTGGTGCATATTCCGGGGCCGGTGCTGATGATTCTGGCGGCCGTCTTCTGCAAATATACCAAAGTTATCCCGGCGGCGATGGAGCTGGGGGCGCATAGCTGCTACAAGTTTGTCTCCGCCGCGCTGGTGTGGCCGCTGATGATCGGCCTGGGCATGCTGTATGTGCCGCTGGAGAGCGTGGTCTCGGTGTTCTCCGTTGGTTACGTCGTGGTTTGCGGCTCCATCGTTATTGCCATGGCACTGAGCGGTTTCTTTATCGCTGCTCGCCTGAATATGTATCCGGTGGAAGCCGCTATCGTGACCAGCTGCCATAGTGGCCTTGGAGGAACCGGAGATGTGGCCATCCTCTCGGCGTCAAACAGAATGGGGTTGATGCCGTTTGCCCAGATTGCGACGCGGATCGGCGGGGCGTCAACGGTGATCGCCGCGACGCTGTTGTTGAGCTGGATGGTGTAGTCTGCCAGATATTGGGCAAAAAAAACCTGCCAGCCGCATCGCTGGCAGGTCGACACCGAGGCTTACTCGACGGTGAGGATACGGGTGGTGTTGGTGCTGCCGATGGTGCTCATCACATCACCCTGGGTCACGACCACGAGGTCACCGGAGACGAGATAGCCTTTATCCCGCAGCAGATTGACGGCATCGTGCGCAGCGGCTACCCCGTCATTCTGGCTGTCGAAGAACACCGGGGTCACCCCGCGGTAGAGGGCGGTCAGGTTCAGGGTGCGCTCGTGGCGGGAAAGGGCGAAAATCGGCAGACCGGAGCTGATGCGCGAGGTCATCAGCGCGGTGCGGCCCGATTCGGTCATGGTGATGATGGCCGTGATGCCTTTCAGGTGGTTGGCGGCATACATCGCCGACATGGCAATTGCTTCTTCCACGTTGTCGAACTGGACGTCCAGACGGTGTTTGGAGACGTTGAGGCTCGGGATTTTTTCGGCGCCCAGACACACGCGCGCCATTGCGGCCACGGTTTCTGACGGGTACTGACCGGCAGCGGTTTCCGCGGAGAGCATTACCGCATCGGTACCATCCAGCACGGCGTTGGCCACGTCCATCACTTCCGCGCGAGTCGGCATCGGGTTGGTGATCATCGACTCCATCATCTGGGTGGCGGTAATGACGGAACGGTTCAGCTGACGGGCACGACGAATCAGCGCTTTCTGGATACCTACCAGCTCTGGATCGCCGATTTCGACGCCGAGGTCGCCGCGCGCAACCATGACCACATCGGAGGCGAGGATCACGTCGTCCATCGCATCCTGATCGCAGACTGCTTCCGCACGCTCAACTTTGGCGACGATTTTTGCATCGCAGCCGGCATCGCGCGCCAGGCGACGGGCGTAGTTCAGGTCTTCGCCGCAGCGCGGGAAAGAGACCGCCAGGTAGTCGACGCCGATTTTGGCGGCGGTGACGATATCAGCTTTGTCTTTGTCGGTCAGCGCTTCGGCAGACAGGCCGCCGCCCAGCTTGTTGATCCCTTTGTTGTTAGATAACGGACCGCCGACGGTCACTTCAGTAAACACTTTCATCCCCTGAACTTCGAGGACTTTCAGCTGTACGCGACCATCGTCGAGCAGCAGGATATCGCCCGGCACGACGTCCGCCGGCAGGCCTTTGTAATCGATCCCGACTTTCTCTTTGTCGCCTTCACCTTTGCCGAGGTTAGCGTCGAGCAGGAATTTGTCGCCGATATTGAGGAAAATTTTGCCTTCTTTGAAGGTCGATACGCGAATTTTTGGTCCCTGGAGGTCGCCGAGGATAGCAACGTGACGGCCCAGTTTCGCCGCAATCTCACGCACTTTGTCGGCACGGAGCTGATGATCTTCCGGGGTGCCGTGAGAGAAGTTCATACGCACTACGTTTGCGCCCGCGGCGATAACTTTTTCCAGGTTGTTATCACGGTCAGTTGCTGGGCCTAAGGTAGTAACGATTTTGGTTCTGCGAAGCCTTCTGGACATGTAATACTCCGTTGACTGATACAACTTTGGTGTTGCGTGAACATGGATTCGGTAGCGCCAGCCTGCAACGTCGCACAGCCGGATCGTTATCGAAGGTGTAATGGGTTACTGCTTGTTATCAACTTTTATTGATTATCACTGGGTACGAACTGTTCTTTATCAAAACGCGATTCCTTCAGCGCTTCCTTGACCCTCTTCAAGTTATCTCTGAATTTTGCCCCCCGACGCAGCGTAAAACCCGTCGCCAGCACGTCGATGACGGTCAACTGGGCCAGACGGGAGACCATCGGCATATAGATGTCGGTATCTTCCGGCACATCGAGGGTGATGGCGAGCGTGGCTTCCCGGGCCAGGGGGGTGCCGGCGGAGGTGAGGGCGATCACCATGGCATCGTTTTCACGGGCCAGCTGCGCTAGCTCCACCAGGCTCTTGGTTCTTCCGGTATGTGAGATAATCACCACCACATCATCGTCATCGCAATTCATACAGCTCATGCGTTGCAGGACAATGTCGTCGGAATAGATGACCGGCACGTTAAAGCGGAAAAATTTGTTCATCGCATCATGGGCGACCGCCGCCGAGGAACCGAGGCCGAAAAAGGCGATTTTTTTGGCCTGAGTCAGCAGATCCACCGCGCGATTCACCGCCGACATGTCGAGAGAATGGTGGACCTGATCTAAACTCGCCATGGCCGATTCGAATATTTTTCCCGTGTATGACTCAACGCTGTCGTCTTCATCAACATTCCGGTTAACATAGAGCGTACCGTGCGCGAGGCTCTGGGCAAGGTGCAGTTTAAAATCAGGAAACCCGCGGGTTTCGAGGCTGCGGCAGAAGCGATTGACGGTCGGTTCGCTCACCCCGGCCTCAAGGGCGAGGGCGGCGATGCTCGAATGAATGGCCTGCGCGGGGGTGGCGAGGATCACTTCCGCCACTTTGCGTTCAGATTTGCTAAGGTGTTCCAGTCGGGACTGGATTTTTTCCAGCATGTTCATTAGTAACAGGGCGCTCATCAATGGAAACGATTTCATTAATGGGTGAAATCATCGGGCGTTTTAGCAAGAATATACCCCTCCGCAAGCGCAAGCGGTGAGGAATGACGTGAAATAATGTTGTTTTTTTTCATTACATGATCAGAGTCGTATTTTACTGACCTGAAACAGGTACAAACAACGAACAATATCAGCCAGATGCCCAAATCATCGCCGAATGTTTTCACCCTGTGCGGTTTTACCGCCGCAAACGAAGGGGAAGGCTTTCGGGAAATACGTAAACACAGTACAGTGCAGTGTAAGAAAATTACAAATATAGCCTGGCAGAAGCACCAGACTATCAACTGAGGAGAATGACATGGCGGTAACGCAAACGGCCCAGGCATGCGACCTGGTCATTTTCGGCGCGAAGGGCGACCTGGCGCGACGTAAATTGTTGCCTTCCCTGTATCAGCTTGAAAAAGCGGGCCAGATCCACGCCGACACCCGCATCATTGGCGTCGGCCGTGCCGATTGGGATAAAGCGGCTTACACCAAAGTCGTGCGCGAAGCGCTGGAAACCTTCATGAAGGAAAAAATTGATGAAGGTTTGTGGGATTCCCTGAGCGGACGCCTGGAGTTCTGTAATCTTGACGTTAATGACACCAGCGGCTTCACGCGTCTGGGTGAGATGCTGGATCAACAGAACCGTGTCACCATCAACTATTTCGCCATGCCGCCGAGCACCTTTGGCGCGATCTGCAAAGGTCTGGGCGAAGCGAAGCTCAATGCCAAGCCTGCGCGCGTGGTGATGGAAAAACCGCTGGGTACCTCGCTGGAAACCTCGCGTGAAATCAACGACCAGGTCGGCGAGTTTTTTGAAGAGTGCCAGGTCTACCGTATCGACCACTACCTCGGTAAAGAGACGGTCCTCAACCTGCTGGCGCTGCGCTTTGCCAACTCCCTGTTCGTCAATAACTGGGACTGCCGCACTATCGATCATGTCGAAATCACCGTCGCGGAAGAGGTGGGTATTGAAGGGCGCTGGGGTTACTTCGACCAGGCCGGGCAGATGCGCGACATGATCCAGAACCACCTGCTGCAGATCCTGTGCATGATTGCCATGTCGCCGCCGTCCGATCTCAGCGCCGACAGCATCCGTGATGAAAAGGTCAAGGTCCTGAAATCCCTGCGTCGCATTGATCGCTCCAACGTGCGTGAGAAAACCGTTCGCGGCCAGTACACCGCCGGCTTTGCCCAGGGCAAAAAAGTGCCGGGCTACCTGGAAGAAGAGGGCGCCAACAAAACCAGTAACACCGAAACCTTCGTGGCGATCCGCGTCGATATCGATAACTGGCGCTGGGCCGGCGTACCGTTCTATCTGCGCACCGGCAAACGTCTGCCGACCAAATGCTCTGAGGTAGTGGTTTACTTCAAAACCCCGGAGCTGAACTTGTTTAAAGAGACCTGGCAGGAGCTGCCGCAGAACAAGCTGACTATTCGTCTGCAGCCGGACGAAGGGGTGGATATCCAGGTGCTGAACAAAGTGCCGGGCCTCGACCATAAGCATAATCTGCAGATCACCAAGCTGGATCTGAGCTACTCCGAGACCTTTAATCAGACGCACCTGGCCGATGCTTATGAGCGTCTATTGCTGGAGACCATGCGCGGTATCCAGGCGCTGTTTGTGCGCCGTGATGAAGTCGAAGAGGCGTGGAAATGGGTGGATTCCATCACCGAAGCCTGGGCTGCCGACCGCGATGCGCCGAAACCGTATCAGGCAGGGACCTGGGGACCGGTTGCGTCGGTGGCGATGATCACCCGTGACGGCCGTTCGTGGAACGAGTTCGAGTAAGCTCGCCGCCTAATCCGTCAGGGTTATTTTACCGGTAACATGATCTGACGCAGAAAGTCGCACGCTTTTTAATCTTTTAAGCCCCGTGAGGATTCACCCACGGGGCTTTTTTTATTACACTGCTTTCAGACATTTTGCCCCTGAGCGCTGGTGTTGGTGGCCTTTAGCACAAAAATACGTCATCACGCAGCGGCCGGACAGATACAAATTTGAGGAGCCTTTATGAATTCGAAAATGTTACGGGTAACAAATCGCATTATCGAACGGTCGCGTGACACCCGCGCGGCTTACCTCGCAAGGATTAACCAGGCCAAAACCGACACCGTGCATCGTGCGCAACTGGCCTGCGGCAATCTGGCTCACGGTTTCGCGGCCTGTCAGGCTGACGACAAAGCCTCTCTGAAAAGCATGTTGCGCAACAACATCGCCATCATCACCTCCTACAACGATATGTTGTCCGCTCACCAGCCCTATGAACACTATCCGGACATCATCCGTAAAGCGCTGCATAGCGCCAATGCGGTCGGCCAGGTGGCCGGCGGCGTGCCGGCAATGTGCGACGGCGTAACCCAGGGGCAGGACGGTATGGAGCTCTCATTGCTGAGCCGCGAAGTGATCGCCATGTCCGCCGCTATCGGCCTGTCGCATAACATGTTCGATGGCGCGCTATACCTCGGCGTGTGCGATAAAATTGTCCCCGGCCTGACTATGGCGGCGCTCTCTTTCGGCCATCTGCCGTCGGTCTTTATTCCCTCCGGTCCAATGGCCAGCGGCCTGGCTAATAAAGAGAAGGTCCGCATTCGCCAGCTGTACGCGGAAGGTAAAGTGGATCGTATGGCGCTGCTGGAGTCCGAAGCCGCCTCTTATCACGCGCCGGGAACCTGTACTTTCTACGGCACGGCGAACACCAACCAGATGGTGGTCGAGTTTATGGGCATGCAACTGCCGGGATCGTCCTTCGTCCATCCGGATGCCCCGCTGCGGGACGCACTGACCGCCGCTGCCGCACGCCAGGTCACCCGCATGACCGGCAATGGCAACGAGTGGATGCCGCTGGGGAAAATGTTCGACGAAAAAGTGGTAGTCAACGGCATCGTGGCGCTGCTGGCGACCGGTGGCTCCACCAACCATACCATGCACCTGGTGGCGATGGCCCGCGCGGCGGGGATCATCATTAACTGGGATGATTTCTCCGACCTGTCAGACGTGGTGCCGCTGCTGGCGCGCCTCTATCCCAACGGCCCGGCGGATATCAACCACTTCCAGGCGGCGGGCGGCGTTCCGGTACTGGTGCGCGAACTGCTGAAAGGCGGCCTGCTGCATGAGGATGTTCACACCGTCGCCGGCTTTGGTCTGTCGCGTTACACCCTGGAGCCGTGGCTCAACAACGGCGAGCTGGACTGGCGTGAAGGGGCGACAGCGCCGCTTGACGATCAGGTCATCGCGACCTTCGAGAAACCGTTCTCCCGCCACGGCGGCACGAAGGTGCTGAGCGGCAACCTGGGACGCGCAGTGATGAAAACGTCGGCGGTCCCGGTAGAGAACCAGGTGATTGAAGCGCCGGCGGTGGTGTTCGAGAGCCAACACGACGTATTGCCGGCCTTTGAAGCGGGCCTGCTGGATAAAGATTGTGTGGTGGTGGTCCGTCATCAGGGGCCAAAAGCGAACGGGATGCCAGAATTACATAAACTTATGCCGCCACTTGGTGTATTATTGGACCGCCGTTTCAAAATAGCGCTGGTGACCGATGGCCGACTCTCTGGCGCCTCCGGTAAAGTCCCGTCAGCTATCCATGTCACGCCTGAAGCGTATGACGGTGGTTTGCTGGCCAAAGTGCGCGATGGCGATGTGATTCGCGTGAACGGACAGACGGGAGAACTGACGCTGCTGGTAGAAGATGCCGAACTGGCGGCGCGTCAGCCGCATATCCCTGACCTCAGCGCGTCGCGCGTGGGAACCGGTCGGGAGATGTTTGGGGCGCTGCGTGAGAAGCTCTCTGGCGCGGAGCAGGGCGCAACCTGCATCACTTTTTAAGACGATTTTATTTCTAGATCTGGCGAGAGAAAATCTTGATGAAAAACTGGAAAACAACAGCAGAAGCAATCCTCACCTCCGGTCCGGTTGTCCCGGTTATCGTAGTGAAAAAGCTGGAGCATGCGGTACCGATGGCGAAAGCGTTGGTCGCAGGCGGCGTGCGCGTGCTGGAAGTCACCCTGCGCACCGAGTGCGCCCTGGAAGCGATCCGCGCGATTGCTAAAGAAGTGCCGGACGCGATTGTCGGCGCGGGCACGGTCACCAACGTTGAGCAACTGAAAGCGGTAACGGAAGCTGGCGCGCAGTTCGCTATCAGCCCGGGGCTGACCGAATCCCTGCTGAAAGCGGCGACTGAAGACGGCACCATTCCGCTGATCCCGGGGATCAGCACGGTGTCCGAGCTGATGCTGGGTATGCAGTATGGTCTGAAAGAGTTTAAATTCTTCCCGGCGGAAGCCAACGGCGGCGTGAAAGCCCTGCAGGCGATTGCGGGTCCGTTCGGCCACATTCGTTTCTGCCCGACCGGCGGTATCTCTCCGGCCAACTACCGTGACTACCTGGCGCTGAACAGCGTGCTGTGCATCGGCGGTTCCTGGCTGGTGCCAGCCGATGCGCTGGAAGCCGGCGACTACGATCGCATTACCACCCTGGCGCGTGAAGCGGTGGAAGGCGCGAAGTAAACCGCGCCTCAAGGTCGACAACCCGGTCAGCGGCAACGCGACCGGGTTTTTTTGTCTTTACCCTTCGACGATGACCGCCGCGGCGGCAGTTTTAGCCCGTGCCACGGCCTCTTCGACTGAATCGGCGACGGCGAGGGTTACCCCCAGGCGGCGGGTACCGTCAATCTCGGGCTTGCCGAACAAACGCAGCTGCAGGCCAGCCCCGACGGCCGATTGCAACTGGCCAAAGCTGACGTTCTGGCTGGTCAGCTGCGGAAGGATCACCGCGGAAGCGGCCGGACCATACTGGCGGATAGCGCCGACGGGCAGTCCAAGGAAGGCGCGAACGTGCAGGGCGAATTCCGAGAGATCCTGCGAGATCAGCGTCACCATGCCGGTGTCATGTGGGCGCGGGGAGACTTCGCTAAAGATCACCTCGTCGCCGCAAACGAACAGTTCCACGCCAAACAGGCCATGACCGCCCAGCGCCAGCACCACCTTGCGGGCGATGGCCTGGGCACGTTCGAGGGCCAGGTCGCTCATCTGCTGCGGTTGCCAGGACTCACGGTAATCGCCGTCTTCCTGGCGATGGCCAACCGGGGCGCAGAAATGCACGCCATCGACGGCGCTGACGGTGAGCAGGGTGATTTCAAAGTCGAAATTCACCACCCCCTCGACGATCACCCGCCCGGCGCCGGCGCGGCCGCCCTGCTGCGCATAGCGCCAGGCTTCGCTGAGCTGGTCAGCCGAGCGGATAAAACTCTGGCCTTTGCCGGAGGAGCTCATCACCGGTTTGACGATGCATGGCAAACCGATCTCGGTAACGGCCGCACGGAAGCCTTCTTCGCTGTCGGCGAAGCGATAGCTGGAGGTGGGGAGCTGCAGCTCTTCTGCCGCCAGGCGGCGAATGCCTTCGCGGTTCATGGTGAGCTTTGCCGCCCGCGCCGTGGGGACCACTTTCTGCCCGGCCTGTTCCAGTTCAACCAGGGTATCGGTAGCAATAGCTTCGATCTCCGGCACGATGTAATCGGGTTTTTCCTGTTCAATCAGGGCGCGCAGGCTCTCGCCGTGCAGCATATTGATGACGTGGGCGCGGTGGGCGACCTGCATCGCCGGGGCATCGGGGTAGCGGTCGACGGCGATAGTTTCAATGCCCAGACGCTGACATTCAATGGCGACTTCTTTGCCCAGCTCGCCGGAACCTAACAGCATTACTTTGGTGGCTGCCGGGCGCAGCGCGGTGCCTAATACAGTCATAACTCTCTTCCGCAGTAAAAAAAGATGCCGCCGATTATAAACGAAAACGTTTGCGTCTGTCTTTACGCGCGTGAGTTGAGTCCGGAGAGGAAATTTGTTATACTGTATAAAAATACAGTATTGAGAGGCTGCAGCATGGCGGTTGAAATTAAATATGTTGTGATCCGCGAAGGTGAGGAAAAAATGTCTTTTGCCAGCAAAAAAGAGGCCGACGCTTACGACAAAATGCTCGATCTGGCAGAGGTGCTGAATGACTGGCTGGTGGCATCGCCGCTGGAGATGGATGACGCTCAGCGTGACACCATGGCGATGTGGCTGGCAGAGCGAAAAGAGGCGCTGCAGCATATCCTGCGCGTCGGCCGATTGCCGGAGCAGGATGCCCCCGCGCACGACTCACTCGCGCCGTCAGCGGCAGAAGAGGCTTCTTCGGCGGATGACGAGGCTGCACCGGCTGCCAAAGCGCGTAAGGCGAAAGTGGCCTGACTGGCGGCAGCCAGCTATGGCCAGGCTGGCTAGCTGGGTAGAGATTTGTCTGCCGCGCCCACCTTTGCGCATCTTTAGCCAGGTCTAACATTTCCTGACATCGCGTCGTTTAGGCTGATAGCAGTGTTTTATCACCTGAGAGGAAAACCATGGCTAACTGGCTTAATCAACTGCAGTCGCTGCTCGGGCAGCAGGGCGCGTCACCGACAGGCGAGTCGTCAAAAGGGAGCGCACTGCTGCCTGGTGCGATTGGCGGGCTGGCCGGGTTGCTGGTGGCCAGTAAATCCTCACGCAAACTGCTGGCGAAATACGGCACCAGCGCGCTGCTGGCAGGCGGTGGGGCGGTGGCGGGTACGGTGTTATGGAACAAGTATCAGCAGAAGATGCGCGCTCAAAATGCGCCTGCGTCCGAGGCGAGCACGCCGGCTGTCGTGCCGGCGGACGTTGATCCGCGCAGCGTGCGGCTGATTACCGCGCTGGTTTTTGCCGCCAAGAGCGATGGTCATATTGATGACCACGAGCGGGCTAATATTGAAGCCCAGCTGCGGGCGGCCAATATTGACGTTCAGGATCGGGTGCTGATCGACCAGGCGCTGGCCCAACCGCTGGATCCACAGCGTCTGGCGGAGGGCATCGTTGATCCGCAGGAGGCACTGGAGATCTACTACGTCAGCTGCGCGGTCATTGATATCGACCACTTTATGGAACGCAGTTATCTGAACGCGCTGGGTGACGCGCTGTCACTGCCAAAGGATGTCCGGGCCGATATAGAACAGGATATCCAGTCACAAAAACAAGCGCTAAGCGTCTAAATTATCACGTTTCACTTGCATCGCCCGCGTCTTTTGCCACCCTTATAGACACGTCATCATTCAGGCGCCGCCGTGTGGCCTGAATGCTCTTGTGTCACGATAAAGCAGCAGAAGACCAACATGCCACCAAAAGCCAAACGGATCCCTCACGCCATGACCTTGCATGGCGATACACGCATCGATAACTATTACTGGCTGCGCGACGATGAGCGCGCGCAACCTGACGTGCTGGACTATCTGCACGCGGAGAACGCCTACGGCAAGCGGGTGATGGATTCGCAGCTCAGCCTGCAGGAACGTCTGCTGAAAGAAATTATCGACCGCATTCCGCAACGGGAAGTCTCCGCCCCTTACAGTAAAAACGGTTTTCGCTACCGCCAGGTTTACGAGCCGGGCTGTGAATACGCCATCTATCAGCGCCAGTCGGTGCTCAAAGAGGAGTGGGATGAGTGGGAGATCCTGCTTGACGGCAACCAGCGGGCGGCGAAGAGTGAGTTCTACACCCTTGGCGGACTGGGTGTCGCGCCGAATAACCAATTGATGGCGGTAGCGGAGGATTATCTTTCCCGCCGCCAGTATGGCCTGCGCTTCTGCAACCTTAGCAGCGGTGAGTGGTACCCGGAGATCCTGGAAAATGTCACCTCCGGCTTTGCCTGGAGTAATGATTCCCGCTTTGTGTGGTACGTGCGTAAACATCCCACCACGCTGCTGCCTTATCAGGTCTGGCGCCACACGGTGGGTACCGCGGCGCAGAGTGATGTGCTGGTGTATGAAGAAAAAGATGAGACCTTCTACGTCAGCGTACATAAGACCACTTCCCAGCAGTTCGTGGTTATTTATCTCTCCAGCGCCACCACCAGTGAAGCATTACTGTTCAACGCCGAACTCCCTGACGCTGAGCCGGTCTGCTTCCTGCCGCGGCGGAAAGATCACGAATACAGCCTCGATCACTATCAGCACGCGTTCTATCTGCGATCCAACCGGGAGGGGAAGAATTTTGGCCTCTACCGTACCGTGCTGCGCGATGAAGATCAGTGGACCACGCTGATCCCGCCGCGTCACGACGTGATGCTCGAAGGATTTACGCTGTTTACCGACTGGCTGGTCGTCGAGGAGCGCCAGCGCGGCCTGACCAGCCTGCGGCAAATTAACCGCAAGACCCGGGAGGTGGTAGGGATCGCCTTTGACGATCCGGCCTATGTCACCTGGCTTGCCTATAATCCGGAACCCGAAACGTCGCGCCTGCGTTACGGGTATTCCTCCATGACCACGCCGGACACCCTGTTTGAACTGGATATGGATACCGGCGAACGGCGGGTTATCAAGCAGCAGGAAGTGAAGGGGCTGGACACGAGCTGCTACCAGAGCGAACACCTGTGGGTGAGCGCCCGCGATGGCGTCGAGGTTCCGGTATCGCTGGTCTACCATCGCGACCATTTCCGCAAAGGGAGCAATCCGCTGCTGGTCTATGGCTATGGCTCATATGGCGAGAGTATCGATGCCGATTTCAGCGCCAGCCGGCTAAGTCTGCTCAACCGGGGCTTTGTCTACGCCATTGCCCACGTCCGCGGCGGGGGCGAGCTGGGGCAGCAGTGGTATGAGGACGGCAAATTTCTGAGTAAGAAAAATACCTTCAATGACTATCTGGACGTCTGCGACGCGCTACTGGCCCAGGGGTACGGCGATCCGCAGCTCTGCTATGGCATGGGGGGCAGCGCCGGCGGGATGCTGATGGGCGTGGCCGTTAACGAACGTCCTGAGCTGTTTCATGGCGTGATAGCCCAGGTGCCGTTCGTCGACGTGGTGACCACCATGCTGGATGAATCTATTCCATTGACTACCGGGGAGTTTGAAGAGTGGGGAAACCCACAGGATGAAACCTATTACCGCTACATGAAAAGCTACAGCCCCTACGACGGCGTCCGGGCGCAGGCTTATCCGCATATGCTGGTGACCACCGGGCTGCACGATTCTCAGGTGCAATACTGGGAGCCGGCAAAATGGGTGGCCAAACTGCGGGAACTGAAAACCGACGATAACCTGCTGCTGCTCTGCACCGATATGGATTCCGGCCATGGCGGCAAATCCGGGCGCTTTAAAAGCTATGAGGGAGTGGCGCTGGAGTATGCCTTTTTCATTGCCCTGGCGCAGGGGACACTGCCGGGGAAAGCGGCAGTGTGATGACTATTCCCCGAGGTAATGTTTGAGGGTCAGGCGCAGTTCGGGGCTCATGCGGTCGAGATTGTTGAATAACCAGCGCAGGTAGCCGGGGTCGTTTTCAGCAATTTCGGCCACCGCTTTACCCCGGTATTTGCCGAAGGTAAAGGTGGTGAGCAGCGACGGGCGGCCGGTGATATCGGCCATTTCGTCAGGCGTCCAGCCGGAAACGTTGATGATATCCAGCAGCAGCGCGGCGGTGATATAGCAGTCATACAGCGCGCGGTGGTGATGCAGCCCCGGCGGGGTCGCCACATTCAGCTTACGTGATTTATATAACCCCATATTGCTGTATTTGATCCCCGGCCACAGGCGGCGGGCCAGCTTCATGGTACAAATCCACTCGCCGCTCATCTCCGGTAACACCCGGCGGTCAAAGCTGGCGTTGTGCGCGACATACCAGGGACTGCCCAGATAGTGCGGAATAATCTCCTCAATCCACGGCTTATCAGCGACCATCTCTTCCGTTATACGGTGGATAGCCATCGCCTGCGGCGTGATGGGACGGTCAGGACGCACCAGATGGCTCATCGGGTTAGTGATTTGCCCATCGACAATGTCGACCGAGGCGATTTCGACGATGCCCCCCTGCAGGCCGCAGGTTTCGGTATCAATGACGCGCAACATGGCTCGCTCCAGAGCAAAACAACAAGCGTAAAGGAATTGGGTGGCCTTGCCAACCGACGGGGAGCAGGCGGGCGCGCATTATTTCTGCTTCGGCTCCCAGGGCAGTCGGGAAAGCGAAACAGACGCCAGCCGGTGGGCGATCAGTCGTTCGCGGAACCAGTCGCGCAGATGGGCGGGCTGCTCACGCTCGACCAAATCAGCGACCACCGGCATGTTGTATCGCTCCTTAAAGGCGACGCCGGCGGCGGCGAGATCGACGTTGACCTTATCCATCTCAGCTTGCGAAATTTTGGCCAGATTTCTTTCCATTATTAACTCCAGTGTGCTGGTAAACCCGGTCGAGGCGCTGACGCTTAGCTCGACTCTGCCATTATACAGGGTTATTCTCTGTCCTACAGACATAACAAAAGGGAATGACGAATATGCGACTCCTCGCTGGACGCGCGTTGCGCCTCTCGGTTGCGTTTGCCGGTATGTTAACCGCGGCAGGCGCCTTCGCCCACGCTCACCTGCAACAGCAGATCCCCGCCGCGGGTGCACAGCTGATCGCGCCCCCTCAGACGCTGACGCTCAGTTTCTCCGAAGGGATCGAACCGGCCTTCAGCGGCGTGGTCGTCACCGGTCCGCAGCAGCACGCGGTAGCCACCGGAAAACTGACCCGCAGCGCTGACAACCCCTCTCAGGTCACCTTACCCCTGGCGGAAACGTTGCCTCCGGGGGAGTACACCGTAGCATGGCATGTGGTCTCGGTTGACGGCCATAAAACCAAAGGGCAATACACTTTTAGCGTGAAGTGATCGATGTTGACCGGGCTCTATATCACGCTGCGTTTTGGGCACTTTATCACCCTGATGTTGGCTTTTGGCTGCGTGCTGTATGGCGCCTGGTGGGCGCCAGTACCGCTGAGGCGCGTGCTGATGCACCGCTTTTATCCGCTGTTGCGCCCCCTGATGTTGATCGGCGCGCTCTCAACCGTGGCGCTGTATCTGGTGCAGGGGGGGATGATGGGCGATGGCTGGGCGGATGTCTGGCAGCCCGCCGTCTGGCAGGCGGTAGCGGGTACCCGCTTCGGTGGGGTGTGGATCTGGCAGATCCTGCTGGCGTTGTCCGCCCTCACCGTGGTGTGGATCCGTCCTCATCACGGCGCCAGGCAACTGATGGCCCTGCTGGCAGCCCAGCTGTTGCTTTCCGCCGGGGTAGGACATGCCGCCATGCACGATGGCTTACTCGGCGCCCTGCAGCGGACTAATCATGCCGTCCACCTCTTCTGCGTCGCCAGCTGGTTCGGCGGCCTGTTGCCCTTCATCTACTGCCTGCGTCTGGCGCAGGGGCGCTGGCGTCAGGCTGCAATCTATACCATGGCGCGCTTTTCGCGTTACGGACATCTGGCAGTGGCCGGCACCCTTGCCAGCGGCATAGTCAATGCGCTGTTGATCCAGGGGGCGGTGATCGGAACCTCGCCCTGGGGGCGCATGCTGTTGATCAAATGTGCGCTGGTCGCCGGGATGGTGGTAATTGCCTTAGTGAACAGGTATGTTCTGGTACCGCGCATGTCGGCAAGCGGTTCGCGGGCGGAAAGCCTGATCCTGCGGACCACGCAGGCTGAGATAGGGCTGGGCACGCTGGCGCTGCTGGCCGTCAGTCTGTTTGCCACCTGGGAACCTTATTGAATTAACTGGCAAAATCATGAAAAAAATTGTTCTGACCATGTTGTTACTGGCAAGCTCCGGGGCTGCTCTGGCGGCGCCGCAAATTATCACCGTGAGCCGCTTTGAAGTGGGGAAGGAGAGTTGGGCGTTCAACCGTGAAGAGGTGATGTTGACCTGCCGTCCGGGTAACGCGCTTTACGCCATCAACCCAAGTACGCTGGTCCAGTATCCGCTCAATGACGTCGCGGAACAGCAGGTTAAAGCCGGCAAGACGACCGCGCAGCCGATCTCGGTGATCCAGATCGACGATCCGCAGCATCCGGGACAAAAAATGAGCCTCGCGCCATTTATCGAGCGAGCGCAGAAGCTCTGCTAGCGTTCCGCGTTATCTTACTGTAATAGCATAAAAAAAACCGCCCTTGCCGGATAACGGCAGTGGCGGTTTTTTACTGGCTGACAGCCGTTTACCAGGAATTACACGACCACATTGGCCGCGGACTGGAAAAGCTGACGCGTTAAACTATTCTTATAGTGCAAGGCGACTTAGCCTGCATTAATGCCAACTTTTAGCGCACGGCTCTCTCCCAAGAGCCATTTCCCTGGACCGAATACAGGAATCGTATTCGGTCTCTTTTTATCTGTCACTTTCTGCTTTCGCAATAGCCAGCGACATCATGTCAGTCAAACCCCAGGCTGGCCTCTGGATGTCCCGTTATAGCACACCGTTTTTAGCATACACAATCCATTTACACACAAATCGCATCCTGAGGAAGGGTTGCGTCGGGAAGGAGAGATCTGAAACTGGGGTGGAAAGAGAAAAGAAAAAACCTGCACCTAACCAGGCCCGGCGTGCAGGTTAACAGGCGGGCCAACATCGGAAGTCTGCTAGTATACATATTTGTATGATAAATAAAATGAGCAAAGTCTAATAGATTTGGCAATTCATGCGATTAGCGATCGTCGAACGACCGTGTCGCTAAAAATAATAAGCAAATGCGCTATGTGCGGCGGCTGAAATTATTCAGGAACACTAAAGGTGGGGTATATCTTACTTTCGAGATAGCAGAGCAAAAGCCAAATTTCATCGCTAAAAATAAACCATACGCAGCCCAGCAGAATGACCGCAAGAATAATTAGCAGGAAAATTTCGGTTTTACTCATCATGCCAACCACTATCCAATGGCGCCTGGGGCCATGATAGTAGCGAAATAAGTACCGAATAAGCAAACGCCGCGTGTCAGCGCGGCGTTACCGGCAGCGAAATTTACGTGCCATGGCGCGGTTGCGTCAGGATGTCCACCTGCTCAGCCAGCTGATCCAACAGCTGGAACCGACGCCGGTATTCAGCCCGTTTTTTACTGGCGATACTCTCCAGTGGTTTGCGTTCCAGACGCTGCGGCAGCCGCCAGCGCCAGGCGCTTTCCGGCTTACCGTCGATGGACTGCCAGAACTCGTCGTAACTGGCGTGGAAATGGCGGCCCTTGCTCAGGCGATAGCGCAGGGCACGGAACACATGGCCATTATCGCTGACGCCATAAATCGACTCGATAGCGCTGCGAGCAGCCAGCAGCCAGATGAACTCCAGCAGCAGGCGCTTCGGGAACAGGCCGAAGCAGGCGCGAGTCGCCTGCTTAATCACCTCATGGGAAACGTGGCGCCGTGGCCCCTGCAGGCCGCCAATGACCAGCTGCCAGGCTTCACCGTCCCAGGTCACGCTAAAGGTTGCGCTGGCCAACAGGGTGTTGTTGTTGTCACGTAGCCACAGCGTGGTTTCGCCCTCACGCTCAGCCTTCCCGGCAGACGAGGCGGAGAGCGTGAACGGGCTGCCGTCTTTTCCGTTCAGCGTCAGCAGCGGGACCTCGCTCACCGCGGTCATGGCATGCGCCAGCAGCGACCCCCGCAGGGTATCGATGTAGCGATAATGACTTATCACCGCCATCGCCCGCTGCCAGGCGTTAAGATCGCGCGTCAGGTACTGACGGTGCACTTTCCCCGGCAAGGTCGCCTGCGCGGCCAGAAGCTGGTTAAAATCATCGCGGGCGCTAAGCGACTCAAGCATCGCTTTGGTGGGGCTATAAAATAACGCCGTACGCAGCAGAAATTTAAGGCGAAAATTTTTCTGCCGCCAGATAGGTGCAGGTATTAGTCTGCCCATCACCAGATCGGCAATAAGATGCGAGCGCGGCGCAAGCACGCTGGTTGAATGCAGGCTATTGTCTGTCACGATAAACACCTCGTTGTTATTTCCTCCTATTTTAAAGCGAGCCTCTGATAACCTTAATCCTCTGGCCGACTATATTTCCCGTTTGTTTAAAATCGATTGAGGTGTAAATAAAAATCACCGGGGATCCGGCGCAATTACCTATAATTACAGCAGAGAGGTAATTATATGTATCAACGTATTAATGGTAGCGACTGGCGTAATATCTGGCTGATGGGCGATCTGCATGGTTGCTTTGCGCTACTGATGGGCCGACTGCGCCAGTTGCGCTTTGATCCCTGGGCCGATCTGCTGATCTCCGTTGGCGATCTGATCGATCGCGGTCCGCAGAGCGCTGACTGCCTCGGCCTGCTGCGCTGCCGCTGGTTCAGGGCGGTGCGTGGGAATCATGAACAGATGGCGCTGGAGGCGCTGGAGAGCGGGGATATGGCACTCTGGCAGATGAACGGCGGCGACTGGTATGTCCGGGGCACCGGGCAGCAGCAGGCCGAAGCCGACCGGCTGTTAGCGCGTTGCCAGCGGCTACCGTTGATTATTGAAGTTGCGTGTGCAGATGCCCGGCATGTTATCGCCCATGCCGATTATCCGGCGTCAGTCTATCGCTGGCAGCAGCCGGTGGATCCCCAGCGGGTATTATGGAGCCGTCATCGCCTGAGCGAACATCTGGCGGGACGTCATGGCGCCATCGCCGGAGCAGACCATTTCTGGTTTGGTCATACGCCGCTTCGCGCGCCTTACGAACGCGATAATCAACACTATATTGATACGGGCGCTGTGTTTGGCGGGGCGCTGACGCTGGTGGCGCTGCAGTCGGCAGGTTAAAAGTCGCTGTATTCGCTGGCGGGTTGCCAGAAGCCGTCAATAAAATCTTCTATCGGATAGCAGCCGCCGTGGCGGATCCGCTGATCCTCCATCGCCACTAAACACTGCGTTTCCTCGCGGTAGACGTCAACCACAATGTCCTCACAGCCGCCATCCAGATAGCAAATAAACAACACCAAGGCAAACATCCTGGCCTCATGTTCGGGTTCACATACTATTTAGTGTAGGGGATGACAGCGGGACGGGGAAATAAATAACCCGTCTCTGGCGACGGGTTCATTTGAGTCAGGCAAGGCGCATGACCCAGGCATCAGACTGGCGGTCGTAATGTTTACGGTAGAGAACGGAATGTTCGCCATTGAGAATGGCGGGCACGCTGGTATCGGCATCCCAGGCGTCAAGCTGCATACATAAATCTGGATCGGATTTGCAGGGAATACTTAACGTTCGCTCTCCCTGATGTTCACCGTGCAGTTCGGCATCGTCTATCTCAAACGCGCCGATGCGGACATTGGTTTTACTCATCGCTTCACCCCATTTTTCAGCTGAGTTGTGGTACGACCAGTTGAGGTCGTCATTTTTCAGCGTAGTCAATGGGGTGAAAATCGCCAGTCAAAAAATGCGTATTATTTGCACGACGTCACACCTTGCCGGCAAAAAGTTTCCCATCGCGCACCAGTTCACGCGGGTAGCTGTTCTTCAGGCGGGAGCCGACGCGCTTGGCCAGGCCCAGCGGGACACCCTGGAAGGTCACGATGGCTTCATCCTGCTGCGGCGCGGTCTGCGGATAGACGTCGCGTCCGCGATACCACTCCTCCGCTTCCTCCTGCGTCAGCTCGAAGGCGCGCTGCGGCGCGGCAAAGGCGATAACCGCCTCATGCTGCCAGCGGTAACCCTTGTTGTGCACCTCCGCCAGGCGTACGCCGATGCGTGAAAAACGCACCTTGCCAAACAGGGGCTCCATAGCCTGCGGGAACAGCCACAGCTCTTTATCCCGCTGCCACAGCGTATGGCCCGCGTCCCACTCGAGGCCAACAGCGTTGGCGGCGGAGGTTACCGCGGCGGCTTCCCGGCCCTTCAGCGGAACAAACGGGAATTTGCCGACCTTATAGCCTGGCGCCGGGAGTGGATCGATCGCCGCAGTCTTGCGCAGACGAGCAACGAAGAAGCCTTCGCAATCGTAGATCTGCGGGAACACGTGCAGAAACCCTTCAGCGGTTAAGGCATCGGCCGCGCCGGAAAACAGATCTCCCAGCGGCAGGATCTCCACCGCCTGCGGATAACGGGACAGCAGCCACTGAACGACCGCCTGATTTTCCTCGCGATTCAGGGTGCAGGTCGAATACACCAGCGTCCCGCCAGGACGCAGGGCATGGAAGGCGCTGTCGATAAGTTCGCGCTGGGTGGCGGCAATGTCGAGGTTGCTCTCCGGCGACCAGTTTTTCAGCGCGTCAGCATCTTTACGCACCACGCCTTCGCCCGAACAGGGAGCATCAAGCAGGATGGCGTCGAAAGCTTCAGGTAGCGCCGCGCCGAAAACCCGGCCGTCGAAGTGGGTCAGGGCGACGTTACTGATGCCGCAGCGGCTGATGTTGGCATGCAGCACCTTCACCCGGCTGGCGGAGAACTCATTGGCCAGGATACCGCCCGCGTTACCCATTCGGGCGGCGATCTGGGTGGTCTTTGACCCCGGCGCGGCGGCAACGTCCATCACTCGTTCAGGCTGCGGGTTATCAGCGAACAGGGCGGCGACCGGTAGCATCGAGCTTGCTTCCTGAATATAGAACAGCCCGCTGAGATGTTCGGCGGTACTGCCCAGCGGCAGCGCATCGTCGTTGTCCCGCTCGATCCAGAATCCCTCTTCGCACCAGGGGACCGGCGTCAGCTGCCAGCCATAGGGGGCGACCAGAGAGAGGAAATCATCAACGCTAATCTTCAGCGTGTTGACGCGAATACTGCGGCGTAGCGGGCGCTGGCAGGCGGCGATAAAGTCGTCGAAGGAGAGGTGCGCGGGCATTGCCGCACGCATTTGAGCGAGAAACGCTTCAGGGAAATAGACAGTATTTTCAGCCACAGGCAGCGCACCACAGAAAAAAAGGGTGCGCAGTTTAGCACAAACGCCCCGGTGCAGGACACCGGGGCGTGCGGTTGGTTATCTTCCCGCCCCCGGCGTTGGCCGGGGCGGGAGAAGGGGTCGTGAGGGTTACTGTGGCAGGGCGGTGCCCCATTCCCGCCACTCTTTCGGCTCGCTCTCCTGCAGCAGGAAGTGCTTGCCATCCTGAGCCTTTGGCGCCAGCGGCGTACCCGGCGGCGTGGCAAACGCGATCCCGCCGCGGATAAACTGATTGAAGGTTCCGGTTTTCACCACGCCGCCAATCAGGCCGAAGTCGAGGCTGTAACCTGAGGCCAGCCAGAACACCGAGTTATTGCGTACCAGATACTGGTAGCGCTTACTGATACGCAGTTTCACCATCACCCGATCGGACATCGACCCCAGCGACAGGCCGGTGACTGTCCCCACTTCAAGGCCGCGGAACAGGACCGGCGTACCGATGCCAAGCGACCCCGCCTCCGGCGCTTCCACCACAATGTTCAGGCCGTCGATATAGCGTGAGTCGCTGATCGTCGTATCCTGGATCTCAAAGTCGCGGCGCGCCGGGCCGCGTCCGGGCTCAACGTTGATATACGACTGGAACAGGGTGTCCAGATGCTCGACGCCCGCGGCGGAGATTTGCGGGGTGATCACCGAGAAGCGGGTCCCGGCCCGGGCGAAGGTGCCGACGTATTCCGGGTAGAGCACCGCTTTCGCCTGCACTTCGTTTTTGGCGGTGATCAGCTCCAGGGACTGGATCTGACCGATATCGATGCCGAGATAACGAATCGGCATCCCGGCCGCCATCTTCCCGGCGTCAAACGCGTGTAGGGTGATCTGGCCGCCCACGGCGCGTGCCGCCGTTTCAGAAGCATAAAGGATACGTTTGTTATTCAGCCGCGCGTTGGCGCTACTGCCGTTGAGGTTATCGAAACTGATCGCGCCTTTAATGGCGCGCGCCAGCGGCGAGGCCTGGACGGTGAGCCCGTTGCCGTCAAGTTTGACCTTCGCACCCCCTTCGGCCCAGAAGACGCTGTTGTTGGTCAGCAGGTAGCGGTACTCCGGCTTGATATGCAGATCGATATCGAACGCGTCACTGCGCGGTTTGACGGAGATGATTTCGCCGACGGCGAATTTACGATACAGCACGACCGAGCCGGCCTGAACGTCAGGCAGGGTCTCCGCTGAGAGGCTTAAGGTGGTGGTCGGCACTTCACTCAGGCTGTTTTCCTGGGCCTTTTCGAGGTTGGCGTACAGCGGGTAGCTGCTCTGCATTTCGCCTTTTTCTCCCGGAATGACCCGGATCCCGCCATTGACCCACTCGCTGGCGCTGGCCCCCAGCACCTGCACGCCATCGAGTCCGACTTTGACATCCAGACGGCTGTTAACCACAAACTTGCTGTCGCCGCGAATGAGATCGCGGTATTCCGGGGCAATGGCGACCTGGAAGGTGACACCTTTAGCCGTCAGTTTGCGCTCCAGCACCTGGCCGACTTTTACCCCGTGCAGCACCAGCGGCTGGCCGCCGTCAATCCCGTAACTTTCCGGCGCTGAGAGCGTGACGGTGGCGACGTTGGGTTCCTCCAGCAATGCTTTATCTGCTGGCATGACGGAGAAGTGATTGCGCGGCTCGCCTTCCCCGGGTACCAGTTCAAAGGTATTGCCGGTGAGCAGGGCGCTGACGCTGGGGTTGTCGAGGGAGATCTTCGGCTTCTTCATCTGAATCAGCGTTTTCTCACGCAGCAGCGTCACCACGCTCGGGTCGACGGTCATCTCGCCGGTCACCTTGCCGCCGGGGTTAAGATTCAGCTTACTTAACTGGCCCACTTCCAGCCCCTGATACATCAGCGGCGTCGAGCCTGCTTTCAGCCCATCGCCGTCGGGCAGGTCGAGGGTGACCAGCACACCACGCTGGCTATGCGCCAGATCTTCGTACAGATGATAGTCATCGTTTTGCGCCGCAACCTGCGAATCGGCGGGGGAGTCAAAGGCGATAGCGCCGTTCACCAGTGCAGAAAGGTTCTCCAGCTGCACTTTTGCCCCACTCAGGCCGACGTCGGCTTTGATCCCGGAGACGTTCCAGAAGCGGCTGCCTTTTTTCACCAGGTTGGTAAACCGGCGTTCGATCAGGACATCGATGGTGACTCCCTGATTATTGGCATTCAGGGTGAAGTCATACACGCGACCGACCGGGATCTTGCGGAAATAGACCAGCGAGCCGCTGCTCAGGGAGCCAAGGTCAGGGGCCTGCAGGTGGATCATCAGCTCGCCGTTGTTGATGCGGTATTTCGGCTGAGTGTCGAGGGCCACGAAGTGATCTTCGGGATCGCCTTTGCCTGGCATCATGCCGATGTAGTTCCCGCCCACCAGCGCATCCAGCCCGGAGACCCCGGCCAGAGAGGCTTTCGGCGTGACCAGCCAGAACTGGGTCTCTTTACGCAGTGCATCTTTCATATCGCGTTTGATGCTGGCGGAAACCTCAATTTTACTCAGGTCTTTACTGAGGCTAATATCCTGGACGGTACCGACTTCCACCCCCTGATAGCGGATAGGCGTCCGCCCCGGGACGATGCCGTTAGCGGACTGGAAATCGATGGTAATCGTCGATCCGCGGTCGTCAAAGCTGGTCCAGATGAGCCAGGCGGCAATCAGCAGCGCGATGACCGGCAACAGCCAGAATGGCGAGATACGGCGTTTAGTTTTTATTCTGGCTTCAGTCTGCGAAGCGGGCGATTCCTGACTCATGTGCGTCCCAAAGTAAGCGGCTGTCCAGCCATTCAACTGCAAGAATAGTTAAAATTACTGCACCGCCGAAGTAAACCGCCGCCGGCCCCATGGTGAAGGCGAGGAGCTGATCGCGATTTATTAGCGACATGGTGAGTGAGATAACAAACAGATCCAACATCGACCAGCGGCCAATCCAGGTTATCAGCCGCAGCAGCAGGATGCGGGTGCGCAACCCCTGCTCACACTTGAATTGTATGCTGACCAGGAGGGTAAATAACACTATAACTTTGGTGAATGGCACCAAAATACTGGCGATAAACACCACCCCGGCGATGGCGATATTGCTGTTGGCAAGGGAGATTATCCCGGAGAGGATCGTATCGTCCTGGCGCGCACCATTGACATAGATGATCGAGATCGGCAGCAGGTTGGCCGGTAAGAGGAAAATCATCGAAGCGACCAGCGCCGCCCAGCTGCGCTGCAGGCTCTGGGGCCGGCGATGATGCAGCGGGGTGTGGCAGCGTCGGCAGCGGCCACGCGCGTCGCGGTAGCCGGTGTAGTGGCAACTGGTGCACACCTGCAGATTATTATCGGCGCGGGTCGCCGGCCGTTCAGGATAGAAACGCTCCCACAGCTCTTCGACGTTCATGTGAATAAGCGTCAGGATGCTCAGCAGCGTTAGCGAGATAAACGCCACCAGGCCGATGCCGGGCTGCAGGAAGGCGTAATCCTGCACCTTGATGGAGGCGACGCCAATACCCACCAGATAGATATCCAGCATCACCCACTCTTTGAGCTTGCCGAGCATCAGCAGCACCGGGCGCAGGTTCATCCCCAGCACGTTGCCCAGCCAAAGATAGCTAATCGAGACCACCAGCAGCACCGGGGCGACCACCGCGCAAAACAGCACCATGGCGGCGGTAAGCGGGTCACCCTGTGCGGTCATCTGCCAGATCCCCTGCAGGACGTTGGCGTCGATGCGTACGCCCAGCAGATGCAGGCGCAGCAGAGGTTCAGACCAGGCAAAAGGCATGAGCAGCAGCATCGCAACGGCCATGCTGCCCAGACGCGTCAGCGACCAGTCGCGCCCATCACGCACCTTCGCGTTACAGCGTGGACACCAGGCGCTTTGGTAGCGTTTAAGCACCGGTAAGCGAAAGAGCATGTCACACTGCGTACAGCGCTGATAATGCGCATAGGGAAGCGGCGTGCTGACGGCATGCACGACCATCTTCTTCGCAGGTTTGATCGTTGGTGTTTTTATCGGCATTTATTACGTACAGGAATGAATGTATCCCACTATCTTAACCTATGAATGAATTCATCTTGAGCCTAAGCGCATTTAATGCTTATTTTAGTAGGCTGTACGTATCAGGCAGTAAGACAACCAAGTGAAGATATAATGAGCAAAACAGAATTTTACGCGGATCTAAACCGCGATTTCCAGGCATTAATGGCAGGTGAAACCAGTTTTCTGGCGATGATCGCCAATACCAGCGCGCTGCTGTTCGAGCGGCTGAGCGAAGTCAACTGGGCCGGTTTCTATCTTCTGGAAGGCGATACCCTGGTATTGGGGCCGTTCCAGGGCAAACTGGCCTGTGTGCGCATTCCGGTCGGTCGCGGCGTGTGCGGCGCCGCGGTGGCGCAAGCCCAGGTCCAGCGCGTTGAGGACGTGCATGCGTTTGATGGTCATATTGCCTGCGATGCGGCCAGTAATTCGGAAATCGTCTTTCCCCTGCGCGTGAACGACCAGATTATCGGCGTACTGGATATCGACAGCCCGGCGTACGGCCGCTTCACCGCTGAAGATGAGCAGGGGTTGCGCACGCTGGTCGAGCAACTGGAAAAACGTATCGCGGCCACTGATTATCAAAAAATCTTTACCCGTGTCGTGGGATAATCAACGGATAACGTAGCATTTAGCGAGGACGTCATTATAATGTCGCCTGTTCATGCCTGCGGCTTGTTGGCTACGTCCGTTGTAATCAGGAAATTTCATGGAAAATCAACCTAAGTTGAATAGCAGTAAAGAAGTTATCGCCTTTCTGGCCGAACGTTTCCCTCAGTGCTTTAGCGCTGAAGGCGAAGCGCGCCCCCTGAAAATTGGTATTTTTCAGGATCTCGTTGAGCGAGTGGGTGGTGAGATGAATCTCAGCAAAACCCAGCTTCGCGCTGCATTACGTCTCTACACGTCTAGCTGGCGTTATCTGTACGGCGTGAAAGCCGGCGCTATCCGCGTTGACCTGGACGGCAACCCGTGTGGCGAACTGGAAGAACAGCACATCGCCCATGCGCGTCAGCAGCTGGAAGAAGCAAAAGCTCGCGTTCAGACGCAGCGCGCTGCCCAGCAGGCGAAAAAACGCGAAGCCGCCGCCGCAGGCCAGCAGGATGAAGGGGTTCGCCGCGAGCGTAAACCGCGTCCTCAGCAGCCGCGTCGTAAAGAAGGCGCTGAACAGCGTAAACCGCGTCCTGTTGCGGCCAAAGCCCCGCGTGAAGAGCGTCATACTCCGGTATCGGATGTTTCCGTTCTGACCGTCGGCCAGGCGCTGAAGGTAAAAGCAGGCAATAACGCAATGGACGCCACCGTTCTGGAAATCACCAAAGATGGCGTTCGTGTACAGCTGACTTCTGGTATGTCAATGATTGTACGCGCAGAACACCTGGTGTTCTGAAACGGAGGCCGGGCCAGGCATGAACACATTTTTTAAAATCACCGCGCTTGCGGGCCTGCTGGCAATAGCAGGCCATGCTTTCGCTGTTGATGAAATAACCCGTGCAGATCAAATTCCCGTGCTAAAAGAAGAGCCGCAGCACGCGACGGTGAGCGAGCGCGTGACGTCGCGCTTTACCCGCTCTCACTACCGTCAGTTTGATCTCGACAACGCCTTCTCGGCAAAGATTTTTGACCGTTATCTGAACCTGCTGGACTACAGCCATAATGTGCTGCTGGCCAGCGATGTGGCGAAGTTTGCGGCCAAAAAAGACCAAATCGGCGACGAACTGCGCACCGGGAAACTGGACGTCTTCTACGACCTCTACAACCTGGCGCAGCAGCGTCGCTTTGAGCGCTATCAGTATGCGCTGAAGGTGCTGGAACGTCCGATGGACTTTACCGGCAACGATAATTTCAACCTCGATCGCTCCAAAGCACCGTGGCCAAAAGATGAGGCCGAGCTGAACACGCTGTGGGACGCCAAGGTTAAGTTTGACCAGTTAAGCCTGAAGCTGGCGGGTAAAGACGATAAAGAGATCCGCGATACTTTAACCCGTCGCTATAAGTTCGCGATCCGTCGTCTGGCGCAAACCAACAGCGAAGATGTTTTCTCGCTCGCGATGACTGCCTTCGCTCGCGAAATCGACCCGCACACCAACTATCTGTCTCCACGTAATACCGAGCAGTTCAACACTGAGATGAGCCTCTCTCTCGAGGGGATCGGCGCTGTCCTGCAGATGGATGATGACTACACCGTCATCAATTCGCTGGTGGCGGGCGGTCCGGCCGCGAAGAGCAAAGCGATCAGTGTCGGCGACCGCATCGTTGGCGTTGGCCAGACCGGGAAGCCGATGGTTGATGTCATCGGCTGGCGTCTGGATGATGTTGTCGCGCTGATTAAAGGGCCGAAGGGCAGCAAAGTGCGCCTTGAGATCCTGCCGGCTGGCAAAGGAGCCAAGACGCGTATCGTGACTCTGACCCGCGAGCGGATCCGTCTGGAAGACCGCGCGGTGAAGATGTCGGTGAAAACCGTCGGTAAAGAAAAAGTCGGTGTGCTGGATATTCCGGGCTTTTACGTTGGCCTGACCGATGACGTGAAAGTGCAGTTGCAGAAGCTGGAAAAACAGAACGTCAGCAGTATCGTCATTGATCTGCGCAGCAATGGCGGCGGGGCGCTGACCGAGGCGGTATCGCTCTCGGGTCTGTTTATTCCGTCCGGCCCGGTGGTGCAGGTGCGGGATAACAATGGCAAGGTCCGCGAAGACAGCGACAACGATGGCGTGGTCTATTACAAAGGGCCGCTGGTGGTGCTGGTTGACCGCTTTAGCGCCTCGGCGTCTGAGATCTTTGCCGCAGCGATGCAGGATTATGGCCGCGCGCTGATCGTTGGCGAGCCGACCTTCGGTAAAGGGACGGTACAGCAGTATCGCTCGTTGAATCGTATCTACGATCAGATGCTGCGTCCGGACTGGCCAGCCTTAGGTTCCGTCCAGTACACCATCCAGAAGTTCTACCGCATTAACGGCGGCAGTACGCAGCGTAAAGGCGTGACGCCGGATATCATGATGCCAACCGGTAATGAAGATCGTGAGACCGGTGAGCAGTATGAAGACAACGCCCTGCCGTGGGACAGCATCAATGCGGCCACCTATGTGAAGTCCGGGGACCTGACCCCGTTTGGACCGGAACTGCTCAAGCGCCATGATGAGCGTATCGCGCAGGATCCCGAGTTCCAGTACATCATGAAGGATATTGCCCGTTATAACGCGATGAAGGACAAGCGTAACATCGTCTCTCTGAACTACGCCCAGCGTGAGAAAGAGAACGAAGAGGATGATGCGATTCGTCTGGCGCGGATTAACGATCGCCTGAAACGCGAAGGCAAGCCGCCGCTGAAAAAACTGGATGACCTGGCGAAGGATTACCAGGAGCCGGATCCGTATCTTGATGAAACGGTCCATATTGCGGTAGACCTGGCGCATCTTGAGAAAGCGCGCCCGGCGGTGGAACCGCCAGCCAGTAAATAAATAGCAAACGGGCACCTCTGAAGGTGCCCGTTTTTTTTGTGCTTTTGTCATTACCGTTCAGCTCAACTAACAAAATGTCAACCTGCCCGGTCGCTGTCAGCAAGATGCTACAAAATGTAAAGTTGTGTTTTTATCGTGACTTAGCGGGGGCTGATGGTTGAAAATTGCAGTCTGACCCATACGATGTGGGTAATCGCATAGTGCGTTTTGTTAAATTGAGGTAAAAAGAAAATTATGATGCGAATCGCGCTTTTCCTGCTGACGAACCTGGCAGTGATGGTCGTGTTCGGGCTGGTGTTAAGCCTCACGGGGATCCAATCCAGCAGCATGACCGGTCTGTTGATTATGGCCCTGCTGTTCGGCTTCGGTGGTTCTATCGTTTCACTGATGATGTCGAAATGGATGGCGCTGAAGTCTGTGGGTGGGGAAGTGATCGAGCAGCCGCGCAACGAAACGGAACGTTGGCTGATGCACACCGTCGCCCAGCAGGCGCAGCAGGCGGGCATTGCCATGCCGCAGGTGGCTATTTACCACGCGCCTGATATCAACGCCTTTGCCACCGGCGCGCGTCGCGACGCCTCGCTGGTCGCCGTCAGTACCGGGCTGTTACAAAACATGAGTCGTGATGAAGCGGAAGCAGTCATTGCCCATGAAATCAGCCACATCGCTAATGGCGACATGGTCACCATGACGCTGATCCAGGGGGTAGTGAACACCTTCGTTATCTTTATCTCCCGCGTGATTGCCCAGATTGCGGCCGGTTTCCTCGGCGGCAACCGGGAAGATGAAGGGGAGAGCAGCAATGGCAACCCGTTAATTTATTTTGCCGTTGCCACGGTGCTGGAGCTGGTGTTCGGTATTCTGGCCAGCATTATCACCATGTGGTTCTCTCGTCATCGCGAGTTCCACGCTGACGCCGGCTCGGCGCGACTGGTGGGCCGCGAGAAGATGATTGCAGCCCTGCAGCGACTGAAAACCAGCTATGAGCCGCAGGAAGCCAGCAGCATGATGGCGTTCTGCATCAATGGTAAAGCGAAATCCATGAGCGAGCTGTTTATGACTCACCCGCCGCTGGATAAGCGTATTGAAGCCCTGCGTAGCGGTGAGTATCTGAAGTAATTCGTCGGTCCGACGCTAAAAATAAAAATCCGCAGCCCGAAAGCTGCGGATTTTTTTTGCCGCCGTTTATCAGGCCGCGCGCGGCTGGGTGACGCGCAGACCGCTAATCAATGCGGCAACGGTGGCCAGAATACCAGCCAGCAGCAGGGCAGTATGGGTGCCGCTGTTGCCGAGCAGGTTGAACAACAGGGCGACCAGCGCCGCGCCAGTGCTCTGACCGAGCAGGCGGGCGGTGCCCAGCATCCCGCTGGCGCCACCGCTGCGATGACTCGGGGCCGAGGCGACAATCGTATGGTTATTCGGTGACTGGAACAGCCCGAAACCGGCGCCACACAGCGCCATGCGCCAGATGATATCCAGATCGGACGGCGACTCGGGCAGTAGCGCCAGGCCGAACAGGCCGCAGGCCATAATAAGCAGACCGATGGCCCCCAGCAGCCCCGCATGGCATTTCTCAATCAAATAGCCCGCCAGCGGCGCCATCACCATGGTCGCCAGCGGCCACGGTGTCAGCAGCAGGCCGGTCTCCACTTCGCTGCGTCCCATCATTGACTGCAGAAAGAAGGGCAGGGAAACCATCGCCAGCATCTGCGCACAGAAGGAACAGATGGAGGTGCAAATAGAAAGCGAGAAGAGTGGGATGCGCAACAGGTCGACCGGCAGCAGTGGGACGGGCATGCTGAGCTGGCGGCGAACAAAGAAGAAGCCCACCACCAGCATGGCGGCCACTTCCGACAGCACCAGTTGAACAGACTGTCCCTGGGCGAACCCGCTGAGCGCAGTGATCAGCAATCCGAAGGTGAGGGCGTTCATGATGGCGCTTGGCAGATCGAAGCGGATGATTTTGCTGCGTGCGCTGTTGGGCGGCAGAAAGCGCATGGCCAGAACAAAAGCGACGATCCCCAGAGGCACGTTAATTAAAAACAGCCATTGCCATGAGGCGAGGGAAAGGATCGCCGCGGCGATAGTCGGGCCTGCCGCCGATGAGACCGCGACGACAAAGGAGTTAATGCCCATGCCGCGTCCGAGAAAGCGCTGCGGATAAATCAGGCGGATTAGCGCGGTGTTCACGCTCATCAGCGCGGCGCCGCCCAGCCCCTGAGCGACGCGGGCGAAGGTCAGCATTTCGAGGCTACGCGACAGCGCGCAGGCCAGCGAGGTAAAGATAAACACCACCAGGCCTATCTTATAGATGCGGCGATAGCCGACCATATCACCGAGGAAGGAGAGCGGCAGCAGGGCGATAACAATGGCGATTTGGTAGGCGTTGACGATCCAGATTGACGACGCCGGCGAGGCGTTAAGATCGCTAGCGATGGTCGGGAGCGCGACGTTGGCGATAGCCCCGTCGAGCACGGCCATGGTCAGCCCAAGCACGATGGTCAGAATGGCACCATAGCGTTGCGGCAGCGGCACGCCATCGGAAGAATTTTTATCCATGGTGAATATAAGTCTTAAATGAAACGGTTTTTTGAATGATGAGTTTAGCATTGATTAATCCGCAGTATGTCGCAGATTTGTAACGAAGTGGCAGAAGAATGATTGCGGCGCAGAGGCGGCGAATTTATAATAAAAACCGGTTCTAAATTTTATAAAACAGTTACGACGAGGTGATAAATGGCAGGTGCAGATTTGGATAAACAGCCAGATTCTGTCTCTTCGGTATTGAAGGTTTTTGGCATCTTACAGGCGCTGGGTGAAGAGCGTGAAATTGGCATTACCGAACTGTCCCAGCGCGTCATGATGTCGAAAAGCACCGTTTATCGCTTTTTACAGACCATGAAATCACTGGGCTATGTGGCACAGGAAGGGGAGTCAGAGAAATACTCCCTCACGCTCAAGCTGTTCGAGCTGGGCGCACGCGCGCTGCAGAACGTCGACCTGGTGCGCAGCGCGGATATTCAGATGCGCGAACTCTCGCGACTGACGAAAGAGACTATTCACCTCGGCGCGCTGGATGAAGACAGCATTGTCTACATCCACAAGATTGACTCAATGTACAACCTGCGGATGTACTCGCGCATTGGCCGCCGCAACCCGCTGTACAGTACCGCGATCGGTAAGGTGCTGTTGGCCTGGCGCGATCGCAGTGAAGTTGAGCAGATCCTCGAGGGCGTGGAGTATAAGCGCAGCACCGGGCGGACGATCACCAGCACGGAGGAGCTGCTTAAGGTACTGGATGGCGTACGCGAGCAGGGATATGGCGAAGATAACGAAGAGCAGGAAGAGGGGCTGCGCTGCATCGGAGTCCCGGTGTTCGACCGTTTCGGCGTGGTTATCGCCGGACTGAGCATCTCTTTCCCGACGCTACGTTTCTCAGAAGAACGTTTGCATGAATACGTGGCGATGCTGCACCAGGCAGCGCGTAAGATTTCTGAGCAAATGGGATACAACGACTACCCGTTCTGACGCGGTAGCTGAAACATCCGGCGAGCGCGGTGCTATTGTCGCGCTCGCCGGACCAATTTTAGCCGTTATCAACCACGGTTGCGCTTTTGCGCAGAATGGGACAGTTACTGACGCCGATCACACCGCTGTTGGAATGCACATAAAGTGCGGTACTGACCCCACGGGCGGTGAGATACTGACACTTAAGACCCAGACCACCGACGTTTTCTTCACTGTGGAATAATACGCCATAGCCGCTTAATAATACGCCAATCCATAAGATAGCCACGACGACAATAGTACGAATGATTAATCGCATTGATGCCTCATTATTTGTATGATCCTTGCCGTGATTTTGACACGAACACGTTTTGAAACAAGTCGATGATTCCTAAACTTGCCTTTCGTATTACAGTTAGCCGCGGTTTAAGAAGGCCGTGTTATCCTGGCGACATAAAGTACTAAAGCGGAGAGTGGAGTGAAAAAATTACGGTGGGTTTTACTGATAGTCATCATAGCAGGCTGCCTGTTGCTGTGGACTCAGATGCTTAACGTAATGTGCGACCAGGATGTTCAGTTTTTCAGCGGCATTTGCACTATCAATAAATTCATCCCGTGGTAAGACATTTTTCTGACGACTGATTTCCTTCTGCGGTGTGGGTGGTAGAATGAACGCCTTCTCTTTGAGGTGGTGAAATGAGTGAGTTACTAAATCCTGGGATCTTAAATCTGGCATCGCTGGCCGTGTCCGTCGCGTTGCTGCTTGTCGGTCTGTTGTTATGGTTCTTCGTCAACCGCGCCAGTTCGCGGGCGAACGAGCAGATAGAACTGCTGCAAGCGCTGCTGGATCAGCAAAAGCGGCAGAATGCGCTGTTACGTCGCCTCTGTGAAGCCAATGTGCCGGAAAAAGAGGACGTGGCTGAGCCAACCGTCGCGGGTAAGGCGAAAGGGGAGGATGAGTTTATCCGCCTGGTGGCAGAGCGCTAAGTACCTCGACAGGTGTGCATCATAAGGTGCGCACCTGCATGATAGCTGGCAGTAATATCTTATTCTTATTCCATTATTCCTTTCTCAGCGCAATATTCTCTTTATTACACGCTGTAAATAAAGTCATCCCCGCCACGTTTATTGCTATGGAATGTGACACTGTCATCATTTTTTCATTATTAAGGTGCAGAATTAGCACTATTTTTAGCGTGGCGACTAACAGGTTTTATTATCACTACACTGGCGTGGCTTTAGCGATTTTTCGTCTGCTGTTATGACTAAATATGCGCATCAATATTCATCGCCTTCAGCGCACCGGCGTCAGTATGGCGGTTCGTATACGTACATACCTGGACGAAGCGAAGTTGTTGAGCTATGGTAAAAAAGTTGCAGTAATGAGGCAGCAACCAGGTGATATTAGCGAACGCTATAGTGCCTTGCCAGGGGCGGCAAAGACGCATAAATGTGCAGGCGATCAAATGATTACCTTATAATTTGTGCGAACGATCGTGACACGTTTAAAAATGGCTTGCCATTATTTACGTAGTATGTGATAACACGTTTCGGGTTAAACGAGGTACAGTTCTGTTTATGTGTGGCATTTTCAGTAAAGAAGTCCTGAGTAAACACGTTGTCGTTGAATACCGCTTCTCTGCCGAACCTTAAATTAGTGCCTCATGCAGTTATGTGTCAGTTTTATCTATGTAAACGCCAGCAGGCGAAGAAAACAGTCTAAGGAATTTTGCAAATGGCAAAGATTAAAGGTCAAGTTAAGTGGTTCAACGAGTCTAAAGGTTTTGGTTTCATTACTCCGGCTGATGGCAGCAAAGACGTGTTCGTACACTTCTCCGCTATCCAGGGTAACGGCTTCAAAACTCTGGCTGAAGGCCAGAACGTTGAGTTCGAAATTCAGGACGGCCAGAAAGGTCCGGCTGCAGTTAACGTAACTGCTATCTGATACAAGACCACTCTTCTTGTATAAAAGCCTCGCCTGCGCGGGGCTTTTGCGTTTTTATTGCAAAGCATGTCATTTTACCCCCTCCCGTCGCGTCTTGTTGCAAATACTCAACTTTATTAGCATTGTGTAGCAGTCTGTTTTGCTAATTTTCTGTTAAATCAGATGGTTGCAAAATAATGCCGGAGCTATGGTGCTAAAGAAAAAAATGAAGTCCTCCGCCAGCTTTACCCCGATTCGCTTCGGGTTACTGTGTGTGGCCATTCTTGGTTGTCTGGGACTGCTGCTGGCCCGCGTGGGCTGGCTGCAAATTATCTCTCCCGATAATCTGGTAAAACAAGAAGATATGCGTTCTCTGCGCGAAGAGCCCGTGGCGGTAGAGCGCGGCATGATTAGCGACCGTGAAGGCCGACCGCTGGCGGTGAGCGTACCGGTCAGCGCTATCTGGATCGACCCGCAAACTACCATGGAGAAGGGTGGGGTTGGCTATGGTCCTCGCTGGCAGGCAATGGCCGAAGCACTACATCTCAACCTCGGGGAGCTGGCCCAGCGGGTACAGAGCCATCCGCACGCCCGTTTTCTCTATCTGGCGCGTCAGATCAATCCGGAGCAGGCGGAGTGGATTGATAAACTGCATCTCCCGGGCGTCTATCTGCGCGATGAATCGCGACGTTTCTATCCGGCAGGACATGTGGCTGCCAATCTGCTGGGCTTTACCAACGTCGATAATCAGGGCATCGAAGGGGTGGAGAAAAGCTTTAATGCCCAGCTGACCGGCAAACCCGGCCGACGTCTGGTGCGCAAAGATAAACATGGCAATGTTATTGAAAATATTACCGAAGTGCCGCCAGTTCCGGCGCACAATCTGCAACTGAGTATTGATGAACGCCTGCAGACAGTGACCGAAGATGCCCTCGACAATGCTGTTCGCTGGAATAAGGCGGAATCCGGGGCGGCGGTGTTGATCAAAATTGATACCGGCGAGATTCTGGCGATGGCCAGCTACCCGGACTTCAATCCGAACAATCGCGATACCGCGACGCTGGATGATTTCCGCAACCGCGCCATCAGTGACACCTTCGAACCCGGGTCGACCGTTAAACCGCTGGTGATCATGACCGCGCTCCAGCAGGGGATTGTCCAGCCGGACAGCGTGGTGGACACCCATCCGTTTGTCCTCGACGGCCACCGTATCCGTGATGTTGGCTATTATCCGGAGCTGAGTCTGACCGGGATCCTGCAAAAATCCAGTGATACCGGCGTGTCGCATCTCTCGCTCGCTATGCCGGTGCAGCATCTGCTTGATACCTATCAGGCATTCGGTTTCGGCGAGCCGACCGGATTGGGGTTGACCGGCGAAAGCGCCGGGCTGATGCCGCATCGTCGCTACTGGGGGCAACTGGATCGTGCCACCTTCGCGTTCGGCTATGGATTAATGGTGACGCCGCTCCAGCTGGCGCACGTCTACGCGACTATCGGTGGTTTCGGTATTGAACGACCGTTGTCGATCACCCGCATCGATCCGCCGGTGATAGGCACACGGGTGATGCCGGAGAACATTGTTCACAGCGTGGAGCATATGATGGAGAGCGTGGCGCTCCCGGGCGGGGGCGGGACCAAAGCGGCGGTGCGCGACTATCGGGTGGCGGTAAAAACCGGGACCGCGAAGAAAATCGGCCCGGACGGAAAATATATCGACAAGTATGTGGCCTATACCGCCGGTGTGGCGCCCGCCAGTCGCCCGCAGTTTGCCCTGGTGGTGGTGATGAACGATCCGAGCAATGGTTCCTATTACGGCGGGGCGGTGTCCGCGCCGGTCTTCAGCCAGATCATGGGTGATGTCCTGCGGCTGGAAAATGTGATGCCGGACGGTATGCCGCAAGGGGCGGAGAATCTGATCGTGATGCACGACAGCCATCCGCTGGCACCGGCGCTGTAACAGTGGTCTGCGGGGGCGAATAGCGCTACACTTTCGCCCTTTCAGCGACACCGGAGCCGTCATGTCATACAGTTGCCCCCTTTGCCACGCGCCGCTAAGCCGCAGCGACAACCACTATTCCTGCCCGCAGCGGCATCAGTTCGATCTGGCGAAAGAGGGGTATGTCAATCTGCTACCGGTGCAGTTCAAACGGTCACGCGATCCTGGCGATAGCGCAGAGATGATGCAGGCCCGGCGGGCGTTTCTGGATGCGGGTCATTATCAGCCGCTACGGGAGGCGATCGCCGAGCGGCTGCAGCACTACGCCCCAGCGGACTTACTGGATATCGGCTGTGGCGAAGGGTATTACACCCACGCGTTTGCCGCCATCGCCAGCCGCAGCTGGGGGCTGGACGTGTCGAAGCCGGCGATTCGCGCGGCGGCAAAACGCTATCCAGAGGTCAGTTTCTGCGTGGCCTCCAGCCAGCGCCTGCCGTTCTCCGACGACAGTTTCGATGCGGTGGTGCGTATTTACGCGCCCTGCAATGCCGAAGAGCTGGCGCGGGTGGTGCGTCCTGGCGGATGGGTAATCACCGCCACGCCGGGTCCACGCCATTTGCTGGAGCTGAAAGGGCTGATTTACGATGAAGTTCGTCTTCATGAGCTGAAGACGGAAGCGATGCCGGGGTTCCGCCTGGATGCTCAGCAGCAGCTGGCCTATCCGATGACGCTGACCGGTGATGAAGCGCAGGCGCTGCTGCAGATGACGCCGTTCGCGTGGCGGGCTAAGCCTGAGGTGCACGCCGCGCTGCGTCAGCAGGCGACATTTGGCTGTCAGACCGATTTCATGATCCATTGCTGGCAGCGAGAGGCATAAGGCTTAGCCGGCGAAATGGCTCCAGAGGATTTCGCTGCCGATACCAATCAGCACAATACCGCCGAGGATTTCGGCCCGTTTGCCTAACAGCGGGCCGATAAAGCGACCGACCATGATCCCCAGCGTCGACATAAGAAACGTCGCGCAACCGATCGCCAGCGCGGTGGTCACAATGCTGACCTGCAGGAAGGCCAGACCCACACCAACGGCCATCGCGTCAAGGCTGGTGGCGAAGGCGGTGGTGACCAGCAGCCAGAAACCATGACGGCGAGGCGCTTCACACACCTCGTCGCTGTCGCCGCGAAAACCTTCCACGATCATTCGCCCGCCGAGAAACACCAGCAGAATAAAGGCAATCCAGTGGTTCCACTCGAGGACAAACTGGCTGGCCAGCATGCCGAGTCCCCAGCCGACCAGCGGGGTCAGGGTTTCGATGGCGCCAAAAATCAGCCCGGTACGGATGGCTTCTGAGAATTTAGGTTTGTGCAGGGTGGCACCCTTGCCGATAGAGGCCGCGAAGGCGTCCATAGACATGCCGAAGGCGAGAAGAATGGTAGCGGATAAATTCATGTGCGTGTCCTGACCGGGGATAATCCATATGACACATCGCTGCCCCCAGTAAATATACGCGGAGCCGCTCAATGGCTGAGCAATACGTACAGCAGTGATGTATCTATGGTCTCGCCTGATTGAATCACTTCAACCCGTACGTGCCACGTTTTGCAACGAGTATGTTGACACGTACATTTCCTGGCAAACAGGAAATCGGCTACTCCCCAACGACGGGCGCAACCTTAACATATTTTTAGAATATAAAACAATAACAGAAGATGGCTATTTTAATAACCAAATGATAACGATTTTCATTTGAATTTATAAGTAAATAAATAGTTAATAAAAAAGGCAAGAGGAGGCGGGGAAATATAGCCATGGCTATATGTTTTTCCAGACGAATGCTGGAAAGATATAGCGCTGGCTATATTCTTAACTCATTGAGTTGAAAGGAGGAGTTTGTATATCTTCTCCAGATCGTCGATATTTCGTACGCGAATCAGCAGCCGCCGTTGCTCTAATTGCATCACCAGTACGCCGTCTTCGGATAAATTCATCTCTTTAATTCGCGGATATTCTATCCACACGTTGGCGAAGAAAAAGCCGCGCGGTTTAAAAATGATTTTCGGTGTGCGCATCCAGAATAAATAGAGACCCATCAGCGCCAGGGCAGATAATAGCCAGGTGGTGATCGCGGTGCCGTGCTGGGTAATGTTGTTATAGATCAGAATGGCAGTGAGGCCGACAAAGATCAGGCCGTCAACACGGCTGCGGCGAAGCAGGGGGATGGCCAGCAGCACCGGGCCGTTCCGCCTCGGCATAATGAACTGGTCGTACACCGCGTAGGCCAGTAGCGCAAGGATAAACAGAAAGATCACCAGGTCAGTGAATGTCATTGCTTTGCGTTCCTCCTGATAAAAAAAAGCCGGGGGCAAGCCCCCGGCGTACAGCTTGAAAATTACAGACCCAGCAGGCCGACCGCGTAGCCCGCGATACCGATGACGAAGAAGCCAACGATGATCCACAGCGGGTTAACTTTCTTGCGCAGCAGCCACATACACGCGAAGGTCAACAGCAGCGGCACCAGGCCCGGCATCAGCTGGTCGAGGATGGTTTGCACCGTGGTGACGTGAACCTGTCCGTCAGAACCGGTGATTTTTGACACCACCAACGGAATGTTCACGTGCGTCCACTTGTTAACCAGTGCCCCCATCACAAACAGGCCGAGGATTGACGCCCCCTCAGTCAGTTTCTGCAGGAAACCGCCGCCCATGTCCTTCACGATGTCCACGCCTTTACGATAACCGTAGGCAACGCCGTAGTAACGGGTCAGCAGACGCACCGCGTTGAACAGGATAAAGAACAGCAGAGGACCGAGCAGGCTACCGCTCATCGCGATCCCAGCGCCTAAGGCCGCGAACACGGGACGCACAGTACCCCAGAAGATCGGGTCGCCGACGCCGGCCAGTGGCCCCATCAGACCGACTTTGATGCCGTTGATGGCGCCATCGTCAATCTCTGCGCCATTGGCGCGCTGCTCTTCCATTGCCAGCGTTACGCCCAGTACCGGAGCGGCAACGTAAGGATGGGTGTTGAAGAACTCAAGGTGACGTTTAATCGCCTGCTTACGCGCATCGTTGTTCTCCGGGTACAGGCGACGGATCGCTGGAACCATAGAGAAGCAGAAGCCCAGCGCCTGCATACGTTCGAAGTTCCATGAACCCTGGAACAGGTTAGAACGAATGAACACGCCACGAATATCACTCTGAGTGAGTTTTTTCTCGGTGGTATTTTTAGTCATATCAACCATTTCGCTCACCTGTTAGTCCAGTTCGTTATCGAGATCGTTGTTACCAGCCGCCTGAGCCGGCGCACCGGCGACGCGGTTATATTTCGGGCTCAGCTGGATGTAGAGGATAGCCATGACCGCACCAATCACACCCAGAGCCACCAGGTTGAAGTTGGTGAAGGCGGCGGTGACGAAGCCGAGGTAGAAGAACGGCATCAGGTAGCCTGCGCGCATCATGTTGATGACCATCGCATAACCGACAACCACGATCATACCGCCGGCGATGTTCAGACCGCTGGTGACCACTTCAGGGATCGCGTTCAGCAGGCCCTGGACTTCGCTGGTACCGACGGAAATCGCCACGATAACGGCCGGGATAGCGATACGCATCGCCTGCAGGAACAGGGACGAGACGTGCAACCACGACAGGGCGGTCAGGTTGCCATTCTCCGCCGCTTTATCCGCCGCGTGCTGGAAGGCTACGGTGATGGTACGAACGATAATGGTCAGCACCTGGCCTGCCGCCGCCAGCGGGATAGCCAGCGCGATACCGGCACCGATGCTCTGATGGCCGGCAATAACCAGAACGGTGGAAATAATGGACGCCAGTGCGGCATCAGGGGCAACCGCCGCACCGATGTTCATCCAACCCAGGGCGATCATTTCCAGCGTACCGCCGATGATAATACCGGTTTTCATATCGCCGAGAACGGCACCGATCAGCGTACAGGCGACCAGAGGACGGTGGAACTGAAATTCATCTAGTACCGACTCCATACCCGCAATACACGCGACGATGAACACCAGCACAATCTGAAGAAGGGTAATCTCCATTGTACTTCTCCTGTTGATTAAGTCTTAAAGTGAAAACTGGGGCGCGATCGGCAAGGTTATTTATCAGCCTTAGCGATCAGATCCATCATTTTCAGTTTCGGGTCGGTGGACACTTTACGTGCCTCCAGCTCGATACCGCGTGCGTTCAGTTTTTTAAACGCCTCAATATCTTTAGCATCGACAGAAATCGCGTTGTTAACCTGGGTCTTGCCCTGGCGGAACGCCATACCACCGATGTTGACGCTGGTGATTTTCACGCCGCCCTCGACGATACGCTCAACGTCAGTCGGGTTAGTAAACAGCAGCATAACGCGCTGTCCGGCATACTTCGGGTTGTTGTAGACGCGGATCATTTTGGCCACATCCACGACGTGGGCGGTGACGCCTGGCGGCGCAACCTGAGTCAGCAGGGTTTTGCGTACGGTATCCGCGGCGACTTCGTCGCTGACGACGATGATGCGGGTGACGTTGGTCTCTTTGGTCCAGCGGGTGGCGACCTGACCATGGATCAGACGGTCGTCAATGCGCGCGAGGCCAATCACCATATAGTCGTTCGGGCCCATCGGTTTGGCCGGCGCGGCGGCTTTTGGCGCCGCGGCAGGGGCTGGCGCGGGAGCCGCTTTTTCTACCGGTTTGGCCTTCAGCGCTTTCACGCCTTCGCTACCGGTCTCTACCGCTAAGGCGACCAGTTCATCAAACGAAGGGTCGTCATCGCGGGCCATGAAGGTTTCCACCAGCATCGGGATGTTGACGCCAGCGATAACTTCGTAATGCTCTTTATCGACGACAATGCGGCTCGCAGCGTTGAACGGGCTGCCTCCCCATGTATCGACGAGAAATAGCACGCCTTTACTGGTATCCAGTTTTGCCAACTGGGCATTGTATTTCTCGATCAGCGTTTCGGCGTTTTCACCCGGAACGAAATCGATCCAGCCAACGTTTTCCTGCTCGCCCAACAGCATCTCTGCTGTTTTCAGCAGCTGTTCTGCAGCCCAACCATGTGTGCCTATTACAATAGCAATCGTCACTTGCTACCTCCTTTATTATCGTGAATGCATCATCTGCTTTGATACATCCTGAATCACTCTTGAGGACAAAATCGATTCAGTTAGGGTGTAAGATAGAAAATAGTTACTACCGCGAATTATTTTAGACAGTGAAAAAATAATTAATGTGATGAAGATCCGTTAATCAGGCATCGCCTGGTAATAATTTTGCAGCGCAAAAAATAGCCTTAGTTATTGCAAATTCAGGTAAATTTTTTCCAATTTCGATCTATATTTTGCTATGTTTAACTTCCGTTTAATTACTCAGGAGTATAGGGCATAGCCCGCAGTATGGACCGTCATCGACGTCTTTTCACTTTCTGGCACCTGGTTGCCACCTCCACGCATCACGCTTTTCTCTCAGCACCTATTGTCGCGCCCATGCATGACATGGCGATGACTCAGCTTGCCGCTAACCGGAGTCGTACATGGAATTGTTAATGGATCCCTCAATCTGGGCCGGCCTGTTGACGCTTATCGTTCTGGAGATTGTGCTCGGTATCGACAACCTGGTGTTCATTGCCATCCTGGCGGATAAACTGCCGCCGAAGCAGCGCGATAAAGCCCGACTGATCGGCCTGTCGCTGGCGCTGGTGATGCGCCTGGGGCTGCTGTCGGTGATCTCCTGGATGGTGACCCTGACGAAGCCGCTGATTACCATCGCCGATTTCTCCTTTTCCGGGCGCGACCTCATCATGCTGCTCGGCGGGATCTTCTTGCTGTTTAAGGCGACGACCGAACTGCATGAGCGGCTGGAAAACCGCCAGCACGATGCCGGTCACGGTAAAGGGTATGCCAGTTTCTGGGTGGTGGTACTGCAGATCGTGGTGCTGGACGCCGTCTTCTCTCTGGATGCGGTGATCACGGCGGTCGGGATGGTTAACCATCTGCCGGTGATGATGGCGGCGGTGGTGATCGCCATGATCATGATGCTGCTGGCGTCGAAGCCGTTGACGCGCTTTGTCAACCAGCACCCGACGGTGGTGGTGCTCTGTCTGAGCTTCCTGTTGATGATCGGCCTGAGCCTGGTGGCGGAAGGGTTTGGCTTCCATATTCCGAAAGGGTATCTGTACGCTGCGATCGGTTTCTCGATCATCATCGAGTTCTTTAACCAGGTGGCGCGGCGCAACTTTGTCCGACATCAGTCGACGCTGCCGCTGCGTGCCCGTACCGCGGATGCGATCCTGCGTCTGATGGGGGGCCGGAAACAAGCCTCTGCTAGCCATGACGCCGACAGCCCGGCAGCCATACCGGTTCCGGAAGGGGCGTTTGCCGAAGAAGAGCGTTACATGATTAACGGCGTGCTGACGCTGGCCCAGCGCTCTCTGCGCGGTATTATGACCCCGCGCGGAGAAATCAGCTGGGTTGACGCCGAACAGAGTGACGATGAAATTCGTCGTCAGCTGCTCTCGTCGCCGCACAGCCTGTTTCCGGTCTGCCGCGGAGAACTGGATGAAATCATCGGTATCGTGCGGGCGAAAGAGTTGCTGGTGGCCCTGGAGGCGGGTGAGAACATTGCGGCGTTGGCCTCAGCCTCTCCGGCAATTGTCGTCCCGGAAACGCTGGACCCGATCAATCTGCTCGGGGTTCTGCGCCGTGCGCGCGGCAGCTTTGTCATCGTGACCAACGAGTTTGGCATGGTGCAGGGACTGGTGACGCCGCTGGACGTCCTTGAAGCCATCGCCGGTGAATTCCCGGATGCCGATGAGACGCCGGAGATCGTCATTGACGGCGATGGCTGGTTGATCAAAGGGTCGACCGACCTGCATGCGCTGCAGCAGGCGCTTGGACTGGATGCGCTGGTCAATGAAGATGAGGATATTGCCACGGTGGCCGGGTTGGTGATCGCCGTCAATGGCCATATCCCGCGTATTGGCGACACCGTGTCGCTACCGCCGCTGCAGTTTACCGTGGTGGAAGCGAATGATTACCGGGTCGACCTGGTCCGCGCGGTGGTCACTCGTCCACTGAGCGACGAAGAAGAGTAATTGCCCTGCTCGCCGGCCCCTGGGGCCGGCGAGCTATTCTGCCCACTCGGTTTTCTGTCCCTCTCTGTCTGCCAGCCACGCCGGAAACGCCTCAACCGGCATCGGCCGGGCGTAATAAAATCCCTGCAGTACATCGACGCCGTGGCCTCTGAGGTAGCTTTCCTGCTCCAGCGTCTCCACCCCTTCGGCAACGGTAACGATATTCAGACGATCGGCGAGGGCAATAATAATATCCGTCACCGTGGCATTGACGCTGTCTATCCCGACGGAACTGGTAAACGAGCGGTCAATCTTCAGCACGTCCGGACGCAGTTTTTCCAGCCACGAGAGTGAGCTGTTACCGGTGCCAAAATCATCTATCGCCAGCTGGACCCCTTTGAAGTGCAGATGTTCAGCCATGTGCTGGTCGCCATCCTGCAGGACATCGCGCTCGGTGAGCTCGACCACCAGCTGCTGTACCGGGTTGACGCTAAACCAGTAATTGTGCAGGTCGCGGAGCAGTAAACCATTGGCAAAGTGACGGGCGGCGACATTAATCGCAATATGAAAATGGCGGTCGCTGGGGAAAGCGTCCAGGCGGCGGGCGGTTTCGGCAATCACGTAGCGGGTGAGGGGAATAATCAGATTGTCCCCTTCGGCGATGGGAATAAACACTTCTGGCGAAATCGCCCCGCGGCGGGGGTTGTTCCAGCGCAGCAGGATCTCCACCCCGCAGCAGCGTCCGCTGCGCGCATCCTGCAGCGGCTGGCACCAGAGCGTAAACTCCCGGGCAGAGATGCCGAGGCTTATCTCTCGCGAGAAACTCATTCTGCCGGCGGTGGCCAGCCAGGTGATGCCGGTCATCAACAGGCTGAAGATAAGGGCCAGCGGCAGCTCACCAGGCAGCTCCTCCAGCGCGATAGTCGAGGCGCCCGGACCGTTAATGTTGATGGTAAAGGGAAATTCTGTGGAGCGCTGGCGATAAATCACCGACGCCTGCGGGGCGTGCGCTTTGTCAATCAGGCCGAGTCCGCTGATAAAATAATGGTCGCCAACCTGCAGGCTGACGTCGCTGATCAGGGGCGATTTTTCCTTGAGAATTAAGGTTCCCAGCAGCTCGATATTGACAATTAACATCACGCCGTCGAAGCCGCTTTCCGAGGCCGGATACCACTGGATCAGCACCGGCGTGCCTTTGAGCAGTGAATTGTCGGTAGAAAAGAGCAGTAAGGGGTGGTGAGCCGGAAGAGCGGGCTGCAGCTGGTGCAGATCCGCCTGCCGTTGCCCAAAGATACTGGAACAGTAGATCATCCCTGACGCCACCAGCGCGACGGAGCGGACCGTCTGCAGCGAGGCCGCCATTTTGCGCAGCGTGAGATGAATATCCATGCAGGGTTTGTCGACCAGGGAGAGTAGCGTCGCCCGCTCTGCGCTTAGCGGACGCAGGATATTATTCAGCGCCGTGACCCGCTGGCTGGCGGCAGTACGAATATACTCTTCATTTACGCTACGCTGCGAAATAAATCGGATAGCTAAGGTGGTACCCAGGGTTAGCAAGGCTACCAGCAGGCAGACAATAATGCGTTTGCGACGATAGGCCGTAATGACTTTTTGTGCAGTCTGCATGTGCGACACCCTGTCGACAGGACGAGTGGTTAAGCGTGGCTTATTTAATAGAGCAATTGTAGTGGCAGAATATCGCCAGGTATAGAAAAAAGAAAATGCGCCGGTGAAGGCGCATCAGGGAGCTTTCAGTAACCCATGTTATCCCCCTGCGCGTTTTGCGGGCGCAGGGGAAGGCGAACAGTTTAGTCACACTGAACTTTAATCGCCAGGCCGCCGCGGGAGGTTTCGCGATACTTGGCGTTCATGTCTTTGCCGGTTTCGTACATGGTCTCGATCACTTTGTCGAGCGAGACGCGCGGTTCGCTGGTACGGCGCATCGCCATTCGCGCGGCATTGATCGCCTTGACAGAGGCGATGGCGTTACGTTCAATGCATGGCACTTGCACCTGGCCGGCGACCGGGTCGCAGGTCAGGCCGAGGTTGTGTTCCATGCCGATCTCCGCCGCCACGCAAACCTGTTCCGGGCTGGCGCCCAGCAGTTCAGCCAGACCTGCCGCCGCCATCGAGCAGGCAACGCCCACTTCACCCTGACAGCCGACTTCCGCGCCGGAAATGGACGCATTCATCTTGTACAGCGCGCCGATCGCTCCGCAGGCCATAAAGTAGCGAATATAGATCTCCGGGCTGACGGACTCGATAAAGTGATCGTAATAGGCGAGTACGGCTGGAACGATGCCGCAGGCGCCGTTGGTCGGCGCGGTCACTACGCGGCCACCGGCGGCATTTTCTTCATTGACCGCCAGCGCGAACATATTGACCCAGTCAACGACGTTCATTGGATCGCTGGAGAGCTTATCGCTGGCCACCAGCAGACGACGCAGCGCCGAGGCGCGACGCGGCACGCGAAGCGGACCCGGCAGCACGCCCTCGGTGTTCATCCCGCGGTCGATACAGGCGCGCATGGTCTGCCAGACGTTGGCGAAATAGTCCTCGATCTCTTTTTTGCTGTGCAGCGCCAGTTCGTTCTGCATCACCATGCCGGAGAGCGACAGGCCGGTCTCTTTACAGTATGCCAGCATTTCCTGTGCCGATTTAAACGGGTAGGGAACCTGCAATTCGTTGGCGTCTTCTTTGCCGAAGTGCTCTTCGTCGACGATAAAGCCGCCGCCAATCGAGTAATACGTTTTGCTGTAGATCTCTTTCTCGCCGGCCCAGGCATGAATGGTCATGCCGTTTTCGTGCAGCGGCAGATTGTCACTGCGAAAACGCATGCCGTCATCGGCCGGGAAGTCGACTTCTTGCTGCCCGTTGGCCAGCAGCAGTCGGCCGCGCGCCTCGACGTCACGGATAAATGCCGGGATCGCGTCAATATCGACCGTATCGGGCTGATTGCCCGCCAGTCCCATGATAATAGCGATGTCCGTATGGTGGCCTTTGCCGGTTAATGACAGTGAACCGTAGACGTCAACCGCCACACGGGTCACCGCATTAAGCAATCCTTTTTCGACCAGGTCATCGACGAACTGTTTACCGGCCTTCATCGGGCCAACAGTGTGGGAAGATGAGGGACCAATCCCCACCTTGAACATGTCGAATAGACTAATCACGATAATACTCCTGACAGGGTTACCGCGGGTGCGGTAACGATGTAATAACTGCGCATAGTGTAAGAGGGAAGCGCGCTGCCAGTTGAACTATTCACATGAATTAAACTAATGGATAACCGCGATTTTACTAATAGTGAGAGCGCTCTCTCATAATCAGTATAGCTAAGGTCGAGCGCCAATTTGCAGCGCCAGTTCGCGAATGATCCCGGCGGTCATTCCCCAGACAAAATAATGCTGGTACCAGGAGAGCCAGACGCGGTGGTCGTTACCCCGACGGTGGATGTCGAGCGGATGGTAGCGCCCCAGACGCAGGGCTTCGGCGAGCGGCATTTCAAATACCGCGGAGACTTCGTCCTGGCTGGCATGATAGTGCAGATTGGGGGGAATAATGCCCACCACCGGCGTCACCTGAAAACCGGTGACGCTGTCCACCGGCGGCAGAACGCCGATCACCTCGACGGCTTCCGGCGGGATCGCGACCTCTTCCTGGGCTTCGCGCAGAGCAGCAGCGATAAGCGTCGCATCGGTATTATCTACCGCGCCGCCGGGAAAGGCGACCTGACCGGCGTGCTTGCGCAGCAGCGGCGAACGCTGGGTCAGCAGCAGGCCGGGCTGCGGGCGGCGCACGATCGGCACCAGCACCGCCGCCTGCCGCTGATTGAGCGCGTGGCGCGAAGGCTGGGGGCGCAGCAGCTGGAAGCGGGACAGAAAATCATCCAGATTGAGGGCGTGGTCCGCCATGGTCTAGTTCTCCAGTTGGTGCAGGATACGATTAACTTTATCAAAAGTTTCCTGATATTCCGCATCTTCCTCGCTGTCCGCGACGATACCGCCCCCGGCGGAGCAATACAGCTGCCCCTGCCAGGCCGTCAGGGTGCGAATGGTGATGCTGGTATCCATATTGCCGCAATAGCTCAGGTAGCCGATGCTCCCGCACCAGGCGTTACGTCGCTGAGGTTCCAGTTCATCAATAATCTCCATCGCCCGGACCTTCGGGGCGCCAGTGATAGACCCCCCGGGGAAGGCGGCGCGCAGCAGATCGCTCGCATGCAGCGTCGCCGGTAAGCGGGCGGTGATGGTGCTGACCAGATGATGGACCGCCGGGAACGGCTCCACCACGAACAGCTCGGGTACCCGCACGCTGCCCGGCACGGCGACGCGGCCGATGTCGTTGCGCATCAGGTCGACAATCATTAAATTCTCGGCGCGGTCTTTCGGCGAATTCGCCAGCTTCTCAGCCTGCCGCGCATCTTCCTGCGGCGAATCGAGCCGCGGCAGGGTACCTTTTATCGGGCGCGTCTGGATCGCCCCCTGGCGCAGCTGAATAAAACGCTCCGGCGACAGGCTTAAAATCGCCCCTTCCTCAAGGCGAATAAAGGCGCTAAAGGGCGCGCGGTTGGCAACGTTCAGCTGGCGGAAAGCCTGCCATTCATCACCGACATAGTTGGCCTGAAAACGCTGGGCGAGGTTGACCTGATAGCAGTCGCCGCTGTGCAGATACGCCTGCACCTGGCGAAATTTCTCGCCGTACTGCTGGCGGCTCATATTTGACTGCCAGGCAGAGGTCAGGGTGAAGGGTTCCCTCGCCGGACGTGATTGCGCCAGCAGCCACTGCAGGCGCTGCTGCGGATCGTCATAGCTGAGCAGCGAAATTTGCTGGCGCTGATGGTCGACAATCAGCGCCCAGTCATAAATCCCCACCGCCATATCCGGCAGCGCGATATCGGCCTGCGCATAGTCCGGAAGTCGCTCAAAGCGACGGCCCAGATCGTATCCGAATAGCCCCAGTGCGCCGCCAAGAAACGGCAGATCGTCATCGGGCTGTGGCGTGAAAGGCTGACGATCCAGCTGCTGTTGAAGCAGTTGCAGCGGATCTTCCGCGGAGACCAAAACGGTTTCGCCGTCATCGACCCACGTCTGTTCACCGCGCGTCAACAGCGTGGCGCGCGGGGCAGCCACCAGGATATCAAAGCGGTTATGGGGATGGTCGGCAAAGCCGGAATGCAGCAGCATCGCCCAGGGCAGGGCGCTTAACGGCGCAAAATAGTGTTCGGCCGCATCCGGGCGCCAGGGCAGGGTAATAATCGCGGGGGACAACATCTTTCTCGATCCTGAACGTTGCCATCCCTCTGGCGTAGGCGGGGACGGCGTGAAATAATTACGCCCCACAATGTAGCAGGAGTAAAAGATGTTTGCAGGTTTACCTTCGCTGAGCCACGAGCAACAGCAAAAAGCGGTCGAACGTATCCATGAGCTAATGTCCCAGGGGATGAGCAGCGGCCAGGCGATTGCCCTGGTGGCGGAAGAGCTGCGCGCTAATCATACCGGCGAGCGGATCGTAGCGCGCTTTGAAGATGAAGATCAAGACGAAGATGAGGACGATTAATTACACCGCGGCGATAATTTTGATCTCAACTTTATACTGCGGGTTCATTAGCGTCGCTTCCACTGTGCAGCGCACCGGGGCATGACCAGCCACCACCCATGCGTCCCAGGCTTTGTTCATTGCCGCAAAGTCGCTTTTATCGGCGAGGAAGAGGGTGGCGTCAAGAATACGCGACTTGTCGCTGCCCTGTTTTTCCAGCACCGCGTCAATCTGCGCCAGGGTGTTGGCGGTCTGCTCGAAGGCGTCGGCATCGAGATTTGTCGGCACGCCGGTGTAGTACAGGGTCTGGTTGTGGATCACCACGTCTGACCAACGGGCTTCGGCATCAATACGCGTAATTGTCATGTCTTTTTCCTCTGTGAGCATTCCATTCGGCTGCGGCAAGACTGCCATAATGTTCCGCTCGCGTCACTACCCGGACTGGCGAAACGCCGTCCTCCCTGACATAATCACTGTCCAAATAACCAGGGGGCAATGTGATCGACGATTTTGCAGCAGACGGCCAGCTAGCCAAAGCCATACCGGGATTTAAGCCGCGCGAGCCGCAGCGCCAGATGGCGATAGCCGTTAGCGAAGCGATTGAGGCCTCCCGACCGCTGGTGGTGGAAGCGGGGACCGGAACCGGTAAAACCTACGCTTACCTGGCGCCTGCGCTGCGGGCGAAAAAAAAGGTGATTATCTCCACCGGCTCGAAAGCGCTGCAGGATCAGCTCTACAGCCGCGATCTGCCCACCGTCGCCAAAGCGCTCAAATTCACCGGTAAACTGGCGCTGCTCAAAGGGCGCTCCAACTACCTGTGCCTCGAACGTCTTGAGCAGCAGGCGCTGGCGGGCGGCGATCTGCCGGTACAAACCCTCAGCGATGTAATCCTCCTGCGCTCCTGGTCGAACCAAACCCAGGATGGCGATATCAGCACCTGCGCCAGCGTGGCGGAAGACTCCCAGGCCTGGCCGCTGGTCACCAGCACCAACGATAACTGTCTCGGGAGCGACTGCCCACTGTATAAAGATTGCTTCGTGGTGAAGGCGCGTAAAAAAGCGATGGACGCCGACGTGGTGGTGGTCAACCATCATCTGTTTCTTGCCGATATGGTGGTCAAAGAGAGCGGCTTTGCCGAGCTGATCCCCGAGGCGGAAGTGATGATCTTCGATGAAGCCCATCAGCTGCCGGATATTGCCAGTCAGTACTTTGGTCAGTCGCTCTCCAGCCGCCAGCTGCTGGATCTGGCGAAAGACATCACCATTGCCTACCGCACCGAACTGAAAGACACCCAGCAGTTGCAAAAATGCGCCGACCGCCTGGCGCAAAGCGCGCAGGATTTTCGCCTGCAACTGGGGGATCCCGGCTATCGCGGCAACCTGCGCGAACTGCTGGCGGATAGCCACATTCAGCGCGCGCTGCTGCTGCTCGATGACGCCCTTGAACTGTGTTACGACGTTGCCAAACTTTCGCTGGGCCGTTCGGCGCTGCTCGACGCCGCTTTTGAGCGCGCCACTCTCTATCGCGGGCGCTTAAAGCGGCTGAAAGAGATTAACCAGCCGGGCTACAGCTACTGGTATGAGTGCACCTCGCGCCACTTTACTCTCGCCCTGACGCCGTTGACCGTGGCCGAGAAGTTTAAAGAGGTGATGGCGCAGAAGTCGGGAAGCTGGATCTTTACCTCAGCGACGCTGTCAGTGAACGACGATCTGCACCACTTCACCGCCCGGCTGGGAATCGACGAGGCGCAGTCCCTGCTGCTGCCGAGCCCCTTTGATTATCAACATCAGGCGCTGCTCTGCGTGCCGCGCAATCTGCCGCTGCCAAACCAGCCTGGCGCGGCGCGCCACCTGGCGGCGATGCTCAAGCCGCTGATCGAGGCCAACGACGGTCGCTGCTTTATGCTGTGTACCTCGCACGCCATGATGCGCGATCTGGCGGAGCAGTTCCGTGCCACCATGACGCTACCGGTGCTGCTGCAGGGGGAGACCAGCAAAGGTCAGCTGTTGCAGCAGTTTGTCAGCGCCGGCAACGCCCTGCTGGTGGCCACCAGCAGCTTCTGGGAAGGGGTCGACGTGCGCGGCGATGCGCTGTCGCTGGTGATCATCGATAAGCTGCCGTTTACTTCGCCGGACGACCCGCTGTTAAAAGCGCGCATGGAAGATTGTCGGCTGCGCGGCGGCGATCCGTTCGATGAAGTACAGCTCCCGGAAGCCGTCATTACCCTCAAACAGGGGGTGGGGCGTCTGATCCGCGATATCGACGATCGCGGGGTGCTGGTGATCTGCGACAACCGGCTGGTGATGCGCCCCTACGGCGCGGTGTTCCTGGCCAGCTTACCTCCTGCGCCGCGGACCCGCGATATCCGCCGGGCGGTGCGCTTCCTCGCCGTGCCGCCGGCAAGGTAATCCGCACTAAAATGTGTTAAGCTGCGCGCCATTTTGTTAATTAGCGGTTCCCAATAGACTTCGGGCGGCATGGCGGCGGGTTGGCCGTTTGCCGGAAAACAGGCTGCCTGAAGGCCTGAACTATGTAACGAGAGCGTGACCACCCATGCGAATTTTGGCTATCGATACCGCCACAGAGGCCTGCTCCGCGGCGCTGTGGAATGATGGCACCCTTAGTGCTCATTTCGAAATTTGTCCCCGCGAACATACCCAACGTATCCTGCCGCTGGTGCAGGAGGTCCTCACCGAGAGCGGCGCCACGCTGACCGAGCTGGACGCGCTGGCCTTTGGCCGCGGTCCGGGTAGCTTTACCGGCGTGCGCATCGGGATCGGTATCGCTCAGGGGCTGGCGCTGGGCGCTGAGCTGCCAATGATCGGCGTTTCCACGCTGGCCACCATGGCGCAGGGCGCCTGGCGCAAAACCGGCGCCACCCGCGTGCTGGCGGCTATTGACGCGCGGATGGGCGAAGTCTACTGGGCCGAGTACCAGCGCGACGAGCAGGGCGTCTGGCATGGCGAAGAGACGGAAGCGGTGCTCAAACCGGAAGCGGTAGCCGAACGGCTGGCACAGCTTTCCGGCGAATGGGCCACCGTCGGCACCGGATGGCAGGCGTGGCCGGATCTGGCGAAAGCGAGCGGACTGACCTTAAGCAGCGGCGAAATTGAATTGCCGGCGGCGGAGGATATGCTGCCGTTAGCCTGTTACCTGCTGGCGGCGGGGAAAACCGTGGCCGTGGAGAAAGCGGAGCCGGTTTATTTGCGAAACGAGGTGGCGTGGAAGAAACTTCCAGGCCGCGAGTGAATCTCAGTAACAAGAAGACTGAGAAAAGGAGTCGCATCATGGCGGGTCAAAAACAGGGCGTTCGCTGGCTGTTAGCCGCGGCGGTTGCCGTTGCGCTAAGCGGCTGCGTGTCAGTGCCGGATGCCATCAAAGGCACCAGCCCTACGCCGCAGCAGGATTTAGTGCGGGTGATGAACGCGCCGCAGCTGTACGTTGGCCAGGAAGCACGCTTTGGCGGCAAAGTGGTCAATGTGCAGAACCAGCAGGGTAAAACCCGCTTAGAAATCGCCACCGTACCGCTGGACAGCGGCGCACGGCCTGTGCTGGGCGAACCGTCTCGTGGGCGGATCTATGCCGACGTTAACGGCTTCCTCGATCCGGTCGACTACCGCGGCCAGCTGGTCACCGTGGTCGGGCCGATTGCCGGCGTGGTCGACGGCAAAGTGGGCAGCACGCCGTATAAATTTATGCTGATGAACGCCATCGGTTACAAACGCTGGAACGTGGTGCAGCAGGTGGTGATGCCCCCGCAGCCCATCGATCCGTGGATGCTGGGTCCGCGCCCCTGGGGTTACGGCTATGGCGGCTGGGGCTGGTACAACCCCGGCCCTGCTGAGGTGAGAAACGTCGTAACCGAATGATTTTGTTGTTTATGTTAGTTCAAAGAAACAGCGGCCGGTCCGCTGTTTCTTTGTTTTCAGTCGAATAAGAAAAAAAATAGTGACGCGCTTCGCAACCTGCTCATTGCCTAATTAATAAACTGGTACGCTGAGTTAATATAATGTTAACAAAATGTATTTGCCAGGGGCTGTGATGACGACGAATAACTATTTCAGAGGTGATGCAGTGAAAAAGGTTTGGCTAAACCGTTATCCCGCAGATGTTCCTGCGGAGATAAACCCTGACCGCTATCAATCCCTGGTTGAATTGTTTGAACATGGCACCACCCGCTACGCCGACCAACCGGCGTTTATCAATATGGGTGAAGTGATGACCTACCGTAAGCTGGAAGAGCGTAGTCGCGCCTTCGCCGCTTACCTTCAGGAGGGGTTAGGATTACAGAAGGGCGATCGCGTGGCCCTGATGATGCCTAACCTGCTGCAGTATCCGGTGGCCCTGTTTGGCATCCTGCGCGCCGGGATGATCGTGGTCAACGTCAACCCCTTGTATACCCCGCGTGAACTGGAGCATCAGCTCAACGACAGCGGCGCGGCGGCGATCGTCATCGTCTCCAACTTTGCCCATACCTTGGAAAAAGTGGTGGCGAAAACTCAGGTTAAGCACGTGATCCTGACGCGAATGGGCGACCAGCTCTCCACCGCCAAAGGCACGCTGGTGAACTTTGTGGTCAAGTACATCAAGCGCCTGGTGCCGAAGTACCACCTGCCGGATGCCATCTCGTTTCGCAGCGCGCTGCAGCATGGCTACCGCATGCAGTACGTGAAGCCGGAGATCGTTCCAGAAGATCTGGCGTTTCTGCAGTACACCGGGGGCACCACCGGCGTGGCCAAAGGGGCGATGCTGACCCACCGCAACATGCTGGCTAACCTCGAGCAGGTCAATGCCACCTACGGCCCGCTGCTGCATCGCGGCAAAGAGTTCGTGGTGACCGCGCTGCCGCTGTATCACATTTTCGCCCTGACCATGAACTGCCTGCTGTTTATCGAACTGGGCGGGCAAAATTTGCTGATCACCAACCCACGCGACATTCCCGGGCTGGTGAAAGAGCTGGCGAAATATCCTTTTACCGCCATGACCGGGGTCAATACCCTGTTCAACGCCTTGCTGAACAACAAAGAGTTTCAGCAGCTTGATTTCTCCTCGCTGCACCTGTCCGCCGGCGGTGGGATGCCGGTGCAGCAGGCGGTGGCCGAGCGCTGGGTAAAACTGACCGGACAATATCTGCTGGAGGGCTACGGCCTGACCGAGTGTTCGCCGCTGGTCAGCGTCAACCCGCACGACATCGACTACCACAGCGGCAGTATTGGCCTGCCGGTGCCTTCCACTGAAGCCAAACTGGTGGACGACGACGATAACGAAGTGGCGCCGGGTCAGCCGGGCGAGCTCTGTATCAAGGGGCCGCAGGTGATGCTGGGCTACTGGCAGCGTCCTGACGCGACGGATGAGATTATCAAAGACGGCTGGTTGCACACCGGGGATATCGCGGTGATGGATGACGAGGGATTCCTGCGTATCGTTGACCGGAAAAAAGATATGATCCTGGTGTCGGGATTTAACGTCTATCCGAATGAAATCGAAGATGTGGTCATGCAGCACAGCGGCGTCCTCGAAGTGGCGGCCATCGGCGTGCCGTCCGGCAGCAGCGGTGAAGCGGTGAAGATTTTCGTGGTCAAGAAAGATGCCGCGTTAACCGAAGAAGCGCTGATTACGTTCTGCCGCCGCCATCTCACCGGCTACAAAGTGCCGAAGCTGGTGGAATTCCGTGACGAACTGCCGAAATCCAACGTCGGGAAAATTTTGCGGCGAGAACTGCGTGACGAAGCGCGCGCTAAAGTGGACAATAAAGGCTAAGTAACGAATGAGTCGCCTGACGCCGGCTACGCCGGCGTTTTTTATGGGCGCAAGTTAAGAGAGTATGCTTTGAACTATCAGATGATCACCACCGACGATGGCCTGCGCGCTGTCTGCGAAGCGGCAAGCGCGGCCTCCACCGTTGCTCTGGATACGGAATTTGTCCGCACTCGCACCTACTATCCGCAGCTGGGCCTGCTGCAGCTGTTCGACGGCACTCAGGTCTCTCTGATCGATCCCTTGACGATTAGCGACTGGGCGCCGATGCGTGAGCTGCTGCTTAACCAGGATGTGACTAAATACCTGCATGCCGGTAGCGAGGATTTAGAAGTCTTCCTCAATGCGTTCAACCTGATGCCGCAGCCGCTGATCGACACCCAGATCCTGGCGGCGTTCTGCGGCCGCCCGATGTCCTGGGGCTTTGCCTCCATGGTGGAAGAGTATTCCGGAGTGGCGCTGGATAAAAGTGAATCCCGCACCGACTGGCTGGCGCGCCCGCTGACCGAGCGTCAGTGTGAATACGCCGCAGCTGACGTCTGGTACCTGTTGCCGATCGCCAGCCAATTAATGGCGGAGACCGACCGCGCAGGCTGGCTATCGGCGGCGCTGGACGAATGTCGTCTGATGCAGCAGCGCCGTCAGGAGGTGGTCGACCCGGCCGAGGCCTGGCGCGACATCGGCAACGCCTGGCAGCTGCGTACCCGCCAGCTGGGCTGCCTGCAGCTGCTGGCAGAGTGGCGTCTGCGCAAAGCGCGTGAGCGCGACCTGGCGGTGAACTTTGTGGTGCGGGAAGAGCATCTGTGGAGCGTGGCGCGCTATATGCCCACCAGCCTCGGCGAGCTCGACAGCCTCGGGTTGTCCGGTAGTGAAATTCGCTTCCACGGCAAAACGTTGATTAGCCTGGTCGAGAAAGCCCAGGCGCTGCCGGAATCGGCCCTGCCGGCGCCGCTGCAGAACCTCATTGACATGCCAGGTTACCGCAAAGCCTTTAAAGATATTAAAGCGCTGGTGCAGGAAGTGAGTGCCGATAAGGGCGTGAGCGCGGAACTGCTGGCCTCGCGTCGGCAGATCAACCAGCTGCTGAACTGGCACTGGCAGTTGAAAACGCAAGCCGGTGAGCCTGAGCTGATTTCCGGCTGGCGCGGCGAACTGATGGCCGAGCGGCTGAAGTCGCTGTTAAACGACTATCCGCGTTAACGAACGGCCAGTTCCAGGCAATAAAAAACCGGCAGCGCAGGGCGTTGCCGGTTTTTTTTCGGAGCGGAACAACAGGGTCAGGGTTTCGACTCTTCCGTTTCGGGTAGGGTCACGTTCAGCTCAAGAATCGAAATATCACCATCCCGCTGCTCCAGCTGCACGCTGACCATCTCCGGGTCGATCTGCACGTATTTACAGATCACTTCCAGAATATCTTTGCGCAACTGCGGCAGGTAGTGCGGCTCCGCGTCGCCGCGGCGACGCTCGGCGACGATGATTTGCAGGCGTTCTTTCGCAATATTAGCCGTGTTCTTTTTTCGCGAGAGAAAAAAGTCGAGTAAAGCCATAATTTATCCTCCGAACAGGCGTTTGAGGAATCCTTTCTTCTCTTCTTCAATGAAGCGGAAAGGGCGTTCTTCTCCGAGCAGACGTTCAACGGTATCGGCATAGGCTTTGCCTGCGTCCGACGCGGCATCCAGAATCACGGGCTCACCCTGGTTGGATGCGCGCAGAACTGACTGGTCTTCCGGGATCACGCCCACCAGATTAATGCGCAGAATTTCCAGCACGTCTTCCATGCTCAGCATATCGCCTTTATTGACGCGGCCTGGATTGTAGCGGGTCAGCAGTAAGTGCTCTTTGATCGGCTCTTCGCCATTTTCCGCACGACGGGATTTCGACGCGAGAATGCCAAGGATACGGTCGGAGTCGCGAACGGAGGAGACTTCCGGGTTGGTGGTGATAATGGCTTCATCAGCAAAGTAGAGGGCCATCAGCGCACCGGTTTCGATACCTGCCGGTGAATCACAGACAATGAAATCGAAGTCCATTTTCTTCAGTTCTTCGAGAACTTTGTCGACGCCTTCGCGGGTCAGGGCGTCTTTATCCCGGGTCTGAGAGGCCGGGAGAATGTAGAGATTTTCCGTGCGCTTATCTTTGATCAGCGCCTGGTTCAACGTGGCATCGCCCTGGATGACGTTGACGAAATCATAAACGACGCGACGTTCGCAGCCCATAATCAGATCGAGGTTACGCAGGCCGATGTCGAAGTCGATAACGACGGTTTTCTTTCCCTTCTGGGCCAAACCTGTAGCGATGGCCGCGCTGGAGGTGGTCTTGCCAACGCCCCCTTTACCCGAAGTCACAACAATAATGCGTGCCATAGAAATTCCTTGTTAAAAAGGGATTAATTCAACGGTTGAACTGTCAAAGCGCTTTCACCTAAACGCAGGCGTGCCGCTTTGCCATAAAATTCGGCCGGGATGTTATCGCTCAGCCAATATTCCCCGGCGATGGAGACCAGCTCCGCCGCAAGGTGGGTACAAAATATCTGGGCGTCTCTGTCGCCACCGGCGCCTGCCAGCGCGCGTCCTCGCATCATGCCATATACATGGATATTGCCGTCAGCGATAAGTTCCGCACCGGCACTCACATGATTTGTAACAATAAGATCACAGTGTGGCGCATAAATGCGCTGACCGGAACGTACCGGTTGATCAATCAAACGCGTTTTTGTGATCTGGTTAGCAACTGGCGGCGGCGGAGGGGTGGGTTCGGACGGTGCCGGACGAGGGGCTTTCTCTTTCCCTTCGGTTAATAACGGGATCCCGGCGCGATCGATTTCGGTTTTCAGGCGCGGGATTTTGCATCCGCTGACGCCCATAATGCGTAAACCGGTCGCGGCGATGGCCTCGTTAATGGCGCGCCATTCGACCTCCTCCTCCACGCTGGCGATATTCACCACCACCGGAGCATGGCGTAAAAAGGCGGGAGCCTGGGCGATTTTGTCTTCTAACGCCTGACGAATAACCTCGGGATTTGCATCGTGCAAATGAACGACAGATAACGTGAAGCTACTGCCTTTAAGTTCGATTGGCGTATTTGACATCCTGGCCTTACTCAATTTGCTGTTTATCAACCGCAGAAGTGCGGTGATATTCCGAAGACTAAAAGGCATGTTATAGTCACTCATATATTGAGGCAAGTGACCACGGGTCTAATTCCGAGTAAAACTATGTTTTGTGTGATCTATCGAAGTACTAAACGTGAACAAACCTATTTATATGTCGAAAAAAAGGACGATTTCTCACGCGTTCCTGACGAGCTAATGCGCGGCTTCGGCACGCCGCAAATGGCGATGCTGCTGCCGCTGGATGGGCGCAAAAAGCTGGTTAACGCCGACCTGGAAAAAGTGAAACAGGCGTTGAGCGAGCAGGGCTATTACCTGCAACTTCCCCCGCCATCTGAAAATCTACTAAAGAAACACCTGGCGGAACAGGGGAAACAATCCGATTAACCCATGAGGGAAAATAATGTACCAACATCATAACTGGCAGGGTGCGCTTCTGGATTATCCAGTGAGCAAAGTGGTTTGCGTCGGCAGTAATTATGCAAAACACATCAAGGAAATGGGCAGTGCGACGCCGGAAGAGCCGGTGCTGTTTATTAAACCTGAGACCGCGCTGTGCGATCTCCGTCAGCCGTTGGTGCTTCCTGAAGGGCTGGGCTCAGTGCACCACGAAGTCGAGCTGGCGGTGCTGATTGGCAGTACGCTGCGTCAGGCAACGGAAGAACATGTGCAGAAAGGGATCGCCGGCTATGGCGTCGCGCTGGATCTCACCCTGCGCGACCTGCAGGCTAAGATGAAAAAGGCCGGGCAGCCGTGGGAGAAGGCGAAAGGCTTCGATAACGCCAGCCCGATCTCCGGCTTTATCCCGGCCGCTGAGTTCCACGGTGACCCGCAGAATACGCCGTTAAGCCTGAAGATTAATGGCGAAGTGCGCCAGCAGGGAACCACTGCCGACATGATCCATAAGATTGTGCCGCTGATCGCTTACATGTCGCGCTTCTTTACCCTCAAAGCCGGGGATGTGATCCTCACCGGCACCCCGGAAGGGGTGGGGCCGCTGCACAGTGGTGACGAGCTGGAAGTGGGTTTCAACGGCCTGTCGCTCACCACCCGCGTGCTGTAAGCGCTGCTTGCCGCCTTTTGGGGCGGCAAAACTTGCATCGGCGTGCCAGACTGGTTATAAGGTGCACCCTTAACTGGCAACGACGGACACTCCGATGAGCGAACAACCTTTCTGGCAACAAAAAACACTGGATGCAATGACCGACGCGGAGTGGGAATCGCTGTGTGACGGTTGCGGCCAGTGCTGCCTGCACAAGCTGATGGATGAAGACACCGATGAAATCTACTTCACCAACGTTGCCTGCCGTCAGCTCAATATCAAAACCTGCCAGTGCCGTAACTACGAGCGTCGCTTCGAGTACGAGCCAGACTGCATCAAGCTTACCCGCGAAAACCTGCCAACCTTCGAATGGCTGCCGCCGACCTGCGCCTATCGCCTGCTTGCGGAGGGCAAACCGCTGCCGGCCTGGCATCCGCTGTTGACCGGTTCAAAAGCGGCAATGCACGGTGAACGCATCTCTGTTCGCCATATTGCGGTGCCCGAGTCCACCGTCGTCGACTGGCAGGACCATATCCTCAATCTGCCTGACAGGGCGCTGTAAACGCCAGATCGCGCTTTCTTCGCAGGTGACATCATGTGCGCCTTGAGACAGGCAGGATATGATTCAGCGACCGGCTGCTGGCATAAAAAAACGCCCCGCAGGGCGTTTCATCTTGTGCTGTACACGCAGCGACTTAGCGGCCAAACAGATCGCGTTTTTTGATTTTGACCGGCTGAGCAATGATCACCAGGATGGCGACCACCAGATAGGCAGCAAAAATACCGACCAGCCATTGCGGCATTTCCAGCGACAGAAATTGCCACTGACGTACCGAACAGTCGCCGGAGGCAACAAACATCTGCGGCAGCCATTTATCCAGCGGCAGCCAGGTCGGGAAGCGGGCGGCGAAATCGCAGGTCTGGAACGGCGAAGGGTGCAGCTGGATCATCGTATGCTCCCACGCCAGCTGCAGTCCACGTATTGCGCTGTACAACCAGATCACCATGGCGACATAGCGCAGCGGCGTTTTAGGCGCGATGGCGCCCACCAGCCCCGCGCCCATGATGCCGAGCAGGGCACAGCGTTCGTAAATACACATCACACACGGCTGCAGCAGCATCACATGCTGGAACCACAGCGCAACGAGTTCGAGAATAAAAGCGGTCAATGCCATCAGGAGCCAGGCACCGCGTCCCCTTGAGCACTGGTTTAAATATTGCAACATAATCATTTCCCTGGAAGATGCTAAATCATGGCAGTGTAAACGAAAACCGAACCGACGCCAGCGGCCCGGCAGAAAATATTACGTAACGGGTTATTGAATGGCCCGGATGGATCCGGGCCAGGATCGGGTCAGGGTAGCGTGGGCGTGGTCACCCAGCCGTGCGCCAGCAGCCAGTTGGTGACCGGCATCAAGGTGAACTCGACGCACAGCAGGCCGACCAGCGTCAGTACGATGGTGTAGGGCAGCGCCATCCATACCATGCGGCCATAGGAGAGTCGGATCAGCGGCGCCAGCGCGGAGGTCAGCAGGAACAGGAATGCCGCCTGGCCGTTGGGGGTGGCGACCGACGGCAGGTTGGTACCGGTGTTGATCGCCACTGCCAGCATCTCAAACTGTGGCAGGCTGATAACGCCATGTTCGAGGGCCGTTTTCGCTTCGTTAATGTAGACCGTGCCGACAAAAACGTTATCCGAAATGGACGACAGCAGGCCGTTAAACAGATAAAAGAGCGACAGCTGTGCGTGCGGCGAGGCCTGCAGCACAAACTCAATGACCGGAGTGAACAGCTGCTGGTCGATGATCACCGCCACAATGGCAAAGAACACCGTCAGCAGCGCGGTGAAGGGCAGCGCCTCGGTGAACGCCTTGCCAATGGCGTGCTCATCAGTCACCCCGGAAAACGTGGTGGCGAGGATGATCACCGACAGGCCAATGAGCCCGACTTCGGCCAGATGAAAGGCGAGGGCGACGATCAGCCAGACACCAATCACCGCCTGGGCAATCAGCCGCAACTGCTCCTGACGGCTGCGCTGGGCGCGACTGCGGTCGTCAAAGTCCTGCAGCACCTTCCGCACCGCGGGCGGCAGCGGTTCGCCGTAGCCAAACAGGCGATACTTTTCGACCAGCAGGCAGGTCAACAGCCCACACACCATCACCGGCAAGGTGACGGGCGCCATGCGGATAAAGAACTCGCCAAAATGCCAGCCCGCCGCTTTGGCGATAATCAGATTTTGCGGTTCGCCAACCATGGTCATGACTCCGCCGAGGGCGGTCCCGACGCCGGCGTGCATCATCAGGCTGCGCAGAAAGCCGCGGAACTGCTCCAGCACCTCGCGGTAGTGCTGCTCGATATGGCTGTCGTCCAGCAGATCGTTATCATCAGGGCGAGCCGAAGCGACGCGATGGTAGATGCCGTAGAACCCAACGGCGACGCTAATCACCACCGCCACTACGGTAAGCGCATCGAGAAAGGCGGAGAGGAAAGCGGCCGCCAGGCAGAAGGCCAGCGACAGCAGCATCTTGCTGCGGATCCCCAGCAGCAGGCGCGTGAAGACGAACAGCAGCAGTTGTTTCATGAAGTAGATGCCCGCCACCATGAAGATCAGCAGGAGCAGCACTTCAAGGTTGCCGGCGATCTCTTCCCGCACATGCGCCGGGCTGGTCATGCCGATCAGCAGTGCTTCAATCGCCAACAGGCCGCCCGGCAGCAGCGGGTAGCACTTCAGCGCCATGGCGAGGGTAAAGATAAACTCGATGACCAGCAGCCAGCCGGCGACAAACGGCGCCACGGCAAACACCAGCGGATTTACGATTAAGAAAATGATTAACGCCAGCTTGTACCAGTCAGGCGACTGGCCAAGAAAATTGCGCCACAGCGCGCGGCCATATGAAATTTCCACGACAGAATCCTTCCCCGTCAAATTAGTACATGATTTTGTGCGTAACTATTGGCAAGAGTACCAGTTGAGCAAAATGAGAAGCAACTTTCTTCGCACCGCGGCGGCGGTGACGGGAGATAAGGAAAAGCGCAAAGTAAAAACGGAAAATGAAACGGCGATCCCTTTTTAATTCACTTGCGATGCTATCTGCGCTATAGCGGCTCTGGTATGATGAGTGCAATTGCAACAATGTGTAATGGAAATATTATTATGGTCATTAAGGCGCAGAGCCCTGCGGGTTTCGCGGAAGAGTATATCATTGAGAGCATCTGGAATAACCGCTTCCCACCTGGATCGATTCTCCCCGCTGAACGCGAGCTTTCTGAGCTGATCGGTGTTACCCGCACCACTCTGCGCGAAGTGTTGCAGCGTCTGGCGCGTGACGGCTGGTTGACCATTCAGCATGGCAAACCCACTAAAGTGAACAACTTCTGGGAGACCTCCGGGCTGAATATCCTCGAAACGCTGGCACGTCTCGATCACGACAGCGTGCCGCAGCTGATTGATAACCTGCTCTCCGTGCGCACCAATATTTCCACGATTTTTATTCGCACCGCGTTCCGTCAGCATCCGGATAAAGCGCTGGCGGTACTGGACAGCGCCCGGGAAGTGGAAGATCACGCCGACGCCTTTGCCGACCTCGATTACAACATCTTCCGTGGTCTGGCGTTTGCCTCCGGCAACCCGATTTACGGCCTGATCCTCAACGGCATGAAGGGGCTGTATACCCGCATCGGCCGCCACTATTTCTCCAGCCCGGAAGCGCGCAGCCTGGCGCTGGGCTTTTATCATCAGCTGGCGAAGGTGTGCGAAGGCGGCCTGCACGATCAGGTGTACGAGCTGGTCCGTCGCTACGGCCATGACAGCGGGGAGATCTGGCATCGGATGCAGAAATCGCTGCCCGGCGATTTAGCCATGAATATGCGTTAAGCCGGATATTAGCGATCGATAAACAACATAAGGGGGCCAATGGCCCCCTTCGTCGTTTTCATCGTCCCGCAATGCTATAGCGCGTTCGGGCGCGCCGGGCAGCGGTCCAGCAGCTCAATGCTGCCGTCGGCGTTCTGCTGCTCCAGCAGCACATCGAATCCCCACAGACGATGCACATGTTTCAGCACTTCGCGCCGGCCTTTGTCCAGTGGGACGCGGTTGTGCGGCACATAGCGCAAGGTTAGCGAGCGGTCGCCGCGCAGGTCAACGTTCCACACCTGGATGTTCGGCTCAAGATTGCTGAGGTTATACTGCGCCGAGAGCTTGTTGCGGATCTCGCGATAGCCCTCTTCGTTGTGAATCGCCGAGATCTCAAGATAATTGTTGTGATCGTCGTCGAGCACGGTGAAGAAGCGGAAATCGCGCATGATCTTCGGCGACAGGAACTGGCTGATAAAGCTTTCGTCCTTGAAATCACGCATCGCGAAATGCAGCGTTTCCAGCCAGTCAGAACCGGCGATATCCGGGAACCAGTACTTGTCCTCTTCCGTCGGCGACTGACAGATGCGCTTGATGTCCTGGAACATGGCGAAGCCCAGCGCGTAGGGGTTAATCCCGCTATACCACGGACTGTTGTACGGCGGCTGGAACACCACGTTAGTGTGACTGTGGAGAAACTCCAGCATAAAGCGCTCCGTCACTTTCCCTTCATCATAGAGATGGTTGAGGATGGTGTAGTGCCAGAAGGTCGCCCACCCCTCGTTCATCACCTGGGTCTGTTTCTGCGGGTAGAAATACTGGCTGACTTTACGCACGATGCGCAGGATCTCGCGCTGCCACGATTCGAGCAGCGGGGCGTTCTTCTCCATAAAGTACAGCAGGTTCTCCTGCGGTTCGGAAGGGTAGCGACGGGCGGACTCAATCGCTTTTTCTTCCTCGCGCTTCGGCAGGGTGCGCCACAGCATATTCACCTGGCTTTGCAGATACTCTTCCCGGCTTTTCTGCCGCGCTTTCTCCTCCTGCAGAGAGATTTTTTGCGGACGTTTATAGCGGTCGACGCCGTAGTTCATCAGCGCGTGACAGGAGTCGAGCAGTTTCTCCACTTCGTCGACGCCATAGCGCTCTTCGCACTCGGTAATGTATTTGCGGGCGAAGATCAGGTAGTCGATGATCGAGCTGGCGTCGGTCCAGCTGCGAAACAGATAGTTATTTTTAAAGAACGAGTTATGCCCATAGCAGGCGTGCGCCATGACCAGCGCCTGCATGGTGATGGTGTTTTCTTCCATCAGGTAGGCGATACAAGGATTGGAGTTGATGACTATCTCATACGCCAGGCCCTGCTGACCGTGCTTATAGGCCTGCTCAGTCTCAATGAATTTTTTGCCAAACGACCAGTGAGGATAGTTGATGGGCATGCCGACGCTGGAGTAGGCGTCCATCATCTGCTCGGAAGTAATGACTTCGATTTGGTGCGGGTAGGTGTCAAGACGATAGAGCTTGGCGACCCGGTCCACTTCGGCCAGGTAGGTCTCCAGTAACTCGAACGTCCAGTCGGGTCCATCGCTTAAACGGGTGGTGTCCCTGTTCATGGAGTCAATCGTAGCCATTAGCGCGCCCTCGTTGTTGTTGGTTTTCTCTGAACGGAAAACCTCTAAACAAGCATAGAACACCGGATGGCAAACTGTATCGTCAGACAATTTCTTTTCTTCGCGATTTCCCCATCTCAAAGCCGTTTTTTGCGCTTATTTACAGAATTTAATGCTGGGTAAAAATAAAGCGCAGCATGAGATCGTAAATCTCGCAGCGCAGGGCTGGTGCGGTTTGCTGTGAGTTAAGTCACCATAAATAAAGCGTATGTTGAATAATATTTTCAACTGAGTTATCAATTTGTAATTAGATGATTGTTCTTTAACTGTTACGGAGTCGCTATGCGTGTCGTCATACTGGGAAGTGGGGTGGTTGGGGTAGCCAGCGCGTGGTATTTGAGTCAGGCGGGTCATGAGGTGACGGTTATCGACCGTCAGCCTGGCCCGGCAGAGGAGACCAGCGCGGCCAACGCCGGGCAGATTTCTCCCGGCTATGCGGCGCCCTGGGCGGCGCCGGGGGTGCCGCTGAAGGCGATCAAATGGATGTTTCAGCGCCATGCGCCGCTGGCGATAGGCCTTGACGGCACGTCGTTCCAGCTGAAGTGGATGTGGCAGATGCTGCGTAACTGCGACACCCGCCACTATATGGAGAACAAAGGCCGTATGGTGCGCCTGGCGGAGTACAGCCGCGACTGCCTGAAAGCGCTGCGCGACACCACCGGCATTCAGTATGAAGGACGTCAGGGCGGGACACTTCAGCTGTTCCGGACCGCCAAACAGTATGAAAATGCCACCCGCGACATCGCGGTGCTGGAAGATGCCGGCGTGCCGTACCAGCTGCTGGAAGCGAAGCGGCTGGCGGAGGTGGAGCCGGCGCTGGCGGAAGTCAGCCATAAACTGACCGGCGGCCTGCGCCTGCCCAATGATGAAACCGGTGACTGCCAGCTGTTTACCACCCGTCTGGCGGCGATGGCGGAACAGGCCGGGGTCACCTTCCGCTTCAACACCGCCGTGGACGCCCTGCTGCAGGAGGGCGATCGCATTGCCGGGGTGAAATGCGGCGATGAGATTATCAAGGGCGACGCCTATGTGATGGCCTTCGGCTCCTACTCAACGGCGATGCTTAAAGGGCTGGTGGATATACCGGTCTATCCCCTGAAAGGTTACTCATTAACCATTCCGATTGCCCAGGAGGACGGCGCGCCGGTTTCCACTATCCTTGATGAGACATACAAAATCGCTATTACCCGTTTCGATCAGCGCATTCGCGTCGGCGGCATGGCCGAGATCGTCGGTTTTAACAAAGCGCTGCTGCAGCCGCGTCGCGAAACCCTGGAGATGGTGGTGCGCGACCTGTTCCCACGCGGCGGCCACGTGGAGCAGGCGACGTTCTGGACCGGCCTGCGGCCGATGACGCCGGACGGCACGCCGGTGGTCGGACGCACGGCGTATAAAAATCTGTGGCTCAACACCGGCCACGGCACGCTTGGCTGGACCATGGCCTGTGGTTCCGGGCAGCTTATCAGCGATCTGATCTCCGGGCGCACGCCGGCGATCCCTTACGACGATCTGGCGGTCGCCCGCTACAGCCCCGGCTTCACCCCGGCGCGCCCACAGCATCTGCATGGCGCACACAACTAAGGAGCTTGCATGACCCGTCCGGTAGTGGCCAGCATCGACCTGCTGGCCTTGCGGCAGAATTTACAGATAGTGCGTCGCGCGGCCCCCGGGTCGCGCCTGTGGGCGGTGGTCAAGGCCAACGCCTACGGCCACGGCGTGGCGCGCGTATGGAGTGCGTTAAGCGGGGCGGATGGTTTCGCCTTGCTCAACCTGGAAGAGGCGATTCTGCTGCGCGAGCAGGGCTGGAAAGGTCCGATCCTGCTGCTGGAGGGCTTCTTCCATGCCGATGAGCTGGCGGTGCTCGATCAATATCGCTTAACCACCAGCGTCCACAGCAACTGGCAGATTAAGGCGCTGCAGCAGGCGAAGCTGCGCGCGCCGCTTGATATCTATCTCAAGGTGAACAGCGGTATGAACCGGCTGGGCTTTATGCCGGAGCGGGTGCATACCGTCTGGCAGCAGTTGCGGGCGATAAGCAACGTCGGAGAAATGACGCTGATGTCGCACTTCGCGGAGGCGGAGAACCCGCAGGGGATTGTCGAGCCGATGCGCCGTATTGAACAGGCGGCGGAGGGGCTGGATTGCCCGCGCTCGCTGGCCAACTCGGCGGCGACTCTCTGGCATCCGGAAGCGCATTTTGACTGGGTGCGTCCGGGCATCGTGCTGTATGGCGCGTCGCCTTCCGGGCAGTGGCAGGACATCGCGAACACCGGGCTGAAGCCGGTCATGACGCTGCGCAGCGAAATCATCGGCGTGCAGAACCTGCGCCCCGGCGAGGCGATTGGCTATGGCGGCCTGTACCGCACCACCCAGGAGCAGCGGATCGGCATCGTCGCCTGCGGCTATGCCGATGGCTATCCGCGGGTGGCGCCGAGCGGCACGCCGGTGCTGGTGGATGGCGTACGCACCACCACCGTTGGACGCGTATCGATGGATATGCTGGCGGTCGATTTAACGCCTTGTCCGCAGGCCGGGATCGGCGCGCCGGTCGAGCTGTGGGGCAAAGAGATTAAAATCGACGACGTGGCGGCCAGCAGCGGCACCGTCGGCTATGAGCTGATGTGCGCCCTGGCGCCGCGGGTGCCGGTTGTGACCCTGTAACTTATTCCGGGGCGGATCACTCCGCCTCGTCTTCCGCGACCCGCACCCCGACCTTCAGCACGTGATCGTTCTCTTTTTCTGCCACCGTCCACACCATCCCGGCGAACTCCACCTGGTCGCCCACCACCGGCGCTGCGCCCAACAGCTGCTGCACCACTTCCCCGAGCGACTGCTGATGCTCGCGGAACTCCTCTCCGCCATCGAGGCCGTAGATTTGAGCCACATCGGCGAAGCGGGCCTCGGCATCAAGAATAAAGTCGCCGAAAAAGCGCTGATCGAGCGCCACCGGCGGCGACTGGCTGAACATTTTGCCCAGCGCCGGCAGGTCGTGCTCCCGACCAATGACGCACAGGATATCGCCTTCCCGCAGGCGGGTACTGCCGGTGGGGTGCAGCAGGGCATTGTTGCGAAACAGTGCCGCAATCCGCGTCTCCGGCGGCATATGCAGATCGCGCAGCGCCGCGCCGATGCACCATTTATCGGCGCCCAGCTGATAGACAAACTGCTCCCACGGGTTTTCCGGGTGAATATCCAGCCCGACGCGGGAGATGGGCCAGCTGATGGGCGGCACCACCACTTTGGCTTTTTTCGCCGCCCACGACAGCGAGGTGCCCTGCAGCAGCAGCGACACCAGCACCACGAAGAAGGCGACATTGAAGAACAGACGGGCGTTGTCCAGCCCGGCCATCATCGGGAATACCGCGAGAATAATGGGCACCGCGCCGCGCAGGCCAACCCAGCTGATAAACACCCGTTCGCGCAGGTTAAAGCCGCGAAACGGCAGCAGGCCGGCAAACACCGACAGCGGACGGGCAAAGAAAATCATCCACATCGACAGCAGCAGCGCCGGGATGGCGATAGGCAGCAGGTCGGATGGCGTCACCAGCAGGCCCAGCACCAGGAACATGGCGATCTGCGCCAGCCACGCCAGGCCGTCGAAGTTCTGCAGGATGCCGTGTCGGTTGCGGATCGGCCGGTTGCCCAGCAGAAAGCCGCAGAGATAGACGGCAAGGATACCGCTGCCGTCGAGGGTGGTGGTGACGGCAAAAATCATGATCCCGCCGCTCAGCGCCAGCAGCGGATAGAGTCCGGCGGGCAGTACGATGCGGTTAATCATCTGCAGCAGCAGGTAGCCGCCGCCGAGGCCGATGGCGATCCCGAGGCCGAACTGCTGAATGATATGCACGGCGAACATCCAGCTGAGGCCGGTTTGGTGCTGCTGGATCATTTCGATAAGGGTGATGGTCAGGAAGACGGCCATCGGGTCGTTACTGCCTGACTCAATCTCCAGCGTTGAGCCGACGCGCTCGTTGAGCCCCTTGCCGCCGAGCAGCGAGAAGACCGCCGCGGCGTCGGTGGAGCCGACAATAGCGCCGATCAGCAGGCCTTCGATCATATCCAGCTTGAACAGCCAGGCCGCCATCATCCCGGTTAGCGCCGAGGTGATCAGTACCCCGACCGTCGCCAGCGATAGTGCGGGCCACAGTGCGACGCGAAAGGAGCTGGCCTGGGTGCGCATCCCGCCGTCCAGCAGGATCACCGCCAGCGCCAGGTTACTCACCATATAGGCGAAGGGGTAGTTGTCGAAGGGGATGCCACCGATGCCGTCAATGCCTGCCAGCATCCCGATGGCCAGAAAGATGACCAGAATCGGGATGCCAAGGCGCGAAGAAAAGGAGCTCAATAAGATACTGCAGGTTACTAAAACAGAACCCAGAATAAACAGACTAATGACCGCAGCGGCGTCCAATGTTCACGTACTCCCTGACTGGCGTGAAAAAATGGCTAAAAGTGACACTATTTTAACAATTCGCAGGGGATCCGCCTATGCGTCCGGGAAATTTATTCTGTCAGCACCGGGTGGCCGCTGATCGTCAGAGTGGTGGTGGCTGCCTGATTCACCAGTCGCGCGCGGGCGCCCAGCGGCAGGGTCACCGTGCGCTGCTCGTGGCCAAACTCCAGTCCGCTAATCAACGGCAGGGAGAGCTGCTGGCGCAGGTAATCAAAGACCTGCGGCAAATCGTACCCCGCGTCATAGTCGTTTGGCGCGCTGCCGGTGAAGCTGCCAAAGATCACCGCTTTCTGCGCCGCCAGCACGCCGCTGTGCAACAGCTGAAGCAGCATGCGCTCGACGCGGAACGGGTGCTCGTTGATATCCTCCACCACCAGGATGCCGTCGCGGATCGCCGGTAGCCACGGCGTGCCGATAAGCGAGGTCAGCATCGCCAGATTTCCCCCCCACAGGGTACCTTCCACCCGGCAGTTCGGCCCTTCGCCCGGCCATTCGAGGGTAAATTCCGGCTGGCGTAGCGCCTGCCAGAAATGGTGCTCGGTAAACGGATCGAGGGTCTCCGCGCCGAAGTTGCCCGCGAGCATTGGCCCGCTGAAGGTGATGACGTTGCCCGTAGCCAGCAGGCCCGACTGGATAGCGGTGAAATCGCTGTGGCCGCAAATCAGCAGCGGGTCGCGCTGCTGGCGGGCAATCAGTCCGTGCCAGTCGATATGCGGCAGCAGGCGACTGGCGCCGTAGCCGCCGCGCACCGCGAGGACGATACGGTTGCGTCCGGGCAACTGGGCAAGCTGGTTAATATCGGCCAGGCGTTCATGTTCAGTCCCGGCGAAACGCTGCTGCCGGCGGGGAATGACCTGCTGGTGGCCCACCTCATGTCCGGCCTGCTGCAGACGCTCGACGCCGCGGGCTGCCGCCTGCTGGTTGATGCAATAACCCGATGGCGCGACCAGATAAAACTGAGACATGATAATTCCTTGCTATGAATGAAAGGGTTATGATGCCGCCTGGAATGGCGATTGTCATCTCCAGGTGGCTAACTTCAGTCCGCACCCGTCATCCTTCAGGTTGTCGGCAGGCGGGGGACGTACCGCTGCCGTCGTTCTGCAGCATGATGGCGTTTGGGTAGATAAGGATAGATGTGTGAAATTGAGATGGTTGCTTATTTTAGTCGTTTTTCTGGCCGGTTGTAGTTCGAAACATGATTACACCAATCCGCCGTGGAACCCCGAGGTCCCGGTGAAGCGGGCGATGCAGTGGATGCCGATCAGTGAAAAAGCCGGCGCCGCCTGGGGCGTGGATCCGCAGTTGATCACAGCGATCATCGCCATCGAGTCGGGCGGTAATCCAGCGGTGGTGAGTAAATCCGGCGCCGTCGGGCTGATGCAGCTCAAGCCGTCGACCTCCGGACGCGATGTCTACCGGCGTATGGGCTGGCGCGGCGAGCCGTCGGTCAGTGAGCTGAAAAACCCGGAACGGAATATCTCGATGGGGGCCGCCTACCTGAGCATTCTGGAGAACGGTCCGCTGGCGGGGATCAAAGACCCGCAGGTGATGCGCTACGCGGTGGTGGTCTCCTATGCCAACGGCGCTGGCGCCCTGCTGCGCACCTTCTCGTCGGACCGCCAGGACGCCATCGATGAGATTAACGATCTCGACGCCGATGAGTTCTTCGAGCATGTGGTGAAGAAACACCCGGCACCGCAGGCGCCGCGCTATATCTGGAAACTGCAGAAAGCGCTGGACGCCATGTAATCCCTCGTTTGGCCTCCGGGAGTCTCCCGGAGGCCACGTCCTCAGTCCTCAGAAATCGTAGCCCACGGTGGCCATAACGCTGCGCTCTGCTCCCCAGTAACAGTTGCCGGTGCCGTAGCAGCCGGAAATATACTCGCGGTCGCCGATATTGTTGGCGTTAACCTGCACATAAGCGCCTTTCAGCCCCGGCGACCAGACGCCGAGGTCGGCCCGCATCATGGCATCCATCAACGTGACCGACGGTAGCCGTTCGGTATTCGCATCATCCGCCCACTGTTTGCCGATATAGCGGACGCCAGCGCCCACCGAGATCCCCGCCGGGAACTGATAGCGCGCCCAGAAGGAGGCCATCTGATCCGGGGTCAGCTGCGGCGTGTTGTTGTCGGTACCGTCCTTGGTGTCCTGGAAGCGCAGACGATTCCAGGTATACGAGGCGATAGTACTCAGCTGCGGGGTGATCTGGTGGTGTGCTTCCAGCTCAACGCCCTGGGAATGGACCTTACCCGCCGGAATATAGGTGGCGGTGGCGATGTTCGGGTCGCGGGTGGCGACATCCTTTTGCGTCAGGTCGTAAATTGCGATGCTGTAGAGGTCGCGGCTGCCCGGCGGCTGGAACTTCAGGCCGGCTTCGACCTGCTCGGCGGTGGTCGGTTTCAACGGTTTGCCGTCCGCGCCCGGCAGCATCGCCGGGGTGATCGCCTGGCTGTAGCTCAGATAGGGCGAAAGGCCGTTGTCCAGGGCGTACAACAGCGAGGCGCGGCCGCTAATATGGTCGTCTGAACGGCGGTTTGAGGTGCCGAAGGTATCGCTGACCTGCTGGGAGACGATGCGGTCGTAGCGAGCGGAAACATCCACATGCCAGCGGTTCCAGACCATCTCATCCTGCAGATACAGCCCGGTCTGGTAGTAGCGGCGATGATTGTCATCGCTGTAGGTGACGGTATGCCCGGTCTGCGCGGTATAGCCGCTAAACGGGTTTAGCGGCGCCGCACCGCCGGCGCCGGTCCACAGATCGTTGCGGAAGCGATGATATTCGGCGCCGAGGATCAGAGTATGCGCCAGGTCGCCAGTATTGAAATCGGCGCGCAGGCGGTTATCGGTTGACCAGCCGTCCAGCGAACCGCGCGAACCGCTGTAGCCGCGGGCCAGCATGTCGCTGTCATCTATCCAGCCGACCTGGTAGACCTGATCGAGGGAGACGTTGGTATGGGTGTAGCTCCCGGCGGAATAGACCGACCAGACGTCGGTGAACTGGTGGTCAAACTCATAGCTGTAGATCTGCTGGCGGCGCTGATAGCCATCGCCCGGATCGCCCTCGTTGGTGCTGGGGGAGAGCTTACGACCATTGTGCGCGTAGCGGGTGCCGTCCAGCGGCAAAGAGCCATGATAGCCGCCGGAAGGATCTTTTTGCAGATAGGCGCGCAGCAGCAGCGAGGTGTCGCTGTCCGGCTGCCATAGCAGGGAAGGTGAAATGGCGTAGCGCTCTTCGCGGGTATGGTCATACTGCGTGTCGCTGCTGCGGGTCATACCGATCAGCCGCCATGCCCACTGCTCGTTGATGGCGTCGGTGTAATCGAAGGCCGCGCCTTTGGTATTTTGCGTACCGCCGGTCAGGCGGACGTGGCCCTGCTGGCTGAACTGCGGGCGTTTGGAGGTCAGGTTGACCACGCCGCCCGGCACGCTCTGCCCGTAGAGCGCGGAGGAGGGGCCGCGGATCACATCGACGCGTTCGATAAACCACGGGTCGATTTGCACAACGTTATGGCTGCCGCCGTCGCTCATCAGGCGCATACCGTCGAGGAACAGGTTATCGACGTCGCCGCCGTGGTAGCCGCGCAGGGAGATGGCGTCGAACCGGGTCGCGCCGCCGCCGAAGCTGGAGTAAACCCCCGGGGTATATTCCAGCGCCTGGCTGATGGTATTCGCCCCCTGGTCCGCCATCTGCTGGCGGGTGACCACCGATACCGACTGGGCGGTGGTGATTAACGGCTGGTCGGTTTTCGTTGCCCCGAGCGAGGTGCTGGCGCTGTAGCCTTCAGTCGGCGCGCTGGCGGACGCCGGCGGGCTGGCAGTGACCACCACCGTCTCTTCGGCTTGCGCGGTGAGGGGAAGGGTGACCACGAGGGCGTACAGCAGCCTCGGGCGTTTTCGGGAAATAGCCACGTTCATAAGATCATCCTGAACCAACGCGGTCTGGTACTCCTGTACGCCGCCGCGTGAAAAACGAATCTGTCATTGTTCGTTAAAAAGTAATGCGAATTATTATTGTTTGTATTTATGTGATCAAGCGAAAGGTGACCGGTTCAGGGCGATGGGGGGAGTGACGTGCTTCCCGCGGGCCGCAGAGCGGGGCTGCGCGGGGCCGTAGTCAGCAGGGAGATAACTCCCCCTACTGATTTTGGTAGGGGGAGGGACGGACCGGAAAAGCGTCAGGCGCCGGTCTTTTGCGCTGCCGCCGGCGCGGGGTCGTTGGCGGCTGGCTTGCTCTGCGCGGAAGGGGCCGCCGCCGGGCGCGTGGCGGGCAGGGCGTCACAGGGTTTCTCCTGCGGGCAGATCAGATCCAGCATCTTCAGGGTGACGCCGTTGGTCCAGCCAAAGCCATCCTGTAGCGGATATTCCCCTCCACCGCCGCCGGTGCCGGTCGAGCTGACGTCATACTTCTCCACCAGCTTTTGCTTGCTGTCATAGGTATGCTGAACGTTGCTCAGGAAGCGCCAGCTGACCTCCATGGCGATCTTCTGTTGGCCGTAGTTTTGCAGGCCCTCGACCGCCACCCACTGCAGCGGCGCCCAGCCGTTCGGGGCGTCCCACTGCTGGCCGCTGTTGACGGTGGTGGTGGTCAGCCCGCCGGGTTTAAGCAGGCGCGACTCAGCGGCGGCGGCCACTTTCGTCGCCCGCTCGCGTGACGCCGCATTGACGTACAGCGGGAACAGCGCCGCCGCGGTCAGCTGATTGCGCACCTTGTGGGTTTTCAGATCGTAATCGGCGTACCATCCCTCTTTATCATTCCACAGATATTTCTCGATGGCCTGCTGGCGGGCGTTAGCCAACGCATCGTACTGCGTAGCGCCAGCGCTGTCCCCGGATGCCTTGCTGGCGCGGGCGAGGGTTTTCTCCAGATGGAACATCAGGGCATTGAGATCGACCGGGACAATCGAGGTGGTGCGAATGGTGGCGAGCTGCTGCGGATTATCCATCCAGCGGGAGCTGAAATCCCAGCCGGAGGCGGCGGCGGAGCGCAGGTCGCGATAGATCTCGGTTGCCGGACGATTCGGGTTGCTTTTGGCGGTTTTGACGTCGTCAAGCCAGGACTCGGGGCGCGGAGTGTCGTTATCGTCCCAGTAGCGGTTGAGCAGCGCGCCGTCCGCCATCCGCACCGCCCGTTTGTCGGCGCTGCCGGGGGCCAGCGCGTCCGCCCCGGCCATCCAGTAGCGATACTCCTTCTCCAGCTGCGGCTGGTAGGTTTTCAGCACCTGGTCGCCATCGTGCGTTGCCAGCAGGCTCACCATAAAGGAGAAGAAGGGGGGCTGCGAACGGCTGAGGTAATAGGTACGGTTGCCGTTGGGGATATGGCCCCAGGTGTCAATTTCCGCGGCGAAGTTGGCGACCATATCTTCGACTTTATCCCAGTGACCGCTTTCGGCAAGACCCAGCATGGTGAAATAGCTGTCCCAGTAATAGACTTCGCGAAAGCGTCCTCCGGGGACCACGTAGGGCTTAGGCAGCGGCAGCAGCGAGTCCCATTTTTCCACCTCGACAGTGCTGCGGGTCAGGACCGGCCACAGGCCATCGATATGTTGACGCAGGGTTTGCCCTTTGGGCGGCACATAGGTGTCATTTTCTTTCGGCAGCGTGAAGTTCAGCTCGACGAAGTGGCGCAGGTCAAAGCTGGCCTGGTTTTTCTGCATCCGGTAATCGGCAAGGATCATCAGCGGATCGCTGTTAGGGATCGCGTCGGCGAAGGTTTTTTGATCGGCAAAGAGCTTCGCGCTCTGGACATCATTGAATAACGGGCCCAGCAGAATATCCGGCGAGGGGGGCGGTGCGGTTTTGCCGTCTTCCGCCTGGACATTCAGGCTCATCAGAGCGAGCAGGGCGCCGCCGATCGCCAGGCGCAGGGAACAGGGCAAAGCAGCGGGACGATGTGCATCAGTACTCGTCATGGGGAGTTCTCCTTATCATTATCGACTGCGGGCCACGACGTTTGGCCATCCAAAAACCTTAGACGAATATCTGCCGCTGCGCGTGTCAGGGGTAACATTTTGCGCGAAAACAGAGGATTTACCTGTCAGGTTTTCTGATACAACCGCCAGCAAAGCGGTTAGGCTTACAGGCAAGCCAACGCGCCCGGGAGCCAGTCATGAATCGACGTCAATTTCTTCTGTTCAGCGCCGCCGCGCTGTCTGCGGCGCGGGGCGCGGCGGCCACTGCTCCGGCGCTGACGCTGCCGCTGTGGCCGGATCAACCGCCGGGCGGAGGCGGGCCGGGGGGCGAGTCTCGGTTATCCGCCCGCGGCGCGCTGAGCCATATCGCTCGTCCTGTGCTGACGGTCTGGCAACCCGCCCGGGCCACTGGCCACGGGGTGCTGGTGGCGGCCGGCGGCGGATACCAGCGGATCGAGATGGGCAGTGAGGCCTGGCCTGCGGCGCACTGGCTGACAGCGCACGGCTATACCGCCTATGTCCTGAGCTACCGCTTGCCGGGGGAGGGCTGGCAGGCCGGTGCGCTGGCGCCGCTGCAGGATGCGCAGCGAGCTCTGCGGCTGGTCCGCGCCCGGGAATCGCAGGTCAGCGTGCTCGGTTTTTCGGCGGGGGGACATCTGCTGGGGATGGCCGCCTGTCGGCCGACGTTCGCCAGCTACCCGCCGGTGGATGCGCTGGACCACCAGCCCGCCACCACCGACGGCGCCGCGCTGATCTATCCGGTGATCACGCTCCTGCCACCCTGGAGCCATACGGCGACCCATCGTCTGCTGGTGGGGCCGCAGGCGAGCGAGGCGGCCGACCGCGCCTGGTCGGTACAAACCTGGGTGACAACGGCCACGCCGCCCTGTTTCCTGGTGCAGGCACAGGACGATCCGGTTTCCGATCCGCACAATACACTGGTGATGGCTGACGCCTGCCGCCAGCATCAGGTTCCGGTGCAGCTTTTCCGCTATACCCGCGGTGGCCATGGCTTTGGTATGGGGCGCCCGGGAACGCCGACGACCGCCTGGCCCACGGCCTATGCCGCCTGGCTGAAGGCGCTGGCGTCCACGATGGCGCAAAAACCGTAGCGCTGCCTCACGACGGTGCAACCGTAGCCGGGCGCGGGCGGCTGTTCTGGCGATTTTTTGCACAACCAGACGGCGGGTCAGAACAGATTTGCACAACGCCGCGGCGGCAGAGGACCTGGCATAATTAATGCTTATCTCTTACCGGGATTACCACAAAGTGAGTACAACCGGAGGGGATAGCCATGATTAAAATTACGCTACCTGACGGGCATTATTATGACGAGATGCTGACCGCGCAGGGTGAACAGCGGCCGCACTATAATGCCTGGTGGCAATGGTTTCGCAACACTGATCAATTCTCTATCCGGCAGAAAAAAGCGCAAGCGGAACTGCTTTTTCACCGTATCGGCATCACCTTTAACGTGTACGGCGAGGATGAGGGAACCGAGCGGCTGATCCCGTTTGATAGTGTGCCGCGGATCATACCCGCCGGGGAGTGGCAGCGCATTGACCGCGGTATTCGCCAGCGGGTGAAAGCGCTGAACGCCTTCCTCTATGACATCTATCATGAGCAGAATATCCTGCGCGCGGGGCTGATCCCGGCCGAGCAGGTGCTGGCCAACGAGCAGTATCAGCCGTGCATGCAGGGCATCAACCTGCCAAACAACACCTATGCCCATATCACCGGCGTCGATATGGTGCGCAATAACGACGGTCAGTACTACGTGCTGGAGGATAACCTGCGTACGCCGTCTGGCGTCTCCTACATGCTCGAAAACCGTAAGATGATGATGCGCCTCTATCCGGAGATGTTCGAACAGCATCACATTGCGCCGGTGGAGCGCTACCCGAGCTACCTCCTGCAGACCCTGCGCGAAAGCTCGCTGGTGGATGACCCTTGCGTCGTGGTGATGACCCCGGGGCGCTTCAACAGCGCCTACTTCGAGCACAGCTTCCTGGCGCAGCAGATGGGGGTCGAGCTGGTGGAGAGCGCCGACCTGTTCATTAAGAACGGCGCGGTGTATATGCGGACCACCGAGGGGCCGCGGCGGGTGGATGTGATTTATCGCCGCATCGATGACGCCTGGCTCGACCCGCTGGCCTTCCGCGCCGATTCGATGCTTGGCGTACCGGGGCTGCTGTCAGTCTATCGCGCCGGCGGCGTGGTGCTGGCCAACGCCATCGGCACCGGCGTCGCCGACGACAAATCAATCTATCCGTACGTTCCGGAGATGATCCGCTTTTACCTCGGTGAACAGCCGATCCTCAGTAATATCCCCACCTGGCAGTGCCGGAAAGCAGAGGACCTGCGCTATGTGCTGAGTAATCTCGAGCTGATGGTGGTCAAGGAGGTCCATGGCGCCGGGGGCTACGGCATGCTGGTTGGCCCGCGTTCGACCAAAGAGGAGCGAGAGGCCTTCCGCCAGCGCCTGCTGGCCAATCCGGCCAACTATATCGCCCAGGACACCCTCGCGCTGTCGACCTGTCCCACCTTCGTTGATGAAGGTCTGTCGCCGCGACATATCGATTTACGGCCCTACGTGCTGTCCGGGCAGGAGATGCGGCTGGTGCCCGGCGGCCTGACCCGCGTGGCGCTGACCGAAGGGTCGCTGGTGGTCAACTCGTCGCAGGGCGGCGGAACCAAGGATACCTGGGTGATGGAGGATGACGCATCATGCTAAGTCGTACGGCGAGTGAACTGTTCTGGATGGCCCGCTATCTCGAGCGGGCGGAAAGCTACGCCCGGGTACTGGACGTGACCTGGAAATTATCGATGATCCCCCGCCACAGCCAGCAGTCGCGGGATCTGGCGCTGCCGCTGAATTTGTCGATGACCCACGAGCTGTTTCAGGCGCGCCATGCCCGTTTTACCATGAGCAACCTGCTCAACTTTTTTGCCCTCGATGGCAACAACCCCTGCAGTATTTACAGCTGCGTGGAGATGGCGTGGAACAATGCGCACGCGGTGCGCGGCAGTCTGTCGGCCGAGGTGTGGGAGAGCATCAACGCCACCCGAATCGAGCTGCGAACCCTGCGCCAGCAGGGGTTGGGCGAACTGGGGAGCGACGGCTTTTTCGAGTGGGTGAAAGAGCGGGTGCATCTGTTTCGCGGGGCGGTGATCGGCACGCTGCTGCGCAACGACGCGCTGAGCTTTATCGGTATCGGCACGCTGATTGAGCGTGCGTTTGCCACCACCCAACTGCTGCTGATTAAGGATCAACAACTGACCAACGACCCGGATCCGGTGCGGGAATACTATCGACTGGATACCTTGCTCAATGCGGTCAGCGCCCGCGAAGCCTACAACAGCCTCTACCGCCAGCCGGTCAGTCGTGAAACGGTGATGGAGCTGCTGATCCTGCGTAACGATATTCCGCGTTCGCTGCGCGCCAGCATTGCCGATCTGGTCGGCGAGCTGGAGAAAATCGCCAACGATCGCTCCTATCAACCGCTGCGCCTGGCCCATCAGCTCAACGTTGACCTGCGCTTCAGCACCCGCGACGACCTGGCGCAGGCGGACCTGCAGACCACCCTTAACGGCCTGCTGGCGAGAATTAACGCGCTGTCCGACAGCATCAGACAAACCTATCTGGAGGCCTTATGAAACTGGTCATCGATCATCTCACCCGCTATGGCTACGATGAAGAAGTGAAGTTTTCCACCCAGTATCTGCGCCTGACGCCGCGCAGTACCGGCCGGCAGACCATCACCGCCTGGACGCTGACCCTGCCGGACGGGGCGGCGGTGACCACCACCGACGGCTGGGGCAATGTGCTGCATGTGCTGACGCTGGATAACCCGCACAAGGAGATCACTATCCGCGCCAGCGGGATTGTCGATATCGCCGACGAAGGGGAAGAGACGCGTGATGAAGAGGCCGAGCTGCTGTCGCCGCTGGTTTTTCTGCGCTGTACGCCGCTAACCCGCGCCGATACGGCGATCCGTGAGTTTGCCCAGCGCCTCTATCGTCCCGATGCAGCGGAAGAAAGTCTGAATCAACTGATGGCGGATCTGCTGTTAAGAATGCCATACTCCCCCGGCGCGACCCAGGTGCAGGACTCCGCCGCCGACGCTTTCGCCCGCGCGAAGGGGGTGTGCCAGGATCATACCCATGTTTTTCTGGCCTGCTGCCGCGCGCTGGAGATCCCGGCGCGCTACGTCAGCGGCTATGTTTACAGCGACAACGCTCAGCATGTGGCGATGCACGCCTGGGCGGAAGTCTGGCTCGACGGCCGCTGGCTGTCGTTTGATATCACCAATAATACCCGTCGTCTGAATCAGCATTTGCGGCTGGCGACCGGGCTGGATTATCTCGACGCCTGCCCGGTACGGGGCACCCGGCTGGGCGGCGGCGGGGAGATTATGTTAACCAACGCTGAAGTGCGCGAACAAAGCCAGCAGGCGCAGCAGCAATAATACGGGAAAAACCGCAATGACCTACTGTGTGGCCATGTGCCTGGCGGATGGACTGGTGTTTGCTTCCGACTCCCGCACCAACGCGGGCGTCGACCATATTGCCACTTTTAAAAAGCTGCACGTTTTCTATCAGGAGGGGGAACGGGTGCTGGTGCTGCAATCCGCTGGCAACCTGGCCACCACCCAGAGCGTGATAAGCCTGCTCAGCGCGCGCATCCGTACCCAGCAGGAGCCGAATCTGATGCAGGTCACTTCCCTCTACGACGCCGCGATGCTGATTGGTAAAACGCTGCTGGAGGTGATCCAGCGCGACAGCAGCAACCAGCAGAACTGCAGTAACACCAACTTCAACTGCAACCTGCTGCTTGGCGGCCAGATCGCCGGCGAAACCCATCGTCTGTTCCATATTTATCCGGAGGGCAACTTTATTGAAGCCACCCGCGACACGCCTTATTTCCAGATTGGTGAAAGCAAGTACGGCAAGCCGATCATCGATCGGGTGCTGACCGTCGATACGCCGCTGGAGCAGGCGATGTGCTGCGCGTTGATCTCCATTGACTCGACGCTGCGCAGTAATCTGTCCGTCGGCCTGCCGCTGGATACGCTGCTCTACCGCAGCGGCAGCCTGAGCAGTGCCGGGCAGCATCGCATCACCGACAGCGATCCCTACTTCAACCGCATCCGCAAGGCGTGGTCCGAAGGGCTGTTGCACACCTTCCAGACGCTGCCGACCTGGATCCCAGCGGAGCGGGAAGAGGAGTAGCCCTGGAACACGACCTCGCCCGGAGCCCGGCCACACGGATGATGACCGGCTCCCTTCGCCCTTAGCGCGTCTCCGCCAGCCGCTCGCCGCTGGCGGCATCAAACAGATGCAGGTTTTCGCGGCGGAGAGTCAGCCCCAGCGTCTGCTGCGCCGCGACCGCCACCCTGCCGGCAACCTGCACATGCACCGGAAAACCCTGCCAGTCGAGATGCAGCAGGGTGGATTCCCCCGTCACCTCCATGATGTTTACCGTTGCCGGCGCGCCATGCGCATCCGGCAGAATATCCTGTGGACGGAGACCGACAATCAGCGGGGCATCGCCCTGCTGCGCCACGGCCTGATGCCAGCGTTCGGCCAGCGGAAACCACAGCGCGCCGCAGGCGACGCCGGGCTGGCCGTCGCGCACGGCGCGCTGACCGGGCAGGAGATTCATCGGCGGGGAGCCGATAAAGCGGGCGACGAAGGTATTGCAGGGCTGGTCGTAAATGGCCAGCGGCGCCCCCTGCTGGACGATCTGCCCGTCGCGCATCACCACAATCTGATCGGCCAGGGTCATCGCCTCCACCTGGTCATGGGTGACATAGATCATGGTGGTATTGATGCGCTGGTGAAGGGATTTGATCTCCGCGCGCAGCTCCATCCGCAGCTGGGCGTCAAGGTTCGACAGCGGCTCATCGAACAGGAAAACCTGGGGGTTTCTGACCATTGCCCGGCCCATCGCCACCCGCTGGCGCTGGCCCCCGGAGAGCGCACGCGGATAGCGAGCCAGCAGTTTATCAATCCCCAGCAGGTTGGCGACCTGCTGCACTTTGCTTTTCTGTAACTGCTTATCCACCTTTTTGACCTGCATATGAAAGGCGAGATTTTCCGCCACCGTCAGGTGGGGGTAGAGCGCGTAGCTCTGAAAGACCATCGCCACATCGCGGTCGGCCGGATCCAGATCGTTGACCGGCCGCTTGTTCATCAGAATGGTGCCGCCGGAAAGCGTTTCGAGACCGGCCAGCAGGCGCAGCAGGGTCGACTTGCCGCATCCGGAAGGACCCACCAGCACGGTAAAGCTGCCGTCGGGGATGGTGAGGTCCAGCGGCTGGAGCACCGTCTGTTTGCCGTAGCGCTTGGCGACATCGATCAGTTCAACACTGGCCATCGGTGGCCTCCTCAAGGTGATGTTGCAGGGTATGCCAGTCGGGATAGCGGCGGGGGGAGGTGCCGATCGCCTGCGCGGCGACGGTATTTCCCCAGCGCAGCGCGGCCGCCGCAGGTTTACCGCTCAGCAGTGCGGCAAGGAATCCTGCGTTAAAGCTGTCGCCAGCCCCGATGGTATCGATCACGGTGACTGGCCGGGTCGGCGCATGGTGATGGCCGTCGGTCGTCCAGCAGTCCGCGCCGTCGGCGCCGCGCTTCACCACGCACCCGCCGCGGCCGCTGAGCCGTGCCGCCAGGGCTGTGGCGGCTTCGGCGAGGGTCAGGTGGCCGGCCAGCTGCAGGGTTTCAAGGTCGTTGAGCAACAGCCAGTCGCAGTCGCCCAGCCAGCGGTCGACCTCATGACGCAGCGGGTCGCTCCAGCCCTGAGGTGGCCAGCCGGTATCGACGGCGAGGGTAAACCCGCGCTGGCGGAGCGTGGCGAGCAGCTGCGGATAGTCGGACAGCAGCCCGGTACAGAGAAAGGTACCGCAGAGCAACACGATATCGCCCTCGCCAGCGGCGGCCGGCAGCTGGCTCAGCACATCCCCGGCGGTCAGGCGGGTAATATGTCCGTGGTTGCTGAGGAAGGAGCGTTCTTTGTTGGGATGGGTGATCGCCACCGTCAGCGAAGTTTCACAGGGATACTGCGGCCAGCGATCGCTGCCGCCGGGAAACTGTGCCGCCAGCCACGGAGTAAACGCGTCGTCGCCCTGACAGCCGACCGCGCAGTGCGGAAGCTGCATGGCGGCGGCGGCCAGCGCGCAGTTGCCGGCAGAGCCGCCGGGCCGCAGCGCGCTGTGCTCGAGCATCATCTCAGTCCCCTGGGCAGGCCAGTGGGTCAGGGTTCCCATCACTAAGTCAATATTGTAATTGCCCACGATATAGAGCACAGGTGTCCTGGTGTTATCCATAGTTATCCTTTACTTCCCCCGTTGGTGAGGCCGCTGACCAGCGATTTTTGCAGCCAGATAGCAATCAACAGCGGAGGGACTGAGGCCAGTATGCCGACCGCCGCCACCAGTCCGTCATCGGTGGCGCGGCCGGCGGTGAAGCCGGCGATGGTCACCGGCAGCGTTTGGGCGGCGAGGTTGCTGGTGAACAGTAGCGCATAGAAAAACTCGTCCCACGCCAGCAGCCAGCCGAACAGCGCGGCGGCGCCAAGCATCGGTTTCGCCAGCGGCAGAGTGATGCGCAGCAGGACCTGCCAGATGCGCAGACCGTCAAGCCGGGCCGCCTGCTCGATATCCTGCGGCAGGGTATCGAACTGGTTTTTGACCATCCACGTCAGAAACGGCACGATCAGCGAGCAGTAGACCAGCACCAGCCCGCTGCGGGTGTTGAGCAGGCCAAAGTGTTCCAGAATAAAATAGAGCGGCAGCACAAAGGCCACGGGCGGCACCATATAGATGCCGAGGCCGGCGTACAGCCAGCCGTCGCGGCCGGGATAACGGGAAAAGCTGAAGGCGGCGGGGATCGCCAGCAACAGCGACACCAGCGTCGCGCCGGCGGCCACCAGCAGGCTGTTGCCCAGCGCGGGAAGAAACAGCGCCCCGGGTTCGCCAGGGGCCAGCGACAGCAGGTGGCCATAGCGGCTGAAGTCCCACTGCCGCGGGAGCCATTCCAGCGGGACGCGGGTGAGGTCCGCGGTGGTGCTGACGCTCATCAAAAACAGCCACAGCATCGGGGCGAGGATCGAGATCGCCACCGCCAGCGCCGCCAGGTAACGCAGCACGATGTACCCTTTACGCTTCATCATCAACACTCCGGCGCCGCTGACGCAGCAGCAAAAACAGATACAGGGCTATCAGCACGGCGCACATCAGGCTCATCAGCATGGCGTAGGCCGCGCCGCTGCCGGCGCGCAGGTAGCTGAAGGACTCCTGATAAACAAAAAAGCTCAGCGTTTTGGTGCTGTCGAGCGGGCCGCCGCGGGTCATCACATAGATAATGTCGAACACTTTGAAGGCATCGATGGTGCGTAGCACCAGCGCGACGCCAAGGGGACCCACAATGGCCGGAAAGGTAATGGCGCGAAAACGCCGCCAGGCCGAGGCGCCGTCGAGCCGCGCCGCCTCGTACAGATCGTCGGGAACGGACTGCAGGGCGGCCAGCACCAGCAGGGTGACCAGCGGGTAGTTTTTCCAGATATCCGCCAGCATCACCGCGTGCAGCGCAGAATCCGGCGAACCCAGCCAGCTGCGATAGCTGTCAATCAGCCCCAGCTGGCTGAGCAGGGCATTAACGCTGCCATAGTCGGGATTAAAGTTAAGCCGCCACATCATGGCGTTGACGATAGTCGGCAACGCCCACGGCAGGATCACCAGCACCCGCAGGACATTTCGCCCGACAAAACGCTGATTCAACAACAGCGCCACCAGTACGCCGATCGCCCCCTCAATCGCCACCGAGACCACGGTGAAATAGAGCGTTCGCGCGAAGGCCGCGCGAAAGTCCGGGTCGGTCAGGGCATAAAGATAATTATCCAGCCAGACATAGTGGGTCGCCTCGCCGCTTCCCGCCAGCGCGGTATCGGTAAAACTCAGCCACAGCGTGCGCGCCAGCGGCCATGCGGTGAGGATAAACATCGCGATAAGCATGGGCGCTAACAGCACCCATGCCTGACGATGCTCGCGTCGTTGCAGACTCAGCATCATGCCTCCTTAACGCAGACGGGCCGCGCTGGTGTCGACCGCCTTGAGGGCGACGTCGGGCGTGGCTTTACCCTGCAATACTGACTGAAGCTGCTGTTGCAGGGTATTTGACAGGCGCGAGTAATCTGCCGTTTCGGGACGAGAGAGCATCACGTTCAACGACTTGTCGGCGGCGGCGATCAGGCTTTCCTGGCCTTTGGCAACGGCAGGATCCTGGTACGAGGCTTTCCACACCGGCAAGCTCAGTTTGGCATACTTGTCCTGTACCGGCTGGGAGGTCAGATAGTGAATATACTGCCAGGCCTCTTCCGGATGCTGACTGGCTTTGGCGATGCCCAGCCCCATTGAACCGTTGACGGCGCCGGGTTTATCCGGGGTATCGCCTGGGGCGGGGACAATGCCAACATCACCTGCGACTTTACTCTGTTTCGGATCGTTGGCCATGTTGTACATATAGGTCCAGTTGAGCGCAAAGGCGGCGTCGCCATTGGAGAAAGCCTTACGCACATCCTCCTCAAGGTATTCACGTGAGGCCGGGTTGCTCAGCCCCTGATCGAGCGAGGTTTTCATCAGCGTGACCGCTTTCAGCGAGGCGGGCGTCGAAAAATCGAGCTTGCCGTTCTGGTAGAAGCTCCCGCCGAAGCCGGAGACGAGGGTGGTGTAATCGCAGACCAGCGCTTCCGCTTGCGACCAGCTCCAGACCAGAGGATATTTAACGATCCCTTTGTCCTTAAGCACTTTGGCGTCGTCCATTACCTGCTGCCAGCTGGCAGGCGGTGTTTTGATCCCCGCTTTGTCCAGCATGGCTTTGTTGTAGTACAGATATTTGGTGTCGAGGATCCACGGCATGCCGAGGGTTTTGCCTTGATACACCACGGTATTCATCGCCCCGGGGAAAATCTTTTCGCGCTCGTCGGCGGCAATCCGTGAGGAGACATCCTGCAGCAGATCAAAGCGGCTAAACTCCGCCGGCCAGATCGCGTCGAACAGCACCACATCGTAGCCGTTACCCCCCGCGCCGCGGGCGGCGACGATCTTGTCGTGCAGCGCTTCATAGGGGACGAATTCGAGGTTGACCTTCACGTCAGGGTGTTGCTTTTCGAAGTCACTGGTCATCGCGCGAATGTCGTTTTCGCTATAGGCCGCCTGGGTCATGAACAGGGCATTAATCTGGGTCGCTGCGCTGACGCTCCCGCTGATAACGAGCATCGCCAGCAGACAGGCGTTGACCCGTAGTGCGCTGTGGTATTTCATCTTTGCTCTCCGCTGTGCTGTACTGAAAGGGGTTATGATTTATTAAATCAATTTGATTGATTTAATCAGGGCGACACTATCGGCAACATCTCCCGAGTGGCCCCAGCACTAAGCGTAGCAAAGGGTATGCCATCGCGAAGGCTCGCCTGCGCGGGTCGTTGTCAGAACTGTGATGCCGGCTAAAATTTCACCAGTCCAGCCTGGAAGGGAAACGATGAAAACATCAGGTACAAACCTTGAACATGCCCGGGTCCATAACCGCCGGGTGATCATTGAGGCGGTGCGTTTACATGGCGAGCTGACCCGCGCCGAGCTGGCGCGGCTGACCGCGCTGACCCCGCAGACCGTGTCGAATATTGTGGCGGAGCTGGAGCAGATGGATCTCCTGACCAGCCACCAACCGCGGCGCGCCAGCGGCCGTGGACAGCCAGCGGTGCCGGTGAGCCTCAATCCCGCCAGCGCCTGGTCAATTGGCATCCATCTTGATCATCAGACGCTGATTGTGGTGCTGGTGGATCTGGCCGGCGAGGTCCATTTTCGCCGACTCATTCTGGTGCAAAAGCCCCAGCCTGGTGCGACCTTTGCCCGCCTCGCTGAGGTGCTGGATGAGATCCGTGCGCTGCCGACGCTGGACTGGTCGCGGGTGCTGGGGATGGGGGTCGTGATGCCGGGGCCGTTTGGCGTGGAAGGGATCTCGTCGACGGGGCCCACGACGCTCAACGGCTGGGAAGGGGTCGACGTAGCGGCGGAGCTCGGGCGACTCAGCGGCCTGCCGGTGACCCTCGAAAACGACGCCACGGTGGCCGCCATTGGCGAACGCTTTCACGGCGTGGCGCGGCAGCTCAACTCTTTTGTCTATCTCTATATTGGCACCGGTCTGGGCGCCGGTATTTTTACCGATGGTCATGTGTATACTGGCCATGCCCATAACGCCGGTGAGGTCGGGCATATCGTGGTCGCGCCGAACGGTCGCCCTTGCTATTGCGGGAATGAGGGATGCCTTGAGCGCTATGTTTCGCTGCAGGCGGCCTATGAGTTTTGCGGCCTCGACCCCTATCGCGCGCTGCCGGAAGATCTGCTGTCGGTGGACGCTGCGCTTTTCGACCAGTGGATCATCAGCATCCTGGCGCCGTTGCGTCAGGCGATCAATTTGCTGGAGTGCGTCTTCGATGCCGAGACGGTGGTGGTGGGCGGTATGATGCCCGCCCCCTTGCTGGAGAAAGTGCTGGCGCGGCTGCCGCCGCTGTATCAGTCTGTGCGCGGGCGTTACCTGCCGGCGCAGCGTGTCAAAATGGGGATGACCGGCACCGATACCGCCGCGCTGGGCGCCGCTGCGCTGCCAATCTTTGATGAATTTAATCCGCAGTTTCAGGTGTTGATGAAAGCGGTGAATACAAACGCGCTTTTTGGCAAAGCTAAGTAAATTAAATACTTTGTTATTTAACGTGTTATCTCACATCTTCGGAGGGAATGAGGCAACAGGGCAAGGTATCGGAAGTGACGGAAAAGAAGACGGCTGTCTATGTGGATGACCAACAGCGCATCCTGATCCGCCAGCTGGCGCGCAGCTGGCTGTGGCGCAGCGAGCTGCCGACATGGCTGCTGATAGTGACGGTTTACGGCGGCTGGTTTGCCTGCGTGGCGGGCTGGCAGACGCTGGGTTTGATGCCGGCCACGCTGCTGCTGATCTGGTTTACCACCTGGTATATGTCCTTACAGCACGAGCTTATCCATGGGCATCCCACCCGGCTGGCATGGTTTAACCAGCTGTTGGGGACGCTGCCGCTGGCGGTCTGGTATCCCTATGGCATCTACCGCGACAGCCACCTGGCGCACCATCGCAACCATCTGCTGACGCACCCCGAGGACGACCCTGAATCGTACTATGTGACGGCGGAAAGCTGGCAGCGCTTCTCTGCCTGGCAGCGCCGCCTTATCCACCTGCGCAACACCTTCTGGGGGCGTCTGCTGCTGGCGCCGCTGATGGATATTATTCATACCCTGAACAGCGCGCTGCGGGCTTTCCGCGAGGGTGACCGCCGCGCTATCGCCATGTGGAGTCTGCATCTGTTGCTGCTGACGGGCCTGCTGACCTGGATGGCGGCGCAGGGTTTTTCCCCACTGTGGTTTGTGCTGGCGGTGAGCTACCCGGCGCTGGCCCTGACCAAAGTGCGCTCTTTTCTCGAACACCGCGCCGCGGATGACCCGCTGGCCCGCTCGGTGATCAACGAGGCCGGGCTCCCCTGGCGGGTGCTGTTCCTCAATCTCAATTACCATGCGGTGCATCATGACCTGCCCGGCGTCCCCTGGTACGGTTTACGTCGGCTGTATCTGCATCGCCAGACGGCTTATCTGCAGCGTAATCAGGGGTTCCTGGTGCGCGGGTACGGTGAGTGGCGACGCCATTTTGGCCGCCGGGCGGTGGCGGTGAACGCCCATCCGGGCTTTGGCGAGCAGGCGCAAGCGGGAGGAGAACATGGCTGAACGTATGACCTTCCCGATGTATGCCATCCACCGTCAACAGACCCAGGCCCTGTGGCAGGCGGTGCAGTCGCTGCTGGCCGAACGCGGCGTGACCGTGACGGGAGACCCTCCGGCGGCTGACCCCGAGGATCTGCTGGACCACTGGCGCCAGCCGACGCTGTTGCTGAGCCAGACCTGCGGCTACCCGCTGGTGACCCAGCTGCCGGAGGTGCAGACGGTGGGCTGTTTCCACTACGCCGCGCCCGGTTGTGAAGGGCGTCGCTACCGCAGCCTGTTGGTGGTCCGCGAAGCGGATAGTCACCGGATGCTGGGGGACTTTTTTGGCCGTCGGGCCGCGTGCAATGCCGAGCACTCGCAGTCCGGCTACAACGTGCTGCGTAAAATGGTCGCGCCGCTCTCCCGGGAGGGGCGATTTTTTTCGGCGGTGGTGTTCAGCGGCAGCCATCGGCAGTCGCTGCGCGAGCTGCAGCAGGAAAACGCCGATATCGCCGCCATAGACTGCGTGACCTACGCGCTGCTGCAGCGCCATCAGCCGCAGGCCCTGGCAGGCCTGGTGGCGATCGGCTGGAGCCCGGCCGCGCCAGGGCTGCCGCTGATCACCGCCGGCGCCACTCCGGCGGCGACGCTGAATAGCCTGCGCGAGGCGCTCCAGCAGTTAGTGAGCGATGCGCGCTATCGTCCCCTGTGCGATGCCTTGCTGATCTGCGGCTATAGCGATATGCCGCGGGAGGCCTATGCGCCGCTGCTGGCGTGGCGGGATGAGGCCGCGGCGCTGGGAGTCAGCCAGCTATAGGTAAAATGCCCCGGCCAGCGGTCTGTGCCGGGGCGGGCCACGCCGGGCTACGGCGCGGTGAAGCGGTTTTCCACCGCGGGCAGACCGAGCTTTTCACGCAGGGTGCCGGGTGGATAGCGATCGCGCATAACGCCGTTACGCTGCAGAATCGGCACCACCTGGTCAACAAAGCGGTCAAAGTCTCCCGGCAGCAGCGGGAACATCAGGTTGAACCCATCAGCGGCGCCCGCCTGCCAGGTCTCCGTTAAGGTGGCGGCAATCTCCTCGGCGCTGCCCAGCAGCAGCCAGCTATCGGAACTCTGTAATAACAATTTCCCCAACTCCAGCAGGGTGAGCCGCGGATCGTACTGGCGGATAAGCTTCAGCGCCGTGCGGATGCCATCAAAGCTCTCTTCATCGGGGAGCGGCGGCAGGGGTTGGTCCCGTGGCAGGGTGCTGAGATCCATCCGAAGATAAGAGGAGAGCAGGTCGATAGCCATCTGGTCGCTCATCAGCTGCTCGTTAAGCTGCTGGCGGGCCGCCTTTTCCTCGCTGGAATTCACCACCACCGGCAGGACCCCGGCGATAATTTTGAAATGGGCCGGATCTCGCCCGTGCTGACGCAGCCGCTGGTTCATCTCTTCGCGATAGGCCAGCCCCTCGGCGATCGAGTGAATAAACACGAAGTGCATATCAGACCAGGCGGCGGCCAGCGCTTTTCCCGCCTCTGAAGAGCCAGCCTGCACCAGCAGCGGATGGCCCTGCGGCGGGCGAGGGACGTTGAGCGGGCCGCGCACGCGAAAGTACTCGCCCTGATAGTCGAGGTGATGCACCTTGCCGGCATCGGCGAATAATCCGTGCGCTTTATCGAAGATCGCCGCGCCATCTTCCCAGGAATCCCACAGGCGAGTGACCACGTCGATGAATTCATTGGCCCGCTGGTAGCGGGTGCCGTGGCGGGGAAGCTGCTCCAGACCGAAGTTTGCCGCCTCTTCTTCCAGCCACGACGTCACCACATTCCAGCTGGCCCGGCCATTGCTGAGGAAATCCAGCGAGGCAAAGTAGCGCGCCAGGTTATAGGGTTCGTTATAGGATGTCGACGCGGTGGCCATCAGACCGATATGCTCCGTCACCGCGGCGAGGGCGGAGAGCAGCGTCAGGGGTTCAAGCCGGGCGTTGGCATAGTGGGTCAGGCCGCTGGGCACCGTATCCCACACCGCGATATGGTCGGCGACAAAGATAGCGTCCAGGGTCGCCGCTTCGGCCTTGCGCGCCAGACTGGCGTAATAGTTGAGGGTAAATATTTCCGCTTCTGGTGCGTCAGGGTGACGCCAGGAGAAACGGTAATCCCCCTGCGGGTTATAAAAGAACAGGTTCAGGATCATGTGTCGGGTAGACATAGCGTGGACTCGCGGCTGAACGCCATCCGTGGCGGGGTGACGGTCAGTGTTGGGGGAGGTTGGCATTAACCCATTGCTCGGCGACGGCTGCCGGATCTTTATGCTGGAGATCCACCTGCTGGTTGAGGGCAATCAGCGTGGCATTGTCCAGCTTGCCGGAAACCTCATTGAGCACGGCGCTGATCTCCGGCGTCAGGCTGGCTTTGCGCACCAGCGGCACCACGTTCTGACTCGGTTGCTCATGTTTATCATCTTCCAGAACCACCCATTTCTCCTTCGCCAGGTTGCCCTGGGTGGAGACGACCGTCGCGACGTCGATTTTGCCCGAATTGAGCGCCAGCCGGGTCAGCGGTCCGCCCATGTCCAGCGATTTCACCGCTTTGAACTCAAGACCATAGACGCGCTTCAGCCCCGGCAGGCCCAGGGCGCGTACCGCCAGCTCCGGTGGTCCGCCGATCACCAGCTGCGGGGCGACGGGCTTCAGGTCGGAGAGGGTGCGCAGATGGTATTTCTCCGCGGTCTCGGCACGTACCGCCCAGGCGGTGATCGAAGTGGCCGGGGCCGGGGTCAACAGGGTGAAATCGTCGGGCAGGGCCTGGGCCAGCTCAGCGCTAACGGCCTGCTGGCTGGTGGCCTCGGTTTTGCCGTTATAAAAATTGAGCAGAGCGCCAAGATATTCCGGGACGATATCAATCTCACCGCTCTGCAGCGCCGGAATAATAATTTCCCGGTTGCCAAGGTTGAGACGGGTGTTGGCCTCGATATGATTTTTCTTTAACGCGCTGGCGTAGATGTTGGCGAGAATGGAGCTTTCGGTAAAGTTGGCCCCGCCCACCGTGACGCTGGCGGCAAGGCTGCTAACGCTCAGGCTGAATAGCCCGGCAGCCAGCAGCGAGAGACGAAATCGACGGGCGGTGACGGCCTTGCCAAATAATTGCTTCATAATACCTCTTTTATTTTCAGGTTAATCAGCCCCAGGCGCTGGGGTCATGTCAGTTTCACGCTAATAAGGCGCGGCAATACGGCGATGAACCAGACGGCCGGCGCAGCGGGCGAAAAGCAGTTCACCGCCTATCGCCAGCAGGGAAACCACCAGCGAGCCGCCGATCACCTGCGGGATATCCCGCTGCCCGAGGCCGTCGATCAGAAAACGTCCCAGCCCGCCCAGACCGGCATAGGCCGCGACCACCGCCGTGGCGATAAGCTGAACCAGCGCCGTGCGCACCCCAGCGAGGATCAGTGGCGCCGCCAGCGGGATCCGCACCTGCCACAGGCTTTGCCAGGGGGTCATGCCCAGCGCGATGGCCGCATCGCACAGTGGACGGTCGGCGTGATAAATCCCCACCCAGGTGTTAGTGAGAATGGGCGGGATCGAGAGCGCGATAAGCGCCGCCAGCACCGGGATATCGTTAAAGCCAAAAACAATGATGCATAATAAAATCAGCCCTAACGACGGAATGGCGCGGCCGAGATTAAACAGGTTGATCACCACAAAGGCGCCTTTGCGCCAGTAGCCCAGCGCAATGCCGAGCGGCAGGGCAATGGCGCAGGCCACGGCCATACTGACCAGCACGTAATAAAGGTGTTGGCCGAGGCGCAGCAAGATGCCCTCGTCACCCAGCCAGTGCTCCGGCTGGGTTAGCCAGTGAAAGGTGGCGAGAAGCAGCGTCATCATTCGGTCCACGGCGTTAGCCAGTCGCCAAGACGGGCAATCAGCCCGTCAAAGACCAGCGACAGGAGCAGGCTCAGGACCAGGCTAACGACAATCGGCGTCAGAAAGTCCTGATTAAAACCCGCCAGCAGCAGCTGCCCCAGCCCGCCCTGGCCGATCAGCGCCGTGACGGTGACCAGGCCGACCAGCGTCACCGAGGCAATGCGCAGCCCGGCAAACAGAGAGGGCAGCAGCAGCCACAGCTCGATATCGAAGAAGCGGAACCCGCGGGTGTAGCCGAGCGCCCGCGCGGACTCCAGCGCCGCCTGCGGCAGCTTCTCCATGCCTGCCAGCACGTTGCGCAGCAGGATCAGCAGGGAGTACAGCGTCAGGCCAATCAGCGAGGTGGTCAGCGACAGCCCGGTAAACGGCAGCAATAAAATAAACAGCGCCAGCGAGGGAATGGTAAAGAGCACGCCGCACAGGGTGATGAGCGGCTGCGCCGTCGCGGGCCAGCGTAAGGTCACCGCTAACAGGCCGCCGGTGAGCAGGGAGCCGAAAAGCAGGGCCAGCAGGACCATCCGCGCATGCTGCCAGAGCAGATCGCCGATCATCGCGCGGTTATCGATAACCCAACCCCAGTCAATCATGAGATCGCACCCCCACCGCGCCGTCGAGCACCTGCTGCAGCAGGGTGTGGGATACCGCCCCCTGGTATTGTCCTTCGTCATCCACATGCACCAGCACGCCGGTCGCCACGTCGAGCAGCGCGCTGTAGGCAAAACGCAGGCTGTGGCTGCTGGCGAGCGGGCGCTCCACCGGCAGGGTGAGGCCCCGCTGCGGATCAAACCAGTGCAGCGGGCGTCGCTGGCGGTCAAGCACCAGACGCAACGGGCTGGCCAGCGGTGGATGGGCGCTGGCGATCGGCGTCAGCGCTTCGTCGAGCAGGGGGACATCGTGACGCGGCAGCTGGCCGACCTGTATCATGCCCAGCCGCTTCAGATTGGGTTCCGGGCCAATAAAGCGGCGCACGAACTCGCTCGCCGGGTGGGCCAGAATACGGTCGGGGGTATCAAACTGCGCCAGCACGCCGCCTTCCTGGAAAATGGCGATTTTATCGCCGAGGCGGATCGCTTCATTGATGTCGTGGGTCACTAATACAATGGTTTTCTGCAGCCGCTGCTGCAGGAGCAAGAGCTCATCCTGAAGGCGTTCGCGGACCACCGGGTCGATGGCGGCGAAAGGCTCATCCATCAGTAAAATGGGCGGATCGGCGGCGATAGCGCGGGCGATGGCCACACGCCCCTGCTGGCCGCCGGAGAGCTGATGCGGATAGCGGTGCAGCAGATGACTATCGAGCGACATCAGCGCCACCAGTTCGTCAATCCGCGCGCGGATCCGCGCTTTGCTCCAGCCCGCCAGCCGCGGCACGGTAGCGATATTTTGCGCCACGGTACGATGGGGAAAGAGCGCAGCGCTTTGCATCACGAAGCCGATCTGGCGGCGGATCTGGATAATATCAGCGTCAGCGAGGCGGACGCCCTGAATATAGACGTCGCCGCTGTCGGGAATATCCAGCTGGTTAATCATCCGCAGGATAGTCGTTTTTCCGCAGCCGCTAGGGCCGACGAAGGTGCAGAATTCGCCATGATCAATATCCAGACTGAGGTCGCGAATGGCCGGCTGGGCGCTGCCTGGATAGGTTTTAAAAAGATGCGCTAATTTTATCATGGCGGAATTTAACACTCTGAATAATAAAGTCCTGACCCGGATAAACTGGCGCCGGGATCCTGGCTCAAACTACAGAGCGCCTGCGGGGAGGGCAAATACGTTATTTGCATTTGCATAGTGAAAAGCTGGTTAATCAGTTGCTATGGAAGAGAGGCCGGGAAGTTGTTTTATGGATTTGTGATCGGCAACACAAATGACTCTCAAGCGGCCACCGTAAAAGATAAATTACCAGGGTTGATTTTAATCAAGGTATGACCGCCTGCGATATGGCGGAAAAAGCAGCGCCGTCCGCCGCCAAGAAAAACAAGATTGTGAATTTAATGTTTCTTTGGTGTAAATAATGACCGCGCATTTTCCCCAACCGCTGGGGATAAAATGTGATGCCCAACCGGCTTGTCGTTAAATAACGGCGTTTATTACGTCTGCTTTTTATTGTTTACAGCATTAATTTAATTTTGGGATTTTCCACCAGCCTGACAGTGATGGTCGAATAGCGTACAAAAGGCGTATTTTTTATCGTCATTTTAGCGGCGCTGTTATCGCCATCAATTATTTTTATCCCCGCATTCGCGCACGCCGGAAGTCGCATAAAGAATACTCATTTTTATTATAACTTAATGATTTTAGTGTTTTTATTTTTGTTGGCGAAGTCTGGCTATCCGCCGCGGCGGAGCCTTTGTGAGAGCTCTCACATAACCCGGCAATCGCGATTTGTTACACTTTCCGCCGTCAACAAAGGAATGAAAGTGAGACGCGATGAATACTTTTTCTCTGCCTAAAACACAGCATCTGGTGGTTTTCCAGGAAGTGATCCGCAGCGGGTCAATCGGGGCCGGAGCAAAAGTGTTAGGACTCACTCAGCCGGCGGTCAGTAAAATCATTGGTGACATGGAAAGTTATTTTGGCAGCGAATTAATCGTCCGGCGAAATACCGGCGTCTCGCTCACCGAGGCCGGGCAGGTATTTCTCAACTGGTCAGAAGCGATCACCCGTGAAATGAAAAATATGGTCAATGAAATGAATGCTCTGACCAACAGCGCGGTGGTGGATGTCTCCTTTGGTTTCCCTTCGCTGGTCGGGTTTACCTTTATGTCGGAGATGGTGCATCAGTTTAAAATGACCTTCCCGAAGGCGCGGGTATCGATGTATGAAGCGCAGCTCTCCGCTTTTTTACCGGCGATCCGCGACGGGCGTCTCGACTTCGCCATCGGGACGCTGAGTGATGAGATGAAACTGCAGGACCTGCACGTCGAGCCGCTGTTTGAGTCTGAGTTTGTGCTGGTGGCGAACCGGGCGCGGATCGGCAACGGCACCGTCCGCCTGGCCTCGCTCCAGCATGAGCAGTGGGTGCTGCCGGAGACCAATATGGGCTATTACAGCGAACTGCTGGCCACCCTGCAGCGCAGCGGCATCCGCCGCGAAAATATCGTCAATACCGATTCGGTGGTGACGATCTATAACCTGGTACTCAATGCCGATTTTCTGACGGTGATCCCCTGCGACATGACCACGCCGTTCGGCTCGAGTCAGTTTGTCACCATCCCCATTAAAGAGGCCTTGCCGGTAGCGCGCTATGCGGCGGTATGGTCGAAGAATTACCGGCTTAAAACCGCGGCGGCGTCGCTGGTGGAGATGGCGAAACAGTACTCTTCGGGGCAGGGCAACCGCCACTGGCAGCCAATAGAAATTGCCTGACTGATATTGATTAAATAACCCAACACACTTCCTCGCTGTTATCAGCAGGATGACGCCCGGTCATTGACTTTATATTAAGATACAGAGGCCATCATGCATATTACCTACGATCTTCCGGTATCCATTGACGATATTCTCGAGGCGAAGCAACGCCTGGCGGGAAAAATATATAAAACGGGCATGCCCCGCTCGAATTATTTTAGCGAACGCTGCCAGGGGGAAATATTCCTTAAATTCGAAAATATGCAGCGCACGGGATCATTTAAAATCCGTGGCGCCTTTAATAAGCTCTGCGGTTTAACCGCGGCGGAAAAACGCAAAGGGGTGGTGGCCTGTTCGGCGGGCAACCATGCGCAGGGGGTCTCGCTCTCCTGCGCCATGCTCGGCATTGACGGGAAAGTGGTGATGCCGAAAGGGGCGCCGAAATCGAAAGTCGCCGCCACCTGCGATTATTCGGCAGAGGTAGTCCTGCATGGCGATAACTTTAACGATACCCTCGCCAAAGCCAGCGATATTGTTGAACTTGAGGGGCGTATTTTTATTCCCCCCTATGACGACCCGCAGGTGATTGCCGGGCAGGGAACGATTGGTCTCGAAATATTAGAAGATCTGTATGACGTGGATAATGTCATCGTGCCGATTGGCGGCGGGGGATTAATTGCCGGCATCGCGATTGCGATTAAATCCATTAACCCGACGATCCGCATTATTGGCGTGCAGTCAGAAAATGTTCACGGGATGGCCGCCTCCTGGTATGCCGGGGAGATCACCAGCCATCGCCACGCCGGCACCTTAGCCGATGGTTGCGATGTCGCCCGGCCAGGGAAACTGACTTATGAAATCGCCCGCCAGCTGGTGGATGACATCGTCCTGGTCAGTGAGGACGACATTCGCCAGAGCATGGTCGCCTTAATTCAGCGCAATAAAGTGATCACCGAAGGGGCCGGGGCGTTGGCCTGCGCCGCGTTATTAAGCGGCAAACTAGACAGCTATATCCAGAACCGCAAAACGGTCAGCCTGATTTCCGGGGGCAATATCGATCTCTCGCGGGTATCGCAAATTACGGGTTTTGTTGACGCTTAATTCAATACATAAGTGAGGACAGGATATGAGTACGACTGAGAGCATTGCATCCAGCCAGACAAGCCTTTCGTCCTGGCGTAAATCTGACACCACCTGGACCCTGGGCCTGTTTGGCACCGCTATCGGCGCCGGGGTGCTGTTTTTCCCTATTCGCGCTGGCTTCGGCGGGCTGATCCCGATCCTGGTGATGCTGGTGCTGGCCTATCCCATCGCCTTTTATTGCCATCGGGCGCTGGCCCGGCTATGCCTGTCGGGGGCTAACCCCTCCGGCAATATCACCGAAACGGTGGAAGAGCATTTTGGCAAAACCGGCGGGGTGGTGATCACCTTTCTGTACTTCTTCGCCATTTGCCCGCTGCTGTGGATTTATGGCGTCACGATCACCAATACCTTTATGACCTTCTGGGAGAACCAGCTGCAGATGCCGGCCCTCAACCGCGGGGTGGTGGCGCTGCTCCTGCTGCTGCTGATGGCGTTTGTCATCTGGTTTGGTAAAGACCTGATGGTCAAGGTGATGAGCTATCTGGTGTGGCCGTTTATCGCCAGCCTGGTGGTGATCTCCCTGTCCCTGATCCCTTACTGGAATAGCGCGGTGATTGACCAGGTCAACCTCAGCGATATCGCCTTAACCGGTCACGACGGCATTCTGGTGACGGTATGGCTGGGCATCTCCATCATGGTGTTCTCCTTTAACTTCTCGCCGATCGTCTCCTCATTTGTGGTCTCCAAACGCGAAGAGTATGAAGCGCAGTTTGGCCGGGAGTATACCGAACGCAAATGCTCACAGATCATCTCCCGGGCCAGCATGCTGATGGTGGCGGTGGTGATGTTCTTCGCCTTCAGCTGCCTGTTTACCCTCTCGCCGCAGAACATGGCGGACGCCAAGGCGCAAAATATCCCGGTGCTCTCCTATCTGGCGAACCACTTTGCCTCGATGTCGGGCACCAAATCCACGTTTGCCACCCTGCTGGAGTATGGCGCGTCGATCATCGCCCTGGTGGCCATCTTCAAATCGTTCTTCGGCCACTATCTCGGCACCCTCGAGGGGCTGAACGGTCTGATCCTGCGCTTCGGCTATAAAGGGGATAAAACCCGGGTCTCCAGCGGCAAGCTCAATACCCTGAGCATGGTGTTCATTATGGGCTCGACCTGGGTGGTGGCGTATGCCAACCCCAATATCCTCGACCTGATTGAGGCCATGGGCGCGCCGATTATCGCCTCGCTGCTGTGCCTGCTGCCGATGTACGCCATTCGTAAAGCGCCTTCGCTGGCCAAATACCGTGGCCGTCTCGATAACCTCTTTGTGACCGCCATTGGTCTGCTGACCATCCTCAATATCGTTTACAAACTGTTCTAATCCGGCTCAGGCCACGCGGAGTACAACATGACTGAATTTCCGGTAGTACTGGTGATTAACTGCGGCTCGTCGTCGATCAAATTTTCCGTACTGGACGCCGCCAGCTGCGACTGCCTGCTGAACGGCGTGGCCGAGGGCATCAACGCGGAACGGGCGTTTCTCTCGCTCAACGGCGGCGAGCCGGTGGCGCTGGCGCAGCGCGGCTATGAAGGCGCCCTACAGGCGATTGCCGGGGCATTAGCCCAACGCGACCTCATCGACAGCGTGGCCCTGATTGGCCACCGCGTTGCCCACGGCGGCGACCTCTTCACCGAGTCGGTCATTATTAGCGAGGAGGTTATCACTAACATTCGCCAGGTATCGTCCCTGGCCCCGCTGCATAACTACGCCAGTCTCAGCGGCATCGCCTCGGCGCAGCGGCTGTTTCCGCAAGTGATGCAGGTGGCGGTCTTTGATACCAGCTTTCACCAGACCCTGGCCCCGGAAGCTTTTCTCTATGGTCTGCCGTGGGAGTATTACCAGAACCTCGGGGTACGCCGCTACGGTTTCCACGGTACCTCGCACCGCTATGTGTCCCGGCGCGCCCTGGCGCTGCTCGGGTTGCCGGAGCAGGAGAGCGGCCTGGTGATCGCCCACCTGGGCAATGGCGCCTCGATCTGCGCGGTGCGCAACGGCCGCAGCGTGGACACCTCGATGGGAATGACGCCGCTGGAGGGGCTGATGATGGGCACCCGCAGCGGCGATGTCGACTTCGGCGCCATGGCGTGGATTGCCGGGGAAACCCGGCAGACCCTCAGCGACCTGGAGCGGGTGGCCAACACCGCCTCCGGCCTGCTGGGGATCTCCGGCCTTTCCTCCGACCTGCGGGTGCTGGAGCAGGCGTGGCATGAGGGCCATGCCCGCGCCCGCCTGGCGATTAAAACCTTTGTCCATCGCATCGCCCGTCATATTGCCGGTCACGCCGCCGCGCTGCAGCGTCTCGACGGCATTATTTTCACCGGCGGGATTGGCGAGAACTCGGTGCTGATCCGTCGGCTGGTGAGCGAGCGGCTGGCGGTCTTTGGCCTTGAGATGGACGTCGCCCGCAACCAACAGCCTAATTCGGTCGGCGAACGCCTGATCTCCGCCGACGCCAGCCGGGTGCGCTGCGCGGTTATTCCTACCAATGAAGAGCGCATGATTGCCCTTGATGCGATCCGCTTAGGGCGGATCCACACGGCGGCGCTGGCCTGACTTTTTATTCTGTAGAGAGACGATGTTCATGAAAGTAGATATCGATACCCAGGATGTACGATACGCCGAGGCCTGGCAGGGCTTTCGCGGTACGGCGTGGCAAACGCAGATCGACGTCCGCGATTTTATTCAGCATAACTACACCCCTTACGAGGGCGATGAGTCTTTCCTCGCCGACGCGACGCCAGCGACCACCGCCCTCTGGGAGCAGGTAATGGCCGGGATCCGCGTCGAGAACGCCACCCATGCGCCGGTGGATTTCGACACCAATGTCGCCACCTCCATCACCGCCCACGCGGCGGGCTATATCAACCAGCCACTGGAAAGGATCGTCGGCCTGCAAACGGACCAGCCGCTGAAGCGCGCCCTGCATCCTTTTGGCGGCATCAATATGATCAAAAGCGCCTTCGAGGCCTATGGCCGCGAAATGGATCCCGACTTTGAGTATCAGTTTACGGCGCTGCGCAAGACCCACAATCAGGGGGTATTTGACGTCTATTCCCCGGATATGCTGCGCTGTCGCAAGTCGGGGGTGCTCACCGGGCTACCGGACGGCTATGGCCGCGGACGGATCATCGGCGATTACCGTCGCGTGGCGCTGTACGGCATCCGCTATCTGGTTCGCGAACGTGAGCTGCAGTTTGCCGACCTGCAGCCAGCCCTGGAGCGCGGCGAGGCGCTGGAGGCCACCCTGCGCCTGCGCGAAGAGCTGGCCGAACAGCGGCGCGCGCTGCAGCAGATGCAGGAGATGGCGGCCCGCTACGGCTGCGATATCGCCCACCCGGCGCGCACTGCCCGGGAGGCGGTGCAGTGGCTGTACTTCGCCTACCTGGCGGCGGTGAAGTCGCAGAACGGCGGCGCCATGTCGCTGGGGCGCACGGCCACCTTCCTCGACATCTATATCGAACGCGATCTGCGGGCGGGTCGGCTCAATGAACAGCAGGCCCAGGAGCTCATTGACCACTTCATCATGAAGATCCGCATGGTGCGTTTCCTGCGCACCCCGGAATTTGACACGCTGTTCTCCGGGGATCCCATCTGGGCGACGGAGGTGCTGGGCGGCATGGGGCTGGATGGTCGCACCCTGGTCAGTAAAACCACCTTCCGTTACCTGCATACTCTGCACACCATGGGGCCGGCGCCAGAGCCCAACCTGACCGTGCTCTGGTCACAAGCGCTGCCGGTGGCGTTTAAAAAATATGCCGCCCGGGTCTCTATCGCCACCTCGTCGCTGCAGTATGAGAACGACGATCTGATGCGCAGCGATTTTCACAGCGACGACTACGCCATCGCCTGCTGCGTCAGCCCGATGGTGATCGGCAAGCAGATGCAGTTCTTCGGTGCCCGCGCCAATCTCGCCAAAACGCTGCTCTACGCGATTAACGGCGGGGTGGATGAGAAACTGAAGATCCAGGTGGGGCCGAAAACCGACCCTCTGCGTGATGAGGTGCTGGACTATGACACCGTGATGGCCAGCCTCGACCACTTTATGGACTGGCTGGCGGTGCAGTACATCAGCGCGCTGAACATCATCCATTGTATGCATGATAAGTACAGCTACGAGGCGGCGCTGATGGCGCTGCACGACCGCGACGTCTACCGCACGATGGCCTGCGGCATCGCCGGCCTGTCGGTGGCGGCGGATTCGCTGTCGGCGATAAAGTATGCCCGGGTGAAGCCGGTGCGCGATCACCACGGGCTGGCGGTGGACTTTGTCATTGAGGGCGATTATCCGCAGTACGGCAACAACGACGATCGGGTCGATGCCATCGCCTGCGACCTGGTGGAGCGCTTTATGCGCAAAATTCAGGCGCTCCCCACCTGGCGTCAGGCGGTGCCGACCCAGTCGATCCTGACCATCACCTCCAACGTAGTATACGGACAGAAAACCGGCAATACGCCGGACGGACGTCGGGCGGGGACGCCGTTCGCCCCGGGGGCCAACCCGATGCATGGCCGCGACCGGAAAGGGGCGGTGGCGTCGCTGACCTCGGTGGCGAAACTGCCGTTTACTTACGCTAAAGATGGCATTTCGTATACCTTCTCCATCGTGCCGGCGGCCCTCGGCAAAGCCCCGTCGGCGCAGGAAAACAACCTGGTGGGGCTGCTGGACGGCTACTTCCACCACGAGGAGACGGTGGAGGGGGGACAGCATCTTAACGTCAATGTGCTGAACCGGGAAAAGCTGCTCGATGCGATAGAACACCCGGAGCAGTATCCGAATCTGACGATCCGCGTCTCCGGCTATGCGGTCCGCTTTAACGCGCTGACCCGCGAGCAGCAGCAGGATGTGATCTCCCGAACGTTCACCAGCCAACTCTGAGCGGCCGCCAGGCCACAGGAGAGCCTTTAACGGGCTCTCCTGTTATCATCTTCACATTACCGCAACAAAATAATCACCACTGTTGATCATATTCGCATTTTTGCACCACGCTGGCGCGCAGCGACCGCTAACTGCATCTATGTTTAGCTCACGGGCCGGTACGGATACCGCGTTGTCCGGCTCGCCACGTGATGGCAACCGATCTCCTGACCTGAAAGGGAATGCGCCCTTGCCGGATGCGGCACGGGTTGCCGTCGCGTGCGCACTGACCGGGGCGTCCGCGCTCCGGCGCGACCTCTCTACCTGGCGGGATTTTTGCTTCTTCCACCCTGGCCGTCCTGGCGCTGCGCCAACGTCGGCACCACACAGTAAGTGATATTTTCTGCGTCATTCCATGACGCCAGGCTTTACATCGCTGAGGAATATCCGAATGTCTTTGAAACTGAAAACAATGACGCTTCATGTTGTGATAGCAGGTTGTATGAGCATGGCCTTTTACGCCCAGGCAGACGTGAAGATCGGCGTCGCCGGGCCCTTTACCGGACCCAACGCCACCTACGGCGCCCAGTACTGGAAGGGGGCCTCGCAGGCGGTGGCCGATATCAATGCCGCCGGTGGCATCAAAGGCGAAAAGATTGTGCTGGTGCAGGGGGATGACGCGTGCGAACCGAAGCAGGCGGTGGCGGTGGCCAACCGGCTGGTGGACGAAGCGAAAGTCTCTGCCGTGGTGGGGCACTTTTGCTCTTCCTCAACGATGCCGGCCTCCGAGGTATATGACGAAGCCGGGATCCTGACCATTACCCCCGGCTCGACCAACCCGCAGATCACTGAGCGCGGCATGAAGGACCTTTTCCGCATGTGTGGTCGTGACGATCAGCAGGGGGCGATTGCCGCCAACTATATGCTGGATGTGCTGAAGGCGAAGAAAATTGCCGTCATCCACGATAAAGACACCTATGGTCAGGGGCTGGCCGATGCCACCCGCGCGGCGCTGGCGAAGCGGGGCACCAAAGAAGTGTTGTACGAAGGCCTCTCCCGCGGTGAAAAAGACTTTAACGCCCTGGTGACCAAGATCGGCGCCCTCAAGCCGGACGTGGTCTACTTTGGCGGCTGTCACCCTGAGGCGGGCCCGCTGGTGCGTCAGATGCGCGAGCAGGGGGTGCAGGCTAAATTCTTCTCCGGCGACTGTATCGTCACCGAGGAGCTGGTGACGGCCGCCGGCGGGCCGCAGTTCACCAACGGCGTGCTGATGACCTTTGGTCAGGACCCGCGCACCCTCCCGGAAGGCAAAGCGGTGATCGAGAAGTTCCGCGCCAGCGGCTTTGAACCAGAAGGCTATACCCTCTACGCCTACGCTTCCATTCAGGCCATTGCCGCGGCCTGGAACGCCGTGGGTACCGATAACGCCAAAGCCAGCGACTGGCTGAAGAGCCACGACGTCGATACGGTGATGGGCAAGAAAGCCTGGGATGGCAAAGGCGACCTCAAGGTGTCCGACTACGTGGTCTATCAGTGGGACGACAAGGGCAAATATCACCAGCTCTGATCGGCCACGACCTGAGGACGCTCTGTCCTTTTGACTTGCGAATCGTCACATGAGGGCGGTCGACCGGGAACGGAACCCGGCGGCCGTCTGCCTGGCGGCTGGAGGGGCTATGACGGCGTTTTTTCTGCAACAACTGATCAATGGGCTGACGCTGGGCGCAGTGTACGGCTTAATCGCCATCGGCTACACCATGGTGTATGGGATCATCGGCATGATCAACTTCGCCCACGGCGAGGTGTATATGGTCTCCGCCTATCTGTGCGCCATCGGCCTGGCGCTGCTCTCTTTCTTCGGGATCCACTCCTTTCCGCTGCTGATTTTCGCCACCCTGGTGTTCACCATCGTGGTCACCGGCGTATATGGCTGGGCGATCGAGCGCATCGCCTACCGGCCGCTGCGCAACTCGACGCGGCTGGCGCCGCTGATCTCGGCTATCGGAATGTCGCTGATCCTGCAGAACTATGTCCAGCTGAGCCAGGGGCCGAACCAGCAGGGGATCCCGACGCTGCTCAGCGGCGCGCTGCGCATGACGGTGGGCGATGGGGTGGTGCAGATCACCTGGACCAAAGTGTTTATTCTCGTCGCGGCGCTGGTGGGGATGCTGATCCTGACCTGGATTATCCAGTACACCCGGCTGGGGCGCATCTGTCGCGCTACCCAGCAGGATCGGCGCATGGCGGCGATCCTCGGCATCAATACCGACCGGGTGATCTCCCTGGTGTTTGTCATCGGCGCGGCGATGGCCGGTCTGGCCGGCGTGCTGGTGACCATGAACTACGGCACCTTCGACTTCTATATCGGATTTATTATCGGCATCAAAGCCTTCACCGCCGCGGTGCTGGGCGGGATCGGCTCGCTGCCTGGCGCGATGCTGGGCGGACTGCTGCTCGGGGTGGCCGAGGCGCAGTTCGCCGGGCTGGTGAATTCGGATTACAAAGATGTCTTTTCCTTTGCGCTGCTGGTGGCGATCCTGATTTTTCGCCCGCAGGGGCTGCTGGGACGTCCGCTGGTGGCCAAGGTCTAAGGAGGCTTTATGGGTGAATTTACGCGCCAGCCTGCGCGGGATATCAAAAGCGCGCTGATCGACAGCGTGCTGGCCGGTCTTTGCGCGTTAATTGTCTTTGGCCCGATCGTCGGCGTGGTGCTCAAAGGGTATGGTTTTACACTCGCGCCCGCGCGGGTGGCGATCCTGGTGGCGGTGGTGATGGCCGGCAGGCTGGCGCTCAGCCTGCTGCTGCAGAGTGGTCGGGGAAAAGCCTTTATTGCCCGCTTTGAGGGGGCAGATGACGGGGTGTACGTCCGGCCGCCGGGCTACCGCTCGCGGCTGCGCTGGATAATGCCGCTGCTGGTGGTCCTGGCCATCGCCTTTCCGCTTCTCGCCAGCAAATACCTGCTGACCGTGGCGATCCTCGGCCTGATCTACGTTCTGCTTGGCCTGGGGCTGAATATTGTGGTGGGCCTCGCGGGTCTGCTCGATCTGGGGTATGTGGCGTTCTACGCCATCGGCGCCTACGGCCTGGCGCTGGGCTACCAGTACCTCGGCCTCGGCTTCTGGGCGATGCTGCCGCTGGGGGCGGTGATGGCGGCCCTCGCCGGGGCGTTGCTGGGCTTTCCGGTGCTGCGCATGCATGGCGACTATCTGGCCATCGTCACCCTCGGCTTTGGCGAAATTATCCGCCTGGTGCTCAACAACTGGGTGAGCTTCACCGGGGGGCCCAACGGCGTACCGGTGCCGTCCCCCACGCTGTTTGGCCTTGAGTTTACCCGCCGGGCTAAGGATGGCGGCATCCCCATCCATGAGTTTTTCCACGTCAGCTACAACCCCAACCTGAAATTTATCTTCCTCTACGCCGTACTGTGCCTGGTGGTGATGCTGGTACTGCTGGTGAAACATCGTCTGACGCGGATGCCCATCGGCCGCGCCTGGGAGGCGCTGCGCGAGGATGAGATCGCCTGTCGGGCAATGGGGCTCAACCACGTGCTGGTGAAGCTCTCGGCGTTTATGCTCGGCGCGTCGACCGCCGGCATCGCCGGGGTGTTCTTCGCCAGCTATCAGGGGTTTGTTAACCCGACGTCGTTCACCTTTTTTGAGTCGGCGCTGATCCTGGCGATCGTGGTGCTGGGGGGAATGGGCTCCACCCTGGGAGTGGTGCTGGCGGCGTTTGTCCTGACGGTCACTCCGGAGTTGCTGCGCGGTTTTGACGAATATCGGGTGCTGCTGTTCGGCGTGCTGATGGTGGTGATGATGATCTGGCGGCCGCGCGGCCTGGTGCGCACCAGCCGCAGTGGGGTTGCGTTGCGAAAAGGAGTCGCGCCATGACCGACAGCATCTTACGCGTTGAGCATCTGATGATGCATTTCGGCGGCATCAAAGCGCTGAATGATGTCAATCTGGAGGTGGAGCGGGGGTCGATCACCGCCCTGATCGGCCCCAACGGCGCGGGCAAGACCACGGTGTTTAACTGCCTGACCGGTTTTTACCGGGCGACGGGGGGCAGTATCGTGCTGCGGGCGCGGGAAAAGGTCACCGATGTTATTCAGGTGCTGGGGCAGAAGCTTCACCCGGACGATTTTCTTCACCCGGCGCAGCTGGGACGGCGGATCTATTACAAGATGTTCGGTGGCACCCATCTGGTGAACCGCGCTGGCCTGGCGCGCACCTTCCAGAACATTCGCTTATTCCGCGAGATGTCGGTGATTGAGAACCTGCTGGTGGCCCAGCATACCCAGGTTAACCGCCATCTGCTGGCCGGGATCCTCAATACCCGCGGGTATCGGCAGGCGGAGAGTCAGGCGCTGGACCGCGCTTTTTACTGGCTGGAGGTGGTGGAGATGGTGGACTGCGCCAACCGTCTGGCGGGGACCCTCTCCTACGGACAGCAGCGGCGGCTGGAGATCGCCCGCGCCATGTGTACCCGCCCGGAGATGATCTGTCTGGACGAGCCGGCCGCCGGCCTTAACCCAGTGGAAACCCAGGCGCTGAGCCGGATTATTCGCTTTCTGCGCCAGCAGCACGACATTACGGTGTTGTTGATCGAACATGATATGGGGATGGTGATGGAGATTTCGGATCATATCATCGTCCTCGATCACGGGGACGTCATCGCCCGCGGCGCGCCGCAGGCGATCCAGGCCAACGCCAGCGTGATTGCCGCCTATCTTGGCGCTGAGGAAGAGGAGACGCGCCGATGAGCCAGCCATTGCTTGCTTTTGATGAGGTGGATGTCTTCTACGGGCCGATCCAGGCCCTGAAGCAGGTCTCCCTCACCGTCAACGAGGGGGAGACGGTGGCGCTGATCGGCGCCAACGGCGCCGGTAAATCAACGCTGCTGATGTCGGTCTTCGGCCAGCCGCGCATTGCCGGCGGGGAGATTTTCTATCGCGGGGAGGCGATCAGCCGGAAATCGACCCACTTTATCGCCAGCAACGGTATCGCCCAGGCCCCGGAAGGGCGGCGCATCTTTCCCGATATGACCGTCGAGGAGAATCTGCTGATGGGGACCATTGCCATCGGCAACCGCTATCAGGCCGAAGACAAGGCGCGGATGTACCAGCTGTTCCCCCGGCTGGAAGAGCGGCGGGGACAGCGGGCGATGACCCTCTCCGGCGGCGAGCAGCAGATGCTGGCCATCGCCAGGGCGCTGATGAGCCGACCGCGCCTGCTGCTGCTGGATGAGCCGAGCCTGGGGCTGGCGCCGCTGGTGGTGAAGCAGATTTTTCAGATCCTGCGCGAGCTGACGGCCCAGGGGATGACGCTGTTTCTGGTGGAGCAGAATGCCCGCCATGCCCTTAACCTGTCGGACCGCGCCTATGTGATGGTGAACGGCCAGATCCGCCTGAGCGGCAGCGGCCAGGCGCTGCTCAACGACCCGGAGGTGCGTAAGGCATATCTGGGGATCAGCGGCTGAGGGGGTTATTCCCGCGGTTCGTTACGGGTTTTAATGTGCTGCCAGAAACGTTCGGCGGCCTGGTTAAGCCGCGAGCCGGAGCGGTAGAGCCAGGCGCCGATGGGCAGCGACAGGCGGTCATCGAGGATCGTCAGTCGGCCTTCGTCCAGCTCGCGCTGAATAGAGTATTGCGGTAGCCAGCCCACGCCGTCGCCATTGAGGATCATGCGCTTGAGCAGCTCGCTCATGGAAGAGACAAACGTAAGGGAGAAGGTGATCTCCGGCGTACGGTCGATCACCTGATTGACCTGGCGCCCCATATAGCTGTCGTTGGCGTATTTCATCAGCGGCAGCACGCCGCGATGTAAATGAAACAGCGGGCGGCCATGTTCGTCGCAGGGGGAGACCAGGTGCAGGTAAGAATCAAAAATTTTATGATTAATAAACGGATAGTTCATTAATTCTTCATTATAGAAGGAGAGGATAAAATCGCTTTTTCCCTCTTTCAGATTAAATACGGCGTCGTTGACGTTAATCGATTCAACATGAAAAGTCTTATTTTTACGGTCGGTGTAACCGGCGATGATTTCCGGCAGCAATAACACCGACAGCGAAGGGGCCGCGTCGATTCTTATTTTCTGGGTCGTGTTATTTAACCCCTTAATACGACTGATCTGAAAATCCATGTCATCGAGCATATTTCGCGCATAGCCGACAAAAATTTTCCCGCGGTTGGTCAGCTGCAGGGGGTTGGCGCTACGATCGAAGATGCTGAATCCGAGGGAGGCCTCCAGCGACTGGATGCGCCGGCTGAACGAGGACTGAGAGATGTTGCGGGCTTTGGCCGCCAGGGTAAAGCTGCGCGACTCCTCGAGGGCAATCACATCATACAGCCATTTTACTTCCAGATTTGCCAACACCGATCCAGTCCTCAAAAACGTAATAAAGGCTATGCAATTTTAGCATAGCGCATAGAAACTATGCAATTAACATAATTATCGACAGGTGTTAACATTTTTTGGAAAGTTGAGATTTATGAATGCATATCGGCGACCCTACATGAGCACGATATGAAATCGCGACTCACGGTTATTTATTGCTTTATTTTATTGTCCAGGACTTATCTTATTAAATCGCCGGCGACGATGACGAAAGCAATGAATAACCCAGGCCTCTTACCTTAAATAGTTTGTCAGGAGTTCCATGTCACAACAAATTGAATCAGTTAAAATGGCTCTGCAGGAGCTGGGGATTAATGCAAGCGGCGAATTCTTTTACAACCCTGATTACGATTTGCTTATTGCACATGAAACCGCTCCTGAGCTGACCGGCGCGGCCCGCGGCGTGATGACCGACTCTGGCGCTGTGGCTGTTGATACCGGGATCTTCACCGGCCGTTCACCGCGCGATAAATATATCGTCCGCGACGAACAGACTCGCGACACCGTCTGGTGGGCAGACTCCGGCCTCGGCCGCAATGACAATAAACCGTTATCGCCAGACGTGTGGCGCAGCCTGAAAAGCCTGGTCGCGGGCCAGCTGAGCGGTAAAAAACTGTACGTCATCGACGCCTGGTGCGGCGCCAGCCCGGACACTCGCCTTGGCGTACGCTTCGTTACCGAGGTGGCGTGGCAGGCTCACTTTGTCAAAAACATGTTTATCGTGCCGAGCGCAGACGAGCTGGCCAGCTTTACGCCAGACTTCGTGGTGCTCAACGGCGCGGGCTGCACCAATGCCAACTGGCAGGCGCAGGGGATGAACTCCGAGAACTTCGTCGCCTTTAATCTCAGCGAGCGTATTCAGCTCATCGGCGGCACCTGGTACGGCGGCGAAATGAAGAAAGGGCTGTTCTCGGTCATGAACTACCTGCTGCCGCAGAAAGGCATCGCGTCGATGCACTGCTCGGCCAACCGTGGCGAAGCAGGGGACGTGGCGCTGTTCTTCGGCCTCTCCGGGACCGGCAAAACCACCCTGTCGACCGATCCGCATCGTCAGCTGATTGGCGATGACGAGCACGGCTGGGACGATGACGGCGTGTTTAACTTTGAAGGCGGCTGCTACGCCAAGACCATCAATCTCGACCCGCAGGCGGAGCCGGAGATTTATGGCGCCATCCGCCGCAATGCGCTGCTGGAAAACGTGGTGGTGCGCGCTGACGGCAGCGTGGATTATGCCGACGGCAGCAAAACCGAAAACACCCGCGTCTCCTATCCGCTGTCGCATATCGACAATATCGTCAAGCCGGTGTCCCGTGCGGGCCATCCGTCGAAGGTGATTTTCCTTGCCGCCGACGCGTTTGGCGTCCTGCCGCCGGTCTCCCGTCTGACCACCGAGCAGATGCAGTACCATTTCCTGTCGGGTTTCACCTCGAAGCTGGCGGGTACCGAGCGCGGCATTACCCAGCCGACGCCGACCTTCTCCGCCTGCTATGGCGCGGCGTTCCTGCTGCTTCACCCAACCCAGTACGCCAGCGTACTGGCGGCGAAGATGGCGGAATCCGGTGCGGAAGCCTGGCTGGTCAACACCGGCTGGAACGGCGAGGGCAAACGCCTGTCGCTGCGCGATACCCGCAGCATCATTAGCGCGATCCTCAACGGCACTACCGGCCCGCTGCGCGATGAGGCCATCCCGGTGTTCGGTCTTGCGATCCCGCAGAGCATTCCAGGGGTAGACAGCGCGGTGCTGGATCCGCGCAATGGCTGGAGCTCAGCGGATAAGTGGCAGGAGAAGGCCGAGAGCCTGGCTCAGCTGTTTATGGATAACTTTAAGCAGTACAGCGATACCGAAGCGGGCGCGCGTCTGGCGCTGGCCGGTCCGCAGCTGCAGAATAGCGCGGTCGAAGCCTGATCCGCGGCCAGCAGGTCGACGCCTGGCGCCGACCTGCTGGCGAGCCGCTTTACTCCGCAAAGGCCCGCAGCGCATCGCCCGTGAGGCGATAACGCACCCACTCATCCTGCGGCTGCGCGCCAATGCTCAGATAGAAATCAATCGCCGGCTGGTTCCAGTCGAGCACGCTCCACTCCAGACGCCCGCACTGACGCTGTACAGCATATTGCGCGATGGTTTTCAGCAGCGCTTTTCCGGCGCCTATCCCGCGAAAGTCGGGGGTGACGTACAGATCCTCCATATAGATACCATTGCGTCCAAGCCAGGTGGAATAGCTGGTGAAGAACACCGCGTAGCCCACCGCTTTGCCCGCCACCTCGCAGATCAGCGCTTCGGTTTTGCTGCCGCTGGCAAACAGCGTCTCTCTGATCTCCTCTGCCGTCGTCACCACCTCTTCAGGGGCTTTCTCGTAGACCGCGAGTTCATAAATCATGTCGTAAATAGCGGTGGCGTCGTCCGGGGTGGCCTGGCGGATCGTGATGCTCATGGGGCGTCCTGTATCAATAGTCAAAAGAGAGAGCAAAATTGCTGACCCTGAGGATAAGCGGTATTGTGAAAAGAATTAAGTGCAATGAAATCAGCAAACGATGAATATTATGCATCCTGTCCTGCGCCGGATTGACCTCAACCTGCTGCCGGTCTTTGACGCGGTCTATCGCTCCCGCTCGGTGCGCCTGGCGGCGGAAGAGCTGGCGATGAGCACCTCGGCGCTGAGCCACGCGCTTTCCCGGCTGCGCAGCGCCCTCAACGACCCGCTGTTCTATCGCGAAGGGCACCGGATGTGCCCCAGCGTCTATGCCAGCCAGCTGGCGCCCTCTATTGCTTCGGCGCTGAAGTTTCTTAACCAGGAGCTGACGCCGCCGGCGGCGTTTGTGCCGGCCGCCAGCACCGACTGCATGCAGATTGCGATCACCGATTTCACCGCGTTCTGCGTCTTTCCGACGCTGATGCACCACCTGCAGCGTGAGGCGCCTGGGCTGCGGTTTGAGCTCCGTTATCTGCCCCACAGCCCGGCGCTGACCGAGCTGCTGGCGGGCGAGGTCGACCTGGCCCTCGGGTTCAATACCCCTGACGAGCCAGCCCATCCCGATCTTGAGGAGATTAACTGGCTGCGGGACGAATATGTGGTCATCAGCCAGGCCGACCGGACGGCGCTGACCCTGGACGCCTACCTTGCGGCCCGTCATCTGGTGGTGACCCCGTGGAATGAGCAGCAGGGGGTCCTGGACTGTGAGCTTGAGCGGCAGGGCTATTCGCGGCAGGTGGCGATGAAAACCCCCTCGATGCTGAGCGCGCCCTTCATTATTGAGCAGAGCGACCTGTTGATGGCGCTGCCCCGGCGAGCGGCGGAGACGATGGCCCGCGCCGCCCGGCTGACCATTTTCCCGCTGCCGTTTCCGGTTCCGCCGTTTGACGTCAAGATTTACGCTCACCAACGCAGCGGGAAACGCGAGGCTACCCGCTGGCTGATCGCTCTGTTGCAGACGCTGGTGGGGGAGTCCGCCGCTTCCGCTTCCTGACGCGCTTTGCGGCCGGCAGCGTGTATCCTCACCCCAGGCCAGGGTTTTTATGCCGTCAACCCACGGCGACGTATCCTGGCCTCGGTCACAAAACGGAAAACTGACTTTTTCGCCGTCACCCGCGGCGTGGTTAGCACGGCATGTGTTAAATGATTGTATGTAAAAGTAATGTTAATTAGTTAAATGTTATTCATGCGTAAAATGCATTAATGGATGCGTTTATTACGCTTATTTCGTTCCCGGTTCTGTTTCAGTCTTCAGCAACAGGCGCGCGACAACGCGTGGATAACAAACTGGAGACCTGCATGCATTCGACAACCTCACTGATGAGTACCCGTGACCGGATCGGCGCCATCCTGCGCGTCACGTCCGGTAACTTTCTCGAACAGTTCGACTTTTTCCTGTTCGGGTTTTATGCCACCTACATCGCACATACCTTTTTTCCGGCGAGCAGTGAATTCGCCTCGCTGATGATGACCTTCGCGGTCTTTGGCGCCGGCTTTTTGATGCGCCCCATCGGCGCCATCGTTCTTGGCGCCTACATCGACAAGGTGGGGCGGCGCAAGGGGCTGATCGTCACCCTGTCGATCATGGCCACCGGCACCTTCCTGATCGTGCTGATCCCCTCTTACCAGACCATTGGCCTGTGGGCGCCGCTGCTGGTGCTGATCGGCCGTCTGCTGCAGGGCTTTTCCGCTGGCGCCGAGCTGGGCGGGGTGTCGGTCTATCTGGCCGAGATCGCCACGCCGGGCCGCAAAGGCTTTTACACCAGCTGGCAGTCGGGTAGTCAGCAGGTTGCCATCATGGTGGCGGCCGCGATGGGCTTTGCCCTCAACGCGGTGCTGGAGCAGAGCGCCATCAGCGGCTGGGGCTGGCGCATTCCGTTCGTCTTCGGCTGCCTGATCGTACCGTTCATTTTTGTCCTGCGCCGTAAGCTGGAGGAGACCCAGGAGTTTACGGCCCGCCGCCATCATCTGGCGATGCGCCAGGTGTTCGCCACGCTGCTGGCGAACTGGCAGGTGGTTATCGCCGGGATGATGATGGTGGCGATGACCACCACCGCGTTCTACCTGATCACCGTCTATGCGCCGACCTTTGGTAAAAAGGTGCTGATGCTCAGCGCCTCTGACAGCCTGCTGGTTACGCTGCTGGTGGCGATTTCCAACTTCTTCTGGCTGCCAGTGGGCGGGGCGCTGTCTGACCGCTTTGGCCGCCGACCGGTGCTGATTGCCATGACCCTGCTGGCGCTGGCTACCGCCTGGCCTGCGCTGACCCTGCTGGCGAACGCGCCGAGCTTTTTGATGATGCTGAGCGTGCTGCTGTGGCTGTCGTTTATCTACGGCATGTACAACGGGGCAATGATCCCGGCGCTGACCGAAATTATGCCCGCCGAAGTGCGCGTGGCAGGTTTCTCGCTGGCCTACAGCCTGGCGACCGCGGTATTTGGCGGCTTCACGCCGGTGATTTCCACGGCGCTGATCGAGTATACCGGTGATAAAGCGTCTCCCGGCTACTGGATGAGCTTTGCCGCGGTCTGCGGCCTGCTGGCCACCTGTTATCTCTATCGCCGTAGCGCCGTTGCGCTGCAGACAGCACGTTAATCAGGGAGAAGATGATGCGTAAAACGACAGGAACCCTGCTGGCCACGCTGCTGCTGGCCGCCACCGGCGGCAGCGCGCTCTCCGCAGAGGTCACCGTGATGATCTCCGGCGGCTTCAAAGCGGCGCTGGAAAAGCTGGCCCCGGCGTGGGAAAAACAAACCGGCAACCACCTCGTGGTGATCCCCGGCCCGTCGATGGGGAAAACGCCGCAGGCGATCCCTAACCGCCTGGCGCGGGGCGAACACGCGGACGTGGTGATTATGGTCGGGGACGCGCTGACCAGCCTCGAGAAAGCGGGCCGTACACAACCGGATTCGCGCCGGGAGCTGGCCGACTCGCCGATCGGCGTGGTGGTGAAGGCGGGGGCGCCGCTGCCGGCTATCCACAGCGCAGACCAGCTGCGGGCGACGCTGCTGGCGGCGCCGTCGGTCGCTTACTCCGACAGCGCCAGCGGACGCTATGTTAGCTCGACGCTGTTCCACACCCTGGGCATTGATGACGCGATGCAGAGCAAAGCGCAGATGGTGGAGCGCATTCCGGTGGCCTCGGAAGTAGCGAAGGGACGGTATGCGATCGGTTTTCAGCAGGTGAGCGAACTGCTGCCGGTACCCGGCGTGACCTTCGTTGGCGAACTGCCGGATAACCTGCAGTACATCACCCGCTTTGCCGGGGCGGTGACCATCAGCGCCGACCACCCGCAGGAAGGCAAGGCGCTGCTGGCGTATCTGGCCTCACCGGCGGCGCAGGAGACCATCCACGCCACCGGTATGCGAAGCGTGGCAGCCGCCGCGCCGGTCAGCCAGAAGGATACTGTTCAATAATCAGCTTCTCCAGCTCTGCCGCCACGTAGGACTGAATACGGCCGCTGAGGCGGATCAGGCCTACCGTACGCGTGACCACCGGGTCAGTGAGCGGCACAGCGCGGAGAACGGAATGCTCCCCGGCGGGCATCGACATCGCGGGCACGGCGGCAATGCCGATGCCCGCTTCCACCATCCCCAGCATCGTGGTGACGTGGCGGGTTTCGCAGATACTTGGCCGCGCCGGCGTCAGATGCGCCAGCTCCCGGTCAAGCAGCGTCCGGTTGCCCGAGACCCGATCCAGGCCAATATAATCCTGTTCAAAATACGCCTGCCAGCTAAGGTGCGTCTTGCGCGCCAGCGGATGATCGTACCGACAGGCGGCCACATAGCGGTCGTCGGCCAGTGGCGTGAATTCGAGACTGGCTGGCAGGTTTTTGGCAAAACAGAGGCCAAAGTCAGCCTGTCCGCTGCTGACCGCCTCGATCACATTGCCGACGCTGCTGTCAGTCAACCGGATGCGCACCTGGGGATAACGCGCCTGAAAGCTGCGAATGATTTCCGGCATAAAGTAGTAGGCGGCGGAGGGCACCGTCGCCACCGTCACCAGCCCGGTGCGCGCCTTGCTGACCTGGCTGATATCCGCCAGCACCGTCTCGACATGGGCCAGCAGCTGCTCCGAACGTTCGGCAAAATTCTGCCCATACAGCGTGAGGGTCACCCGCCGGGTGGTACGTTCGAACAGCCGGTTGCCCAGCGCCGTCTCCAGCTTTTCGATGCGTCGGCTAAGGGCCGACTGCGACAGGCAGATGGATTCGGCCGCCAGCCGAAAACTGCCATATTCCATCAGGGCGCGAAAGGCGTAGAGATCGTTGAAGTCAAAATTTACGGGCATGGCGGCGGCATCCTTATCGGCTGTCTGGCGCCATCGCCCCGTCCGGCGAGGGGCGATGGCGGGTAGCATATCGGGCAGGTCTTCGGGCGCGCGGGAAACCGCGCGCCGGGGCTTACACCTTAAGCAGTTTTACCGTGGCATCGATATCGATTTCGTCTTCCGAGAAGATCAGGGTTGTCCCCTGAAAGGTGGTGATCGCCAGCTTTTTCACCGAACGCATCTCTCCCGGCTGCACTGTGGATTTTGGCCGGATGCTGTTCATCAGCAGCCCGACCGACAGCACCGCGTTTTCTTTATCGACGCGGGTCTCGACCGGCTCCTCCTCATGGTACACCACATAGGATTTAATGGAGGTCAGCTTCAGCCGCTCGCCGGCAATATAGATATATTTGCTCTCCGGAATGACCTTCACCGCGTAGGCCGACAGCCCTTTATTGTTGGTGGTAGGTTCGAAAGTCACCGCCGCGTCTTTCTTGATAAGATCAGGATTGGCGACCTTAATCACGTGAAAATAACGATTTTCGCCGTTTTCATCTTTGATAAATCCAAAACCTTTATCTTTAAACCACGTTGTGATTGTTCCGTTCATCGCCATTACCGTATTACTCGTTGGTTAACACAAATTTTGCAGCGCGCAGTGTAAAGCACATTGCCTGTGCAGGCCATGCCTTTGCGATAAGTGTGGGTGATAAATGACGCCGCCGCGAGGGCGGATTGTGCGCCAGCATCGTGCCGGCGGCCAAAATGGGGTACTATCGCCAGCCACTCCTTCTTCGGGCCGCCTGATGTCCACCATTATCGATACCTTTGTCGCGCCGCCGTGCCGCGAACAGATCACCCTCTTGTATCAGGACGAACACCTGCTGCTGATCAATAAACCCGCCGGGCTGCTGAGCCTGTCGGGCAAAGATCCGCGCAACCTTGACTCCGTGCATCACCGGCTGGTTCAGCGCTTTCCGGGCTGCACCCTGGTGCACCGCCTGGACTTCGGTACCTCCGGTCTGATGGTGGTGGCCCGCAACAAAGACGTTAACGCCTTGCTGTGTCAGCAGTTCAGCCAGCGCACGGTGGCAAAGGTCTATACGGCGCTGCTGTGCGGCCACCTGGCGGAAGACGAGGGGATCGTGGAGGCGGCAATCGCCAAAGATCCGGCCCGTTTCCCGCGCATGTCGCTCTGCGCCCGGCACGGCAAACCGGCGCGTTCGCGCTATCGGGTCATTGACCGCCTGTATCAGTCACGGGATGGGGAGAGGGCGCTGGCGTTAACCCGGGTGGCGCTTACCCCGGAGACCGGGCGCACCCATCAGCTGCGCATCCACTGCCAGCTGCTGGGCTATCCGATCCTTGGCTGCGATTTGTACGGTGGCCGGGAGCTGCCCGGCACGGAACAGGCTCCGCGGCTGATGCTGCACGCCAGCGAACTGCGCTTTGTCCACCCCGTCAGCCATGAGCTGATGCATATCCAGCAGGCGAGCCCGTTCTGATCGCCCGCGGCGAGAAAGCCCGGGGTTACCACATCAGATCGTCGGGCACCTTAAAGTCGGCGTACGGATCGTCTTCATCCTGCTCATCCTGACTCAGGGCGCTGTGCAACACGATGCTGCTGGCGTCGCGCTGGGCGATTTTCTCGGCCACCACCGCCGGAATAATCGCGTATTCACCTTCGGGCTTGTTATCCACCGCCAGGCGGGCAATCGCCAGACGGCCGTTAATCAGCTGGGTCTGGGTGGTCTTGTCGACCATGATTTTTTTGATCAGATTATTATCGGTGAAGTTAAAGCCGATATCGCCCCGGGCGACCGTAATGCGGTTCATCTCGATCAACTGCTTCACCTGGGCTTTATACTCTTTCGCCAGCACCGCCTGCTTTTGCTGCTCGCTGAGCTGCTTATCGCGCTCCAGCTGAGCTTTTTTATTTTCTTCCACCGCTTCCCGGGCCTCACGGGCCTGAACGCGGGATTTTTTCGCCGTTCTCTGGACTTTAGCCATTTTTTTGCTGCTGACCAGGCCGGCTTTGAGCATCTGCTCTTGTAAGGTGAGTTTTGTCATCTGCATGTCTGAAACTGAGGAAACATCTGCCAAGTATACCTGCATTGGCCGAAACGACGCCAGACTACCTACCGTTCGTTACCCCGATTAGCCTGACAGCCCCCCGCCGAAGCCGCGTTAACCCCGCCTCGCAGGCTCATCTTTCCCGTCCCCGGCGAAGGATCGTCGCCACCATTTTTGGCATGCCGACGATCCTTTTTTGTTATGGATTGTCTTTTTTGTGATCTAGATTGTAGTACAATTTTTATTAATAGTACTACTATGTGTCGCAGGCAAGGATGAACAGGTTCACGTTTGTACTACCAGACCGGGTGGAAATGCGCTGAACGGAGTAAAGTAACCGGGCATAACCCCGTTAAGGACACGCTATGAACCTGACTAAAACCGATCGGCTGATGGTGACCCTGGGCCGCCAGATTGTGAGCGGCAAATATCTTCCCGGCGCGGCGCTACCGGCGGAGGCTGAGCTGTGCGAGGAGTTTGCCACCTCCCGCAACATCATCCGCGAAGTCTTTCGCTCGCTGGAGGCGAAGCGCTTGATTGAGATGAAACGCTATCGCGGCGCCTTCGTCGCGCCGCGCAGCCAGTGGAATTTCCTCGACAGCGACGTATTGCAATGGGCGCTGGAACAGGATGAAGACCCGGGGCTCATCGCGGCGATGAGCGAAGTGCGTAATCTGGTGGAGCCGGCGATAGCCCGCTGGGCGGCAGAGCGGGCCACCTCCAGCGATCTGGCGCAGATTGAGGCGGCGCTGAATGACATGATCGCCAACAACCAGCAGCGCGATGCCTTTAATGAAGCCGACATTCGCTATCACGAAGCGGTGCTGGCGTCAGTGCATAACCCGGTGCTGCAGCAGCTCAGCGTGGCGATTAGCTCGCTGCAGCGCGCGATATTTGAACGGACCTGGATGGGGGATGAGGCCAACATGCCGCAAACGCTCCAGGAACATAAAGCGCTGTTCGATGCGATTCGCCATCAGGACAGCAACGCGGCAGAGCAGGCGGCGCTCACCATGATCGCCAGCCCGACACGAAGACTGAAGGAAATCACATGACATCTCGCTACATCGCTGTTGACTGGGGATCGACCAATTTTCGCGCCTGGCTGTTTGAGGGCGAACGCTGCCTCGACAGCCGACAGTCGGCGGCGGGGATCGCCCGCCTGAACGGTCAATCGCCGGCAGCGGTGTTAGCGACACAAATCCATGGCTGGCGCGAGGGGCGTACCCCAGTGGTCATGGCGGGAATGGTAGGCAGCAACGTGGGCTGGAAGAACGCGCCCTATTTACCGCTTCCCGCCGATTTCACGGCCATTGGCAACCAGTTGACCGCCGTAGATGAAGGGATCTGGATTGTCCCCGGGCTTTGCACTTCCCGCGAAGACCACCACAACGTCATGCGCGGCGAAGAGACACAGCTCCTCGGCGCACGCCTGCTGGCCCCTGCGGCGGTGTACGTCATGCCCGGCACCCATTGCAAATGGGTCAAAACCGACGGCCGGCGGATTGAGGACTTTCGCACGGTGATGACCGGCGAACTGCACCATCTGCTGCTGACGCACTCCCTGATCGGTGCGGGATTACCCGAGCAGCAGGCTGCGCCGGCGGCCTTTCACGCCGGGCTGGCGCGCGGCCTGGCCGCGCCCGCGGTGTTGCCACAGCTTTTTGAGACCCGCGCCGCGCACCTGTTGGGGGCGCTGGCCCGGGAGCAGGTGAGCGAGTATCTATCCGGCCTGTTAATTGGCGCGGAGGTGGCCAGCATGCGCGCCTTCATTGCCGACGAACAGGCTATCGCGATCGTTGCCGGCCCGTCCCTCTCCGCGCGCTATCAGCAGGCATTTCAGCTGCTGGGCCGCCAGGTGACGACAGTGTCGGGCGACGATGCCTTTCTGGCTGGTATAAGGAGCATCGTACATGCAGTGGCAAACCTCACTTCCGCTGATCGCTATTCTGCGCGGCATCACCCCTGACGAGGCGCTGGCGCACGTCGGCGCGGCGATCGCCGCCGGGTTCGACACCGTGGAGATCCCGCTCAATTCACCGCAATGGCAGCAGAGCATCCCGGCCGTGGTCGAGGCCTACGGCGCGCAGGCGCTGATTGGCGCCGGAACGGTGCTGCAGGAAGCGCAGGTCGATCGGCTGGCGCAGCTTGGGGCGCGGCTGGTGGTGACCCCCAATGTGCAGCCGGCGGTGATCCGCCGGGCCGTCGGGCACGGGATGACCGTCTGCGCCGGCTGCGCGACGGCAAGCGAGGCGTTTACCGCGCTGGAGGCCGGGGCGCAGGCGCTGAAGATTTTTCCCTCTTCGGCGTTTGGTCCCGACTACATCAGGGCGCTGAAAGCGGTTTTGCCCGCGTCGGTGCCGGTATTTGCGGTCGGCGGCGTCACGCCGGAAAACCTGGCGCAATGGATCGAGGCCGGTTGTGCGGGCGCGGGGCTGGGCAGCGATCTCTATCGCGCCGGTCAGCCGGTAACGCGGACCGCAGAGCAGGCCGCCGCATTTGTTAGGGCGTATCAAGAGGCTGTGAAATGAAAATAACCAAACTGACCACCTGGCGTTTACCCCCGCGCTGGATGTTCCTCAAGATTGAAACCGACGAGGGGATAGTCGGCTGGGGCGAGCCGATCGTCGAAGGCCGGGCGCGCACCGTGGAGGCGGCGGTACATGAGCTGGGGGACTATCTGATTGGCCAGGATCCGGCGCGGATCAACGATCTGTGGCAGGTCATGTACCGCGCCGGCTTTTATCGCGGCGGACCGATCCTGATGAGCGCGATCGCCGGTATTGACCAGGCGCTGTGGGACATCAAAGGGAAGGCGTTAAATGCGCCGGTCTGGCAGCTGCTGGGCGGCCTGGTGCGCGATAAAATCAAAGCCTACAGCTGGGTGGGAGGAGACAGGCCTGCCGAGGTCATTGCCGGGATTAAGACGCTGCGCGGGATGGGGTTTGATACCTTCAAACTCAACGGCTGTCAGGAAATGGGGATGATTGACAGTTCGCGCACGGTGGATGCGGCGGTGAACACGGTGGCGCAGATCCGCGAAGCATTTGGCAACGACATTGAATTTGGCCTCGATTTCCATGGTCGCGTCAGCGCGCCGATGGCGAAATTGCTGATTAAAGAGCTGGAACCCTATCGGCCGCTGTTTATCGAAGAGCCGGTGCTGGCCGAGCAGGCGGAGTACTACCCGCGGCTGGCGGCGCAAACTGCGATCCCGCTGGCCGCCGGCGAGCGCATGTTCTCGCGCTTTGAGTTCAAGCGGGTGCTGGAGGCCGGCGGCCTGGCTATTTTGCAGCCCGATCTCTCTCACGCCGGCGGCATCACCGAATGCTTCAAAATCGCCGGTATGGCGGAAGCGGCGGACGTGTCGCTGGCTCCGCACTGCCCGTTAGGCCCCATCGCGCTGGCCGCCTGTCTGCACGTGGACTTTGTTTCCTACAACGCTGTCTTCCAGGAGCAGAGCATGGGGATCCACTATAACCAGGGCGCCGAGTTACTCGACTTCGTGAAAAACAAAGCCGATTTCAATATGGAGGGGGGGTACTTTAAGCCGTTAATGAAACCGGGGCTGGGGGTCGACATCGACGAAGAGAAAGTGATTGAGATGAGCCGACGCGCTCCTGACTGGCGGAACCCCGTCTGGCGCCTTGCCGATGGCGTGGTCGCCGAGTGGTAGTCCCCGGTTAATACCTGCTGCGATTCTTAATATCAATCTTTGCCTGGCGCGGGCGGTCTTCCCCTGCCCGAGGCAAAGTCATGGGGTTATTATTATGAGCATTGAACTCTGTACTTCTACATTAAAAAAGCTAAACAGCAAAATCATCCCCTTTATTATTATCTGCTATTTTGTCGCCAATCTTGATAAAACCAATATTTCAATTGCCGCGCTGCAAATGAACGCCGATCTGGGATTAACGGCCAGCATGTACGGCCTTGGGGTCGGCATGTTTTATATTTCCTATATTATTTTCGAAATTCCCAGCAACCTGATCATGACCCGGGTGGGGGCGCGGATCTGGATCGCCAGAATAATGATCACCTGGGGAATGGTGAGCGCCGGCATGGCGTTCGTCCAGACGCCGACCCAGCTTTATATTATGCGTTTTTTACTCGGCATGGCGGAGGCGGGATTCACCCCAGGGATTATTTACTATATCTCCTGCTGGTTTCCGAAGCGCAACCGGGCGCGGGCGATGTCGTTCTTTTATATGGGATCGGTGCTGGCGTCGATCATCGGGCTGCCCGTCTCGGGGCTGATTTTAAATATGCATGGCATTGCCGATGTTGCCGGCTGGCGCTGGCTGTTCGCCATTGAAGGCGTTCCCGCCATCGTGCTGGGGGCGCTGGTGCTCTGGCTGCTGCCTTCCAGCCCGCAAAAGGCGGCCTGGCTCTCTGAGGCGGAGAAAGGCTGGCTGACGGCGCAGATTGCCGCTGATAACCGCGGCGCGGTGGTCAATCAACACGCCTCCTGGTTCAGTGCGCTGAAAAATAAAGTGGTACTCCTGCTGAGTCTGGTCTGGTTTCTGCAGGCGTTCGGTTCCATTGGTATCACGCTTTTCTTACCGCTGATCCTCAAAAGTATGGTCAGCGAGCAGAGCGATGTGGTCATTAGTCTGCTGTCCGCGGTGCCGTTTATTTTCGCCTGCCTGTTTATGTACCTCAATGGCCGTCATTCGGATCTGACCGGCGAGCGGGCATGGCATATGGGATTGCCGCTGATTCTGGCCGGTCTCTCGCTGGCGGTCGCCATCTATGCCGGCAACCTGCTGGTTGCCTATCTGCTGTTGGTGCTCACCGTGGGCTTTAATTTCGCGCTAACGCCGGTGTTCTGGGCGGTGACCACCGAGAAGCTGGCGGGCGTGGCGGCCGCGGCCTCCATTGCATTTATCAACACCATCGCCAATTTTGTCGGCTTAGGCCTGCCGCCGCTGCTCGGGAAGATTAAGGACCTGACCAACAGCTATCACTCCGGACTGCTGATCGTCGCCGTGGCGCTGGCCCTCGGCGGAGTTATCGGCATCATCGTCTCCCGGAGCGGCCAGAAACCCTCCGCCTTCCACTCTCTGAAAGAAGATAAGCTATGAAACTGAACGTGTTAAAACAGGCCTCGCTCCCGGATGCCCTGACCGCGGAACTGGCGCGACGCTATCACCTCGTGGAGCTGACAGCACTCACCGACGCCGACTTTCGCGCACTGGCCGGCACCTTTACCGTGCTCATCACCAACGGCGAAGCCACCGTGACGCGAGAGCTGATCGCCAGCCTGCCCGCGCTGGAGCTGATCGCCGTCTTTGGCGTCGGCTATGACGGCGTGGATGTGCAGGCGGCTGCAGAGCACCAGGTGCGGGTCAGCCATACGCCGGGGGTGTTAACCGACGATGTGGCGGATCTGGCGCTGGGCCTGATGCTGGCGACCTCGCGGCAGATCGTCGCCGCCCACAAGTTTATCGAAGCGGGCGAGTGGGCGGCGGGCGGTTTTCCGTGGACGCAAAAAGTCTCCGGTTCGCGGGTCGGCATCGTGGGCATGGGGCGCATCGGCCAGGCCATCGCCCGGCGCTGCGAGGGGTTCGCCATGCAGATTGCTTATCATGACCGCAAGCGTCTCCCGGCGCTAAATTATGCCTGGCGGGAAGATCTGCTGACCCTGGCCGCGGAGAGTGATTTTCTGGTTATCTGCACGCCGGGAACGGCGGCAAACCAGGGGCTCATTAACCAGCCGGTGCTGGCGGCGCTGGGGGAGAAAGGGATCCTCATCAATATCTCGCGCGGCAGCGTGATTGATGAGCCCGCGCTGGTTGCCGCGCTGGAGAGCGGGATTATCGCCGGGGCGGGGCTGGATGTCTTCAGCCATGAACCGGCGGTACCGGCCGGGCTGCTGCAGCGCAGTAATGTGGTCGTCACACCGCATATGGCCAGCGCCACCTGGAGTACCCGCGCGGCGATGGCGCAACTGGTGCTCGATAACGTTGCCTGCTGGGCTGAGAAGAAGGCGCTGGTGACTCCAGTGGCGGAAAGCCTGGCGGACTGACCGCAAAGCCGTGAACGCGCTGGGCTGCTGTATTGTACAGCGCGTTCGCGGCGGGGATTACTCCCGGGGCTGAAGCTGATAAATCCAGGCGCTGACCTGCTGTCCATCGTCGGTGGTCGCCTCCACCGGCACCCGATCGTACCCCTCCTCAAAGTCGTCCAGCATGGGCCAGTGCGCCGCCAGCCGATCGGACAGGAACAGATAGCCGTTGACCCGCGGGCCGTGAGCGTCGAGGACGATCCCCGGAAAATCGGCGGCTGGGCCCCAGCCGCGCGCGTAAAAGGTGCCGGTGACGTAGCCGGGACGCCACTCGCCCCCGATCGCCTCCAGAATATGCGCATTGCTGCGACCGGGACAGAGCGTCCCATAGACAAATAGCGGTTTCATTTTCTCTCTCTCGTTCGCCCTGATACCCGCCCACAGCGGAGCGGAAAACCAAAATACGGGGTAATTCAGCGCCTGGCAATGGCCGGGTGGGGCGGGGCAACCCTCCGGGCATCTCTCTGATGCCGGGGAACGCTTTGGCCTCAGCGCTAATGAAGCTATATCGATTGCGATGATATTTTTATTATTTATATTTAAGATCAATATAAATAAGCCTGACGGAGAGACTAATTCGCTAATTAACATTCAATGGGGAAATAATAAAACGATAGCTTATGGAATATTCCTTCTCAATGGATTAAACAAGAGCCATAAAAGCAGCCGTAGGTTGAATTCAGATATTATTTAGGGCCAGGCGTTACCTCCCCTGGCTTTTTCGCTTTATGATAAACCTCCCTTGTACAAAGAATACCATCTGACTTCTAAACCCTCGCGGGCAGAGTTGATATTTCCTTTCCCTGAAGCGGCAGGCAATAAATCGAGCCGAACGACGTTCGGGAGAAAAACCGCTAGTGATGAACAGGCCAGAGCAAAGGCAGAGGCTGAGGCGAACGTACGGCGGATGAAGGATATCCGCCGCGGCATTTGGTCCTGTCTGCAAACAGATGAAAGCGAAAGGCACAGGAGGTGCAATGAAGATTTTCCGCCCATTATGGCGCGACGGGGCTTTTCTGGTCCCGCAGCAGTTTCAGCAACAGGCTCGCTGGGATGCGCACGTCGCCGATACGGTCTCCCGCATGGCGCTCGCCCACCCGTGGGGGGTATTGCGCGCGGAGTTTGACGCCAGCGCGCTCACCCTTTCCCGGCTCAACGCCACCCGGCTGATCGTGCGTTTCGCCGACGGAACGCTGATTGACACCGAGCTGGCGGATACTCTGCCACCGGTCCGTGATGTATCGGGCGTGATGCTGGACAGCGTGGAGGTTGTACTTGCTCTGCCGCTGCTCAGCGCCAGCGGCGGCAATCTTGATGACGGCCAGGAGAGCGCCCGCCCGCGCCGCTGGCGCGCCGAGCAGGTGACCGTGCAGGAGCTGGCCGGCCATGAACGCAGCGAGCTGGCCGTTCTGCGGCACGCGCTGACGCTGCGTCTCTCCACCGAGGAAAATGCGGCCTTCCTTACCTGCCCGGTAGCGCGTCTGGTGCGCGATGCCCAGGGGCAGTGGATCGTTGACCCGGAATTCATCCCGCCGCTGCTGTCGCTGGCGGCAAGCCCGACGCTGATCAGTGAGCTGGGCGAGCTGTTACATCGCCTGCAGGCCCGACGCAGACGCCTGATGGCCATGCGCCGTGAAAGCAATGCGCGGATGGCTGATTTTGCCGTGGCGGATGTTTCCCTGTTCTGGCTGCTCAACGCGCTGAACAGCGCCGAGCCGGTGCTCAGCGAGCTGCATCAGGACCCTTCGCGCCATCCGGAGCTGCTCTATCGTGAACTGGCCAGGCTGGCCGGCAGTCTGATGACCTTCTCCCTTGAACATCATCTGGAAGCTATCCCCCGCTACCGGCATGCCTCGCCGGAGCAGGTATTCCCGCCGCTGTTTGCCCTGCTGGATACGCTGCTCGAAGTCAGCCTGCCCTCAAGGGTGATCGCCATCGCTCTGGAGCAGGGCGCCGACCGGGAGATCTGGCGGGGCAGGCTACACGATGCGCGACTGCGCGAGGGGGCGGATTTTTATCTGTCGGTGCGCTCTTCACTCCCCCCTCACCAGCTACAGAGCCGCTTTCCGCAGCTCTGTAAGGCGGGTAGCCATGATGATGTCGCCGAGGTCGTCAACATTGCCCTCAGCGGCATCGCGATCAAACCGCTGAGCCACGTGCCGGCGGCCATTCCGCTACGTCTGGAAAACCAATATTTCGCTCTGGATCTCTCCACCGATGCCGCCCGCGCGATGCTGGAGGCCGGCAACTGCACCTTCTATACCCCGGAATCGCTTGGCGACGTGAAACTTGAACTCTTTGCGGTACTGCGCTCATGAATACCTCTGAAAGCGATCTGATCAACAAAACTTTTTACCCGGGCTGGCTGATGGTCAGCCAGTTACGCTGCGGCCAGCCGGTGACCGATGGCGAGGCGCTCTATCGTCAGGCCTGTCGATGGGTGACCGAGGCGCGCGAGGCGCTGACGGCGGCAGGAATCAGTGACACCAGCGCTGAGCAGATGCTCTATGCCTACTGCGCGCTGCTCGATGAGAGCGTCCTCAACCGCGCCAGTCAGGATGATGGCTACCGCAGGTGGCGCAAGGATCCGCTGCAGGCGCGTTTTTTCAGCACTCTCAACGCCGGGGAAGAGCTCTGGGAACGGATCCGCCAGCTGCTGCGAGAGCCCACGGCGGATGCGGCAGTGCTGACTTGTTTCTATCGTACTTTGCAACTGGGGTTTGTCGGGCAGTACCGCGCCCAGGATGACGAACGGCGTGAGGACGTGGCGCATGCGCTTGGCGCGCGGGTCCCGCCGTTCAGCCTGACCCAGGAGGCGCCGGTGGTGGTTCGTGCCTCCCGGCTGCGCAGCGGACGGCGGATGTACTGGTGCGGCTGGGCGGTTGGCATTGTGGCGCTGGCCGCGCTGTGGTTGACCTTCTCCGCCGTGCTGTCACAGATGGTGGCGAAGATAGCAGGGCAGGGATAAGAGATGCGTGATAACGCCCGTCGTCTGCTTACGCTACTGACCGTCATCCTGGCCCTGTGGCTGGTGCTGGGCTTCTGGCCGCTGTCCATCGGCAACCAGGTGATCGTCAGTCTGTGCATCCTGCTGGTGGGCGGCGCGGCGCTCTGGCGTCAGCGTCGCCGGGCAGTCAGCCGTCAGCGATCGGAAATCGTCCTGCCGCCCGAGGATTTTCAGGGGGCGGTGGTTCTGGTCTGCGGGGATACCGACGGTCTGTTTCCCGGGCGTTCGGCGCACTGCGAAACCCGTCACGGCTGGTATCTACGGGGAGACAGCGCGGAGCAGTTGCCGCTGCTGGCCCAGTACCTGGCGGCGGCGCGTCCGGCGCTGGTATCGCAGGTTTCCGTGCTGCTGGCGGTGGTACCGGAGCACCACCCCTCCGGGGAGCAACTGGCGCAGTCGCTACGCGACTGGCGGCGGAGTATCGTTCAGTGCCGAACCTGGCTAAACGGTCTGCCGCCGGTGTGGAGCGTGTTCTGGGTGACGCCGCCAGGCGGCCAGGCAGGGGAAAGCCGCTGGTTTACCGTCACGCCGGAGAGGCCTGGTTTCCAGGTGCAGCAGAAGGGTCAAGTGCCCCAGTCGGTTGCCGAGTGGCTGCGGGAGGGCAGCCCTGCCTCACGCCTGCATCAGACGCTGTGGCTGGAGAGCATTCTGACCTTGGCCGAAAACGCTCTTTTCCGGCCATTCCGCGCCCGGCAGGCGGAACTTCCTCCGCTGAACCTGTGTGCCGCGGGCATCTGCCTGACACCGGTGGCGGCGGTGGCAAATAACCTCTGGCAACAGCAAATCGCCGGGATCACCACGCTCTCCCCGGGCAACGCCGCGGCGCCAGGTCCTCACCCGCTGCCGGATCTTCTTCTGTCGTCACTGCCGCACCGCCACGGGGTCAGCCGCCGGATGCGCGATGCCGGTCTTGCCGCTGGCGTGGGCTTCCTCTTTCTGGCGCTGGCGATGCTGGCTTCCTTTATCAACAACCAGCGCCTGGTGCGCAGCGTCGGCGATCATCTGGCGGTGTATCACCGCCTCAGCGGCACGCCGCCGACGCCGAAGCTGCAGGCGCAGCAGCGTCTGCGTACCGACAGCCGCCAGCTGGATGACTGGCTGCGCCGGGGAGAGCCGTTGCGTTACCGGCTGGGGCTGTATCAGGGGATGCGGCTGATCCCCTTCGTGGAAGCCGCTATCAATGACTGGGCGCCGCCCCCGCCGCCGCGTCCGGTCATTAAGCAGGTTGTGCAGGGGCCGCAGACGATCCGCCTCGATAGCATGGCGCTGTTCGATACCGGCAAATCGACGCTGAAACCGGGTTCGACAAAGCTGCTGGTGAATTCGCTGCTGGGCATTAAGGCGAAACCCGGCTGGCTGATCGTGGTGGCAGGCCATACCGACAGCATCGGCAACGATAGATCCAATCAACAGCTCTCCCTGAAGCGTGCCGAGGCGGTCCGCGACTGGATGCGCGATACCGGCGATGTGCCGGAGAGCTGTTTTGCGGTGCAGGGCTACGGCGAAAGTCATCCTGTCGCCAGCAACGAGACGCCAGAAGGGCGGGCGCAAAATCGCCGGGTGGAGATCAGTCTGGTCCCGCAGAAGGACGCCTGTCTGACGCCGGGCACGGCTAATACGTCAGGAGCCGGGTCTGACGCCTTAAAAAACGAAACCGAGTAACCCGCGAACCCGATCGCGGACGTTGAACAACAACATTATGCCTGCCTGACCCTGTGCGCTACGGGTCCCTGATAAACAGGAAACAGCGATGGGCGGTAGCGTGCCTGCAGCCAGTCAATCTTGTCGGCAACGCGGGGCCTCTGCGGGGATGAAGCGCAGGAAAGGGGATGGATAAAGGAGATCAGTATGGATAGCGCTAAGGACAGTGCCAGAGAAAGGCTGGCGGCGATAAACGTTGAAGGTTCCGGTTTCTGGCTGCTTTTTTTATTTCGCAGTCAGTGAATATAAATATCTCTGGGGTTTCCTTTTAGTTATGAAATTCCTGGTGGGGTATCTGAGATATCGATATGCACATAAATATATTTATGATGAATGAGATGATTATCATTAAACAAAATTAAACAGTGCATCCTGTTAATTGATTTTTGGTGGTCATTACTGCGGAGTAAAACAGGAATATAATGGATACCTTTTCAATAATTACCGGCACCACCCTTAACCGTTACCAGCTGGATATTCCTTCATGTACCGCATCGCTGGATGTGGAAGAATTCAGTGGTGCAGAAAAGCTGAGTGAACTTTATTATTACACCATTACGTTTACCAGCGCAGAGAAAAACATCGATGCCGCACAGTTCCTGAGCAAACCCGCCATGCTGACGATGGGCGGCGGCGCACTGCAGCAGCTGGCGGACTGCAAACGCGTCCATGGTGTGATTACCACCTTCCGGCGCGTCAATCGTTCTGAAGATCAGTCGACCTATCAGATAACCCTCCAGCCTTTTCTCTCCCTGCTGGATAAACAGTTTCGCAGCCATCGTTTTTTCGTCAACAAATCGGTGCCGGAGGTGGTGGAGCAGGTATTGCAGGAACATCACCTGCATGACTGGGAGTATGAGTTTAATCTCAAGCAACACTATCCGCGGCGCGAGCAAATTAATCAGTATCAGGAGAGCGACCTGGCATTTATCCAGCGTCTGCTGGCAGAGGTGGGGATATTTTATTTCTTCACTCTGCAGGAAGAGGCCCAGAGCGAAGTGGTCCACTTCGCCGACGCGCAGCGGGCGCTGATGTTCGATAAAACACTCCCTGTAAACAGCCCGTCCGGGATGAGCGACAGCGGTGCGGAATCGATATGGGGTCTGAACATCACGCACAATGTCGTAGAGGCGAACGTTACTACCCGGGATTATAACCCCCGCGATGCGCAGAGCGTTCTCCAGTCGGCAACAGCGGATATGACCCAGGGAAATGGTGAAGGCATCACTTATGGTGAGGTATACCACTATAAGCTTCGCCACCGGGAGCGTGGCGATAAAATCGACCCGCAAACGGAGACCGCCAACTTTTATGCCCGTCTCGACCATGAGCGTTTTCTGGCTCACCAGACGCTCATTACCGCGAGCAGTACTGCAGCCTGGCTGGCGCCGGCTCAGGTGCTGACCGTTACCGACAGCCTCCCACCGACCCTGCCTGCGCCCGTGCAGGATCCGCTGTTAATCACCGGCACCGGTTTTACCGCCAGCCGCCGGGAGGCGCTGCGGGTGACCCTGCTGGCGGTGCCCTACAGCGAAACATTGTGCTGGCGTCCGCCGCTGCTGCCGCGCCCGAAGGTGACTGGCACCATGACGGCACGGGTGACCAGCGCGAAGGCGAATGATATCTACGCCTGGCAGGATGCGTCCGGCCTGTACCGGGTGAAATTTGACGCTGACAGAGAGGAGAAAGGGCAGGGTCAGGAAAGCATGCCGGTGCGTCTCGCCAAACCCTACGGCGGCGACGTGTACGGCTTTCACTTCCCGCTGATCCAGGGCACGGAGGTGGCGATTGCTTTCCACGAAGGCGACCCTGACCGGCCGTATATTGCGCATGCGCTGCACGACTCGCGGCATGTCGACCCTGTGACGGAGAAAAACAGCACCCGCAATGTGATTCGTACTCCGGCCAATAATAAGCTGCGAATGGAGGATAAGCGCGGCGAGGAGCATATCAAGCTCAGCACCGAGTACGGCGGCAAGACGCAGCTGAACCTGGGGCATAACGTGAATGCGCAGAGGGAGTTGCGGGGCGAGGGTGCGGAACTGCGTACGGATAAATGGGTGAGCATCCGGGGCGGTGCGGGGGTGTTTATCAGTGCGGATAAACAGCCTTCGGCAGGCGACAGGATGCTGGCAATGGAGGAGGCGATTGCGCAGCTTGAAAATGCCCTGGGTATTGCGAAAAGCCTGGCGTCGGCAGCGGAATCGGCTCAGGCCCTGCCATCGGATACCGGCAACCAGCAGACGCTGAACGATGCGCTGAAAGAGCTGGCGCAGCCGGGGATAGTGCTGAATGCGCCGCAGGGCGTGAGCATCAGCAGTCCGCAGGCGGTACGGTTGTCTTCGGGTAGCGCCTGTGTGGGGATTGTGTCACAGCAGAATACGGACATCAGCGCGCTGAAACGTTTTACGGTGGCGGCGGGAGAAGCCGTCAGCCTGCTGGCGCGAAAGGCGGGGATGAAGCTGTTTGCGGCGAAGGGAAAGATGGAAATCCAGGCGCAGGATGATGCGCTGGAGGCGACGGCGAAAAAGGATATCACCATGACCAGCGTGGAAGGGCGAGTAGAAATCACGGCGGCGGAGGAACTGGTGGTGAACTGTGCGGGAGCGTATATCAGGCTAAGTGGTGGCAATATCGAGCTGGGCTGCCCTGGGAATATTCTGCTGAAATCGGCCAATGTGCAGAAAATGGGCGCAGCTGATTATGATGCAAACAAACCTGAGCTTCCCGTCGGTTTCAGTGAGTTTTTTACTGCAAAAGATGAAGAGTCCGGGGAGATTTTACCTTTTACCCGGTACAGGATAACAACCGGTGAAGGTAAAGTATTTGAAGGCAGGACCGATGCGGAAGGTAAAACTGTTGCAGTTTATACTGCCCTGCCTGATGCCCTGCATATAGAATTACTTTAAAGAATGAAGGAATAGCATATGGCTACCGGAGAAGAGAAAAGTAAAACATCGGTACAAGGGACGGGAACGGTTGTAAAAGGAAAATATGGCCCAGAATGTTATTTTCACCCAGGTAGCGCAACATTGCTTTTTCTGGAGGCTTCAGATACTAAAATTATCGAACAGGAGCATGATTTTCTGTCTGGCTTGCTTGAAACTCAGAAACAGGCGCAAAAAAATCTTGATGATATTAATTTTGAAGCAATCACTCAGGCAGGCAGAGTGCCAGCAAGAAAATTTGAAAGTGAAATCACTAAAGCCTATGAAGCCTTAAACAAAGCAAATCAGGCTTTGCGGAAAGAGCTTATGTCACTAACAGCGAATCCTCCGGAGGGGGAATTGCTTAATGATAAAATGAAAGATACTGCCATTGGTATAATGGAACTTATTCCGCTTAAAAATAACACAGTGAAAGGGTTCAAGATAACTTATGTGCGTTCCGATAAAATAAAACACCAGTGGCGAACATATAAGCTCAGCGAAGTTGATAAAGAAAGTGGTGAAGCCAGTTTCATAAAATATAAAAACAAAACTATTGTTTCTCAGGATTCGAATGGTAATCAGGTTAATAAAACCATACGTCAGGGAAAAATAGATACAGCAGAACTAAAAAAACAACTAAGTAACGTACCTGTTTCACTGAAATTCGATCTTGTTGACGATACGAATGTTATTGTCAGTCACTGGGCAGAGGAAATGAACAAATCTCTGACCTGGCCAAAGGGGGATGGTAAAGTCGACGAATCTGTATATCACCAGTATGTTGATATCAGCGCGCAGGCTCAACTATTGCGCTACAGCCATGGAGCGGGTGCATCAGCGGAATATAATCCGTCAGAAAAAAAACTGGAGGGCAAAATTGAAGGTCATGCCAGTTTTGCACTGGGGGAGGCGAAGGCCGAAATGGCCCTGTACCTGCCGGACAGGTTAGGTGTCAGCCTTTTATTTCCGGCGAAAAAAGTGACGCCACAGACACCGGATGGTGTCTGTAATATGGGAGCGCTGCGTTTTGCCATGAAACTGGTATTGTCAGGTAGCGTTGGTGCCAGTGCTGCAATTGAATTAGGGGTGACAGTAGACTGGAGTGGAGAAATGGGAAAGGGCTATAGCATTAAAGGCCGTCCTGCAACCCTGACTGCTCCACCGTTGCCAGGACAGCAGCAGGTGAATTTAAAGACCTCAACGATACCTGAAGCACAGGGGGGAGGTGAAATTGGTGTTTTTGTTGGTGCTCAGGCGGGAGGTAATATCAGTGGTGCCATTGAGTGGTTTGACCCGCATCCTGATGATACGCCAGTAGCTATAGGTGTCGAGAAAGATAACAAACCCATTGTCAATAAAGAGAAGAAGTTTGCCGCGATAGCCAAACTGGAAGCGGGGATGACGGTGCAGGCAGGCGCTGGGGGAAGTGGGGTTTTTTATATCACCTATATTCAGGGACGTTTTCGTATTTACTGTAAAGCGGCTTTATGTTGGGGAGTGGGGGCCAAAGGGGAAGTCGGTTTTGAAGTTGATGGCAGCAGCTTTGCGGCTTTTATGAAGAGTTTTATGCTTATGCTAAGGAATGTTGATTATCAGAAGCTTGAGCAGATGATGGCAGGGGATGCCTTTCGATCTTTATGTGCAATTCCTATTATTATGGCTGCGCAAGGGATACAGGCAATTGATGCGATGTACATCGATGTAACTAGAGTGTTAGTTAACTTGAGTAATCAGATTAGTGATGAGGGAAAACGAATTGATTTAATGTATAGTATTTTGTCTAATCCGGATCAGCTAAAATATACTCCTCCAGAAACAAAAGGGGCAGTGATTGCCACATTAATTGATCAGAATTGGGTGGACTGGCTTGACCCTCGCAATCAAAATAATGATTTTTTTTCCGTTAACAGTTGGAAGCTCGGTCCTCTCAAGAGGCGAAAGCAAGCGGTGTTTATGGCACTGAAGTGGGTACAAAGTCAGGCAGATTATAACAATGTTATGCAGCATTTGACGTTGTCGCCAGGGGAGAAGAAAGGTAATAAAGAACTGAATGAAAAAGATGTGATTAACTTTTTAGGTATCGGGGAACACAAATTTTTTTTCTACACCAATTATGGCGAAAAGCTCACCTTATTGCATAATAACCTCCCGGTTTTTGTTGACCCGGATGAGCCATTTAAACCCATTCCTGACATCCTTATGTCAGAATATCTTGCCATGATCGACGACCAGCACCCGACGGGGACAATGACTGCCTGATGCAATGGCTGAGGTGATAAGATGAGAAAATTAATCGTAGTTGCTTCTGTTGCCGCCAGTTTACTGCTCGGGTGCGACCAGAAGAGTACTGAAAAGCGTAAAACCTTGTCTGAAGCGCTTGTTGCTAAGTCGCTTTCTGACATGGTCGCCGTACAGGGCGGCGAATTTTTAATGGGAGATTTTGGACCGTTAGTCGGTGAAAAACTGCCTTTCAGCATAAACCAGGATGATAAGGTATTACATAAGGTTGTGTTAAGTGATTTTTTAATATCAAAATATAAGGTTATTAATAAGAATTATAAAGAGTATACAAAACTTACTAATAAAAGAGCACTGCCGGTAGGTCCATTTATGAAAAATCATCCATCTTTATTATCCGATGATTATTCAGCAAATGTGACCTGGCAACAGGCAAAAGACTATTGTCAGTGGTTAGGTAAGGAGTCCGGTAAAAAAATTGATTTGCCGACAGAGGCGCAATGGGAGTATGCAGCAAGATCCAGAGGGCAGTATCTTCCGTTTGCTACCAACAATGGTGAGCTTTTACCCGGGAAAAATTTCCCGAACCAGGACGAACTGGATAGTTATACTGATGGTATTGGGCTTCCTTTTTATCCAATAGGGAAGTTCCCGCCAAACCCCTTAGGTCTGTATGATATGGGACTCAGTGGCTCTGAATGGACCAATGACTGGTATGCAGCAGATTATTACTCTCATTCTCCGGTAAACGATCCTCAGGGGCCTGCGCAGGGTACTAAAAAAGTCCTGCGCGGGAATGTTGGCGGTGACAGACAGTACGCATTGACTATGTTTAGACAATCTGCTTCACCACTCCCAGAAGAAGTTGATGGTGACTATGAAAAATATGGTGTTGGTCCGCAGTATGTTTTCCGTTGCGTCATCAATAAATAATGTCGTTTGGTGGTGACATATATCATTTTAACCGGAGCAACAACGTTGAATGAATGTTCCAATAAACCGGAGAGACTATTTAAACCTGTCCCGGATAGCCTCATGTCAGAATATCTTGCCATGATCGACGACCAGCACCCGACGGGCACAATGACTGCCTGATGCAAAGGCTTAGGTGATAAGATGAGAAAATTAATCGTAGTTGCTACTGTTGCCGCCAGTTTACTGCTCGGGTGCGACCAGAAGAGTACTGGCAAGCGTGAAACCTTGTCTGAAGCGCTTGTTGCTAAGTCGCTTTCTAACATGGTTCCCGTTAAGGGCGGCGAGTTCTTAATGGGGGATTTTGGCCCATTAGTCGGTGAAAAACTGCCTTTCAGCATAAACCAGGATGATAAGGTATTACATAAGGTTGTATTAAGCGATTTTTCGATATCAAAGTTTAAAGTTACCAACGATGATTATAATAAATATCTGCAGATAACAGGAATAAAAAAACCTCCCATTAATATTCTGGTAAAAGAGTACCCATCCTTGCAAAAAGGTGATTACTCTGTTGGTGTGACCTGGCAACAGGCAAAAGATTATTGTCAGTGGCTAGGTAAGGAGTCCGATAAAAATATTGATTTACCGACAGAAGCACAATGGGAATATGCAGCAAGATCCAGAGGGCAATACATTCCGTTTGCAACGAATAATGGTGAGTTCCTGCCCGGTAAAAACATCCCCAGCCAGGATGAGCTGAGTGAATATACTGATGGAGCAGGTATTCCTATTTATCCAGTGGGGAAATATCCCCCAAACCCCCTGGGTCTGTATGATATGGGACTTAGTGGCTCAGAATGGACCAATGACTGGTATGCGTCAGATTATTACTCTCATTCTCCGGTAAACGATCCTCAGGGACCCGTAAAGGGGACCGAAAAAGTCCTCCGCGGGAATGTTGGCGGTGACAGACAATACGCTTTAACCGTGTTCAGACAATCAGATTTGCCAGTTCCAAAGATCAATAAAGACGATGATTATGAAAAATATGGTGTTGGTCCGCAGTATGTTTTCCGTTGCGTCATCAATAAATAATGTCGTTTGGTGGTGACATATATCATTTTAACCGGAGCAACAACGTTGAATGAATGTTCCAATAAACCGGAGAGACTATTTAAACCTGTCCCGGATAGCCTGATGTCAGAATATCTGGCCATGATCGACGACCAGCACCCGACGGGGACAATGACTGCCTGATGCAAAGGCTTAGGTGATAAGATGAGAAAATTAATCGTAGTTGCTTCTGTTGCTGCCAGTTTACTGCTCGGGTGCGACCAGAAGAGTACTGGCAAGCGTGAAACCTTGTCTGAAGCGCTTGTTGCTAAGTCGCTTTCTGACATGGTTCCCGTTAAGGGCGGCGAGTTCTTAATGGGGGATTTTGGGCCGTTAGTCGGTGAAAAACTGCCTTTCAGCATAAACCAGGATGATAAGGTATTGCATAAGGTTGTATTAAGCGATTTTTCGATATCAAAATACAAAATCACCAATGATGATTATAATAAATATTTGCAGATAACAGGGGTAAAAAAAGCACCCATCCATATTTTTTTAAAAAATTATCCATCCTTGCAAAAAGGATATTATTCTGTTGGTGTTACCTGGCAACAGGCAAAAGACTATTGTCAGTGGTTAGGTAAGGAGTCTGGTAAAAAGATTGATTTACCAACAGAGGCGCAATGGGAATATGCAGCAAGATCCAGAGGTCAATATTTTCAGTTTCCAACAAATAATGGTGACTATTTACCTGGAAAAAATGTTCCGGGTAAAGATGAATTAGATAAATATACAGATGGTTTTGGTTTCCCATTTTACCCGGTAGGCAAATATCCCCCAAACCCCCTGGGTCTGTATGATATGGGGCTTAGTGGCTCTGAATGGACTAATGACTGGTATGCAGCAGATTATTACTCTCATTCTCCGGTAAACGATCCTCAGGGGCCTGCGCAGGGTACTAAAAAAGTCCTGCGTGGATATATTGGCGGCGACAGACAGTACGCTTTAACCATGTTCAGGCAATCAAAATTGCCAGTTCCGAAGATCGATAAAGACGATGACTATGAAAAATATGGTGTTGGTCCGCAGTATGTATTTCGTTGTGTCGTTAATAAATAATGTGTGATGCTATATCTTATTTTAAAAAATCGGTGGCGTTCAACATATAAGGTTTTTTTCTAATGGATGGTAAAATCATGTACAGTAGTGAAATTATTTCATCATCATCAACGATGATTGTCAACGGAAAAAAGTGGTGCTCATTAAAAATCTGAAAGAAGTAATGTTAAGGTTTGAAGATGAAGCCAAAACTGACTGGCTGTTTCCTAATCCTATGCCGTTTGGTCTGGAACGAGTTATGATTCAGCAGTGGGTGCGGGCTTATCTAGGATTTCCGATGGTTTACGTTGAAGCAAAAATTGTTATGACTGCTTATAGGGGGGGAGGAGATATATACCTTACCTATGCCTCATCAAAATAGTTCTGTCGGATTTATCTATAACAATGATTTATTTGCAGAAACCGTGACTTTTTATCCACTGAAGCGAGCAAAGGAGATTCATATTGCGCTGGAGAAAAAGCGACTTTGTGGCAAATGAATATTGATATCGAAACACTTGTGAAGCAATTAGGTAAACCTTATCAGGATATTTATGAACAAGGTTTAATTCCCTACAAAACAAAACCAACGATTACTGTTGGTGATGATATTTTCAGGCTGGATATGAGGCGGTAAGGAATATTTTTATCTTTTATCAATAACTAGAAAAAATCTTGAGGAAGTGACTTTGCGGTTAGAAGATGAAAAAAAAACGGCTTGGCTATTTCCTAATCCGCTGCCATTTAGTCTTGAATCAGTAATGACGCAGCGATGGATGCGCGAACGCTTCGGATCTCCCATAGGTTATGGCGAACGCAAAACGATAGAGAGCTATAGTCGTCGTATTAGCGAGGTATACCCACTGTTGCCACCTAATCAGAAAATGTCTGTTTTATTTTCTTATAATTCTGATTATTTTGTTGTTAGTGTATTTTTTATTGTATAGAGCATGCAATAGAAATTAAGGCGGATCTCGCGAGTATAAGGTCGTCTGGCAATTGGCGTTCGAAGTGAAAAGTTATTAATGTAGGGGATATCACCTGGGGGAAGAAGTATATATTAAGTAAAGAGAGGCGTGCAGATATTCCAGATATTATTTTATGTTTATTATTCTTTCTTTGATAGGAGTAGCCGGTTTTTGTCTGTTATTAAATGTTATTGCCTCACTCTTTAGGTTGAAATAGATGCGATTGAGTATTCTAATTAACAATTACTGTATCGCTGATATATAAAAGGAAATTCAATGTCCAAAGGTTTTGTATTACTCGGCGATAAAACCACGCACGGCGGTGCTGTTATTTCCGCATCCTCCGCCATGATTGTAAATGGAAAGCCCGTAGCGCTGGTGGGGGATAAAGTCAGCTGCCCGATTCCGGGACATGGCACTAATGCCATTATTGAGGGAGCGCCGGAATGGTCTTCCGATGATAAAGCCATCGTGGTCGATGGCTGCAAATGTCAGTGCGGTTGCCAGGTGATTTCCGGCGCGCCGGAATGCGCGATAGGATAAAAAATGGGCTGGGTACGAACAAAAGCATTGACCATGGAGCAGCCATCGGCTCCTTCACTGACCCGATGGCTGTTTGCCGGTGTACTGATGGCGATTATCGGTATCCTGCTCTTTATCCTCCATGCTTCCGGCACCGTAAAAATTCTCTCAGTGATAAATATCTGGTGGGTATCCCTGATGCCTGCAGGATGCTGGTTGCTGATTTTTTGTCTGCGTTGCTACCTGCGGGACAGGGATCTGAAAGCGCATCAGTTCTTGCTGAAAGAGGCGGAATACGGACAGCAGAGGTGGGAAGACTGGGCCGGGCGCTGGCTGGCCGTTCTGGGCAGTGCAGTGCTGTTGCCGGATCATACTTCTGCGGCGCATTGGGGGAGTGAGCGGCCTCAGCAATACGGACTTACCCGCAGGATTAATTACCTTCCGGCAGAAGAGCCCGTGCAGTTGAGTGCGATGCATGCGCTGCTGACCAGTATAGAAGAGCGCGTGCAGTGCCTACCGGAAGAGCTACCGCTGCATGTCACCCTGATCACGGATAATCCCTCGCCTGAGCTGACCAGCAGTTTCAGTAATCTCTGGAAAGAACACATTCCTGGCCGCTCATTCTCACTGTCGGAAGTGGAGGAGCGCCTGAAGCAGCCTGTACTGACGGTCAATCTACTCCTGGTCATCCAGCTCAACGGTGGTACAGCATACTCCGACGGGCTGGCCGTGCTGCTGCTGACCAGCGATGATGTGGCGCAAAAATACCCTCTGCCGCACTCATCACGGCTGTTACGTCCTATGCCCTTAGATATGACGAACTTTGAAGACGATATCACCCTGTTTCTGGAAACCCAGACTGTCGCCTGCCAGACGCCCTCCGTTATCGGGGACGCAAAAAAATGGACGGAAAGAAGCGCCGCGCTTATCACGCAGGGCGGCAAAATGCATACCCCATGGAAAGCTGAAGATATCGCGCTGCTGGAAAAATGGTGCGGTATTCCGGGACCCGCAGCGCCCTGGCTCCTGACCGCGCTGGCAGCCGATCTGGTCAGCCTCCGTAAACAGCCCCTGCTGGCGTTATTTTCCAGCGAACAGGAACATTTTATCAGTACCATCACCACAGGGAGTGAAGATGAATATACCGGGTAATGGCCTGGGCCGGTTTGGCCTGGCCGGGCTTACGTTGGCCGGGATGGCTGCAATATGGTGGGGGATCACCCGCTATGGCGGCATGCTGAATATCAATACGCGGGGCGAGCAGGTACTGGCGTTTGTCCTGGTCTGTCTGGCGTTGGTATTTGTTTTTTATCTTCCTGCAATGTCCCGCCGTGTGAAGGAGAGTTTATATCGCCGGCAGTCGCAGCAGGCCAACGTCTTACCCGGCGAAGAAGGGCGCGTGGCGCTGACACCTCCCCATCATATTACGGTGGGGGAAATTCACCAGATTCTACGCTATCAGTATGGACGCGCCTGGTCCCGCAAAGTCCGTATTCTGCTGATAATTGGCTCAGTCAGAGACGTAGAACAACTGACCCCAAAGCTCACGCAGGAACTCTGGCAAGAAGATCAGGGTACATTATTGCTGTGGGGGGGAGACCCTGGGGCAGCGGTAGATAACGCCTGGTTCACAGCGCTGCGTAAACTGCGTTATCGCCCGGCTGATGGTATGGTGTGGGTAACATCGGGCTTTGACGGCGTTTTGACAACGATGAACAGAACGAAGCCCAGGCTCACGCCAGATGAAATGGACAATGTGTCTCACTCTCTGAAGCTACGCTACGAAGCTCTTGGCTGGAAACTTCCCCTATACGTCTGGTCGCTGTATGAGGGGGGCAACGAAAAAAATGGACGTATCACTCAGCCTGTAGGCTGCCTGTTACCCGCAGGTTGTACGCCGCAAATAGTTGCCGAACAGTTCACTGCCCTGGCGCCGTTACTGATAGAGCAGGGCATCCAGCAGATATGCGGGCAACCACAGCACAATTTTTTACTCGCGCTGGCCGACCAGTTGACTCGGGAAGCGGAAGCGGTGGTGGAATCGTTATCGATACTGCTTAATCCATACAGACCATTGCCGCTGGCCGGGGTGGTATTTAGTGAGGCGTCAGTAGAGGCTGGTCGCAGTGTCAGTCATCACTGGGGACGGGATAACCGCTGGGAAACGATACCAGACTCTGTGCTGTGGTTGCCAGCCGGTCTACGTCCGCGCAAACAGGGAGTCAACTGGATGCGTGGGATGAGCGTGGCCGCCGCCGCCCTGATGTTACTTTGGGCCGCCACTCTGCTGGTCTCTTTTATCGCCAACCGCGAGCTGGTGGCGACCGCACAGCAGCAGGTGCAGCAGGTATCGGCGGGGAAACAGCCGCTGGCCGTACGCCTGCATGCGCTCTCCGCGTTACAGAAAACGCTTTCTCAACTGGAATACCGCTCACAGCACGGCGCGCCGTGGTATGCCCGCGGTGGTCTCAGCCAGAATGATGACCTGCTGGCGGCGCTGTTCCCGCGCTACGGGGAGATGGCGCAGCCGCTGCTGCGCGATGCGGCAGCAGCGCACCTTCAGCGGCAGCTGAACGCCTTCGCACAGCTGCCGCCGGACAGCCCGCTGCGTGAGACGATGACGAAGACCGCTTACGACCAGTTGAAACTGTACCTGATGCTGGCCCGCCCGGAGAGAATGGATGCTGCGTGGTTTGCGGGAGCGTTGATGCGCGAGCGGCCGCAGCGTTCCGGCGTGGCGGACGGCGTCTGGCAGGGTAGCGGCCCTTCGCTGCTGGCATTTTATGCCGCCAGTCTGGTGTCGCATCCGCAGTGGCGTCTGCCTGTCGATGACGGTCTGGTCAGCCAGGTGCGCACACGGTTAATTCGACAGATGGGCCAGCGCAACAGTGAGTCCACGCTTTACCAGAAGATGCTCGCGCAGGTGGCGAATCAGTATGCCGATATGCGCCTGGCGGATATGACTGCGGACACCGATGCTTCGCGTCTGTTCAGCACTGATGAGGTGGTGCCGGGAATATTTACCCGTCAGGCCTGGGAGCAGGCCGTGCAGCCGGCCATTGAGAAAGTGGTCGCGGAGCGCCGCGATGAAATGGACTGGGTGTTGAGCGATACGAAGCAGACTGCCGCGCAGTCGACGTCGCCGGAAGCTCTGCGAGCCAGGCTGGCGGAGCGTTATTTCGCTGATTTCAGCGGCGCCTGGCTGGATTTTCTCAACAGTCTGCGCTGGCAGCGCGCGGCGACCCTCTCTGATGCCATTGACCAGCTGACCCTGATGGCCGATGTGCGCCAGTCGCCGCTGGTGGCGCTGATGAACACCCTGAGCGTGCAGGGGCGAACCGGCCAGACCGGGGAAGCCATCGCCGATTCGCTGGTCAAATCGGCCAGGCAGCTGTTCAACCGTGACAACCCGCCCGCCATCGATCAACGGTCCGGCGCGCGCGGTCCTCTGGATGCTACCTTCGGGCCCGTACTGGCGCTGCTGGACAATCGCGACGGCGGGACGCCCACCAGCCGTCTTAGCCTGCAGACCTTCCTGACCCGCGTCACCCAGGTGCGTCTGCGCCTGCAGCAGGTCACCAACGCCACCGACCCGCAGGCGATGACCCGCCTGCTTGCGCAGACGGTGTTCCAGGGCAAGGCCGTGGATTTAACCGAAACGCGCGACTACGGCAGCCTGGTGGCGGCGGGACTGGGCCAGCAGTGGAGTGGTTTTGGGCAGACGCTGTTTGTTCGCCCGATGGAGCAGGCCTGGCAGCAGGTGCTGACCCCGGCGGCGGAAAGTCTCAACGCCCAGTGGCGCAGCGCGGTGGTGGAGGACTGGAATAGCGCTTTTGGCGGTCGCTACCCCTTTAAAAATACCAGCAGTGAAGTCTCTCTACCGCTGCTGGCAAAATATCTTAATAGCGAGACCGGGCGCATCGCCCGCTTTCTGCAGACCCGGCTGAACGGTGTGCTGCATAAAGAGGGGAGCCGCTGGATGGCGGACAGTATCAATGCTCAGGGACTGACATTTAACCCGGCCTTTCTGCAGGCGATGAATACCCTGAGCCATCTCTCCGACGTCGCGTTCGCCAACGGCGAAGCGGGATTGCATTTTGCGCTTCGCCCCGGCACCGCGGACGGCGTGATGCAGACGGAGCTGGTCATCGACAGTCAGAAACTTGTCTATATGAACCAGATGCCGACCTGGCGGCGGTTCAGCTGGCCCGCCGACACCGAAGCGCCGGGCGCCAGTCTGAGCTGGATCAGTACCCGGGCGGGCACCCGCCAGTATGGCGATTTCCCGGGCGCCTGGGGGTGGATCCGACTGCTGGATAAGGCGGTAGTCAGCGCTTATCCCGGAACGAGCAGCAGCTGGAGCCTGAGCTGGAAAGCGCCGGATGGTTTGTTGCTGAACTACACCCTGCGTACCGAGGCGGGGGAAGGACCGCTGGCGCTGTTGGCCCTGCGAAACTTTACGCTACCGGAGACGATATTCAGCGTGCGCGCGCCTGCTGAGCGTGTTCCGCTGACCGACGATATACCCGGCGAAGAGGGATACTGAACCTTCTCCCTCACTGATTGGCGTTGACCTGCAACGCCAGGCCTCCTCTGCTCATGGCCGCCCGGCGGCCAACTAATCTGACCGCGCAGCCATGCTGCGTGTCTCCCTGTAGACGAATAATGGAATATTCATAATGGACGATTTAACCCTGCGATATTTTGACGCTGAAATGCGCTACCTGCGCGAGGCGGCAAAAGCGTTCGCGCAGGCTCACCCCGATCGGGCGGCGATGCTGGATCTCGATAAAGCCGGTACGCCGGACCCTTACGTTGAGCGCCTGTTTGAAGGCTTTGCCTTTTCCGTAGGTCGCTTGCGCGAAAAAATTGATGATGATCTGCCGGAGCTGACCGAGGGGCTGGTCAGCATGCTGTGGCCGCACTATTTGCGCACCATTCCGTCGTTATCGATCGTGGCGCTGACCCCAACGCTGCCGGCGATGAAGATGGCGGAAACGGTGCCCGCCGGGTTTGAGATAAGCTCCCGCCCACTGGGGCCGAAAAATACCGTGTGCCGGTACCGAACCACCCGCGATCTGACGCTTAATCCGCTGGCGATAGAGGAGGCGGTGATGACGGCGGAGCCGGACGGACGTTCGGTCCTGCGGCTACGCTTCACCTGTAGCGAGCTGGCGGACTGGTCGCAGACCGATCTCCGCCGCCTGCCGCTGTACCTGGGGGAAGACGCCGTTACCGGCAGCGCCCTCCATCAGTGGCTGACCCGACGCCAGGCCGCGCTGTTCCTGCGCCTGCCGGGTCAGACAGAGCGGATAAGCCTCGACGGCTATTTTTCCCCGGGGGGATTCAGCGAGGAGGATCGTTTATGGCCGAAGGGGGAGAGCGCTTTCAGCGGCTATCAGTTGCTGCTCGAGTATTTCACCTTTCGCGAAAAATTTATGTTCGTGCAGCTAAATGGCCTGGAAAACATCACCCTGCCGGCGGGGATATCGCATTTCACGCTTGAGGTGGTGTTCAGCGAGGTCTGGCAAAGCGATTTACCCGTCAGCGCAAGCAGCCTGCGCCTGCACTGTGTGCCAGTGATTAACCTGTTTACCCTTGAGGCCGATCCGTTGACCATCAGCGGGCTGGAGAGCGAATACCTCCTGCGTCCGAAGCGCCTGCAGGACGGGCATACCGAAATCTATTCTGTCGACAGCGTGACCGGCTCCGGGCGCACCGGGGAGGCGCGCTATGTGCCTTTCACCCGCTTTCGTCACCAGGGGGGAATGATGCGTCGCCATGCGCCGGAGCGCTACTACCACACCCGCGTCAAGCGGGGCGTTACCGGTATGCACGACACCTGGCTTATCCTCGGCGGACAGCAATGGGAGGCCGACCGGGCGCTGGCGCGGGAAACGGTCTCCTTGCGCATCACCGGCACTAACGGCCAGCTGCCGCGCCGGGCGCTACAGAGCACGCTGCTGGATCGCTGTGAGTCGATATCAGCCACGCCGCTTACCGTCCGCAATCTCTGTAAGCCCACATTGCCGGTATATCCCCCGGCGGAAGACCGCTACCACTGGCGGGTCATGAGCCATCTGGGCACCCGTTTTCTCAACATGATGAGCAGCGCCGAGGTACTGCGCGGTACGCTGTCGCTCTACAACTGGCGGGAGGATGAGCTCAATAACCGTCGTCTGGACGCTATTCTGGCGGTCAGCCATCACCGAATTCAGCGTTTCGAACAGGGATTCCTGCTGCGCGGGCTGGATATCGAAGTGACGCTCGACGGTAGCGGATTTACCGGCGCGGGCGATGTCCACCTGTTTGGCGACATGCTCAACCGCTTTTTCGCGCTGTATGCCGATATGAATCAGTTCAACCAGCTAACGCTCATCGTTCAACCTGAAGGGAAATGTATCCGGTGGAAAGAGAATCACAGTCTGCGCCTGCCCGGCTGATGGCGCAGCTCCGGCCTCAGTTGCCGTACATGAATTTTTACCGCTTCTGCCAGTTGCTGGAGAAGATCCAGCCGAAGGCGCCGGTCATCGGCAGCGACTGGCAGTTGGGTGATGAGCCCATACGCTTTCGCCCGCATCCGGGGATGGGTTTCCCGGCCGGCGAAATCCGTGGAATGGACGCTCCTGAACCGCCCCGACCGCCGGCGGTGCGCGTTGCTTTTATGGGGCTCTACGGCGTGGAATCCCCGCTGCCGACCCACTATAGCGATGACATTGCGCAACGGCGGGAAGGCGTCGAGGCGACCGAGGATTTCCTCGATATCTTTAACCATCGTCTGATCGCCCAGTATTACCGTATCTGGCGCAAATATTCCTACCCGGCAACCTTTCGGGCGGGGGGCACGGACAACACCTCGCAGTATCTGCTGGGCCTGGCGGGGCTGGGCATACCGGGATGTGCCGCCGTTGCCGCAGCGCCGCTGTCGCGATTTCTGGCGCTGCTGCCGGTGATGATACTGCCGGGGAGATCCGGGGAAGGTATGGAGGCGCTGGTGGCGCTCCTGGCCCCGGGGACCCGGGCGACGGTGTACCACCACGATCCGTGCCGTATCCCCTTGTCGCAGCCATTAACGATGAGCGTCCGCCAGCCGGTTAGCCTGCAACATAGGCCAGTGATGGGAACCCACGCCACGGATGTGAACAGTCAGGTGTTGCTGCAGCTGGCGACGGAAAAGCCTGATGAGGTCCGCGGCTGGCTGCCCGGCGGCGAACTGTTCAGCGACCTGATGGCGCTCCTGCACGTCTGGCTCGGATCTCATCTCGACGTGCGGCTACAGCTTTGCGTCGCCCGCCATTTACTGCCGGATGCGCAACTTTGCTGCCAGCAGGCGCATGCCGTCCAGCTTGGCCGTACCGCTGTGTTACGTCCGCTGGATGCGCAGAAACAGGCTGACGACAGGATCACGATTTATCTGGGGCGCTATCAGCGCGTCCGGGAAAATATCCACCGCAGGGAGAGCGATGAAGATGGTGATTACCGCAGTTAAACCCTCCGCCAGGTTGCTGGCATTCCTCATGGTTACCGTCTTAACCGGCTGCGGCCTGACGCAGACCGTAAAAGACGGCGCCGTTTCCGTGACCCAGTCCATTTTTTACCCCCAGGTGAAAACCCTGCATCTGGATCTTCGCGCCCGGGAAGGCGTGAATAACAACGCCAAAGGCGCCTCCCTGGCGACGGTGGTGCGTATTTACCAGCTTAAGGACCGGCAGGCGTTTGACAATACTGACTACCCGTCGCTGTTTGCCGGCGATGGTCAGGCGCTACAGGCGGACCGGGTGGCGGAAAAAGATGTTCGCCTGCGCCCGGGCGAATCGGTGACCGTCGATATGCCCATGGAAACCCGCGCGCAGTTTGTGGCGGTGGCGGCCATGTTTATCGATCCAGACCTGACGCAAAACAGCTGGCGGCTGGTACTCACCCGGGACGATCTTGACCCGGCGAAGCCGCGCATTATCGAAGCCAGCCAAAATCAACTGACGCTGCACCCGCTTAAGGAGAAGTGAAAATGCCTCGTCCCTCCCTGTATGACATCCTGTACGGCAATTTCGCCGGCGGGATTGACCTGAATACTGTCAGCGAAACGGATCAGGTCATCCTGTCGGTGCTCGATAACATGCAGCGCATCCTCAACTGTCGGGCTGGAACGCTGGCGCATCTGCCGGACTACGGCCTGCCGGATATGACCGCTATCCTCCAGGGCATGCCGGCGTCGGCGCACCAGCTGATGAGCACGTTGTCGGCGGTATTGCTGAAATACGAACCGCGCCTGCAGCGGATCGCGGTGGTGATGCTCGATCAGCATGCGCCCGGCGAACTGCGCTATGCCATTGATGCGGAGCTGAAGGATATTGGCCTGGTGCGTTACGGCACGGAGTTTATGCCCGAGGGCAGGGTGTTGATCCGCCACCTCAAACGCCAGCAGTACCTTGACGCCCGCTCCGCCCTCTAATCTCTCGCTGAAAGACATCATGATGACAACACACCACGACCGCCACTATAAAACCGGTGGCGACCCGCGCACGCTGGCTGATTTTATTGCTCTGCGTGCGGAAATGAACAAGCTCAGCCACCCGGCGCGGCCGGATATTAACTGGCCGTATGCCGAGCAGCTTGCCCGCTCGCTGCTAGAGCATCACGGCGCGGATCTGCAGACTGTCGCCTGGTATACGCTGGCCCGCGCCCGGCTGGGCGGGCTGGCAGGGATCCACGAGGGGCTGTCGCTGATGGAGTCGCTGCTGGCCCACCAGGGTAAAAACCTGTGGCCGCAGGCGCTCCCGGCCCGGACAGAGATCTTCCGCACCCTGAGCAAGCGGCTGCGGCAGGTGATCCGCACGCTGAGTCTCGCCCCGGCGGATCTCGAGTCGCTTGGTCAGGCTGAACGTTCGCTGCAAAGCTTCGACGCAGTGCTCCAGCACCTTGAGATCGCGCCTGAAAACCCGCTGAGCGACCTGCGGGCGCTGTTGCACAGCACGGTAAGCCGCTTCGAGAATCTCGACCCTGCGCCAGCGCTCCCCACCGCGCCGCCGGTGGCGGTGTCTGACGCGGAACTTCCCGGCGCTCTGGTCAGCGAAGAGGATGCGGCAAAGGTTGAACCAGTGCCAGAACTAAAACGTAGACCAAAGGCTGAGCCGCTTGCGCCGCCTTTACCTGCAAAGCGGCCCGCGCCAGTGGTGGCGTCTTCTCCGGCACCCGCGCCGCGCTGGAAGCCGTTTGTCGCCGGGATGGTCACCATGCTGGCGGTGACGGGCATCGCCGTCGGTGGATGGCTGGCGTTGCGTCAGTCCGATTTACCGCCCATTTCGGTGACCCAAAATGTGATACCGGGCCTGCCGGGGGCATCTCCCCTGATGCCGGTGGATCTGCCTCAGACGCAGCGCCAGCTTGGCGAGCTCGCCCGCCTGGCGCCGGACTGGGCGGTAAGCTACGGCGACCAGCTGGTCCGGCAGGCTCTGAGCCGCTGGCCGGATCAAGCACAACCGCTGGCGCAGCAGTGGCGGCAGCAGTTGAGCGCTGCCGCATTGCCCGCGGAAAACCTCACCGGCTGGTCCGAGGGAATGCAGCAGCTGCAGCGGCTCGCCGGCCAGCTCAATGCCCTCGACGAACAGAAGGGGAGATACCTCACGGTGAGCGAACTGAAAACCGCAGTGTTTGCCATCATGCAGTCGTTTAACCGCGCCGTTCCGCTGGAGGAGCAGCTGCGCCAGCTGGCCGCGGTTCCCGTTGATCAACCCTGGCCTGCCGCCCGGGAAAGCCTCGCGAAGCTGCATCTGCAACAGTTGATAGTGGAGTATGCCCTGCTGAAGCGAAAGCAGTCGCCGCCCGCGGCGATCCCCCCTACCGATGGGCCCCCGGTGAGTGAGGCGGTGAAATAAAGTGTGCGCATGGCAACATTTTCTTTACATCCTTATTGCAAGAACAGAACGCCCTTCGTAGTCTGAAAATGATTTAAATATACCATTTGTGTTTATATTGAAAATTTCATTTCGGCCTCTGAGGGTATGCTATGAAGCACTGTAAAATCATCCTGTTAGTGGGGTTACTGGCCAGTTCCGCCTCGGCTTTGGCGGAGAAGATCGGCGTCTCAATGGCTTACTTCGATCAAAACTTTCTCACCATTATCCGCCAGTCCATTGAGAAAGAGGCCCGCGCCCGTCATGTCGACGTGCAGTTTGAAGACGCCCGCGGCGACACCGGACGCCAGGCCGACCAGGTGCAAAGCTTCATTGCCTCCGGCGTGGACGCGATTATCGTCGACCCGGTGGACTCCGCCAGCACCCCGCAGCTGACGAAGATGGCGCAGCAGGCCAAAATGCCGCTGGTGTATGTGAACCGGACGCCGGGTGATAAATCGTTACCGCCTGGCGTGGTGTTTGTCGGTTCGGACGAGCGGGAGTCCGGTACATTGCAGATGGAGGCGCTGGCGAAGCTGGCGAACTACAAAGGCAATGTCGCCATCATGATCGGCAATCTCACTGACGCCGGCGCGCTGCAGCGAACCAAAGACGTGGAGCAGGTGGTTGCCAAGTATCCGGCAATGAAAGTGGTGCAGAAACAGCCGGCCAACTATTCCCGCAGCGAGGGAATGGATCTGATGCAGAACTGGACAGGCAACGGGGAAGCGATTGATATTGTGGCGGCGAACAACGACGAGATGGCGATTGGCGCGGCGATGGCGCTGGAGAAGAGCCAGAAGAAGCTGTTGATCGGTGGGATCGACGCCACGCCGGACGGGCTGAAAGCCCTGGCCAGCGATAAGATCCAGGTGACGGTCTTCCAGGACGCCGTCGGTCAGGGCAAAACGGCCTTAGCGGTAGCGCTGAAGCTGATTAAAGGAGAAAAAGTCGAGTCTCATGTCTGGATCCCGTTTGAGTTAGTGACCAAAGAAAACATGCAGACCTATGTGGAAAAGAGTCATTAACGGCAAGGCGCACGTGAACGAACTTTGCTGATAAAACCGGGCTGATAATGTGACGCCCGGGCAACGAAACCGGAGGAAAAGACATGGCAACGGCAAGAAGCGGCTATACGCTGCAGGTGATAAAGGCAGGGCAGCAGGGACATGTTGAAATGAGGTGGGGGCATCTCGCGGAAGTTGATACGCGCGCGGCGGCGGCGACCATCGTACAGCAAATCGGGCGGCCATCGTCAGCGGCGGGCCAGCAGGAGATCAGCTTGTCACTGACCAATGCCGCCAGCGGCATCTCGGTCGAGCTTCATCACCCGGCCTCAGGGGAAAGCTCCACCCCGGCTTTCATCGAGGGCGAGTTAAAGAAAATTGTGCAGATCGTTGATGGCTATGAGGCGGCTGAAGAGACCCATATTGTGGAGTAGCGTGCCGTCCGGGAAAAAAAAATCCACGCCGCTGCGTGGATTTTTTATGGCGCGGTGGTGGCGAAAACGCCAGCCAGCGGGATCAGACGTTGAACAGGAAGTTCATCACATCGCCATCTTTCACGATGTAGTCTTTGCCTTCTGCACGCATTTTACCGGCTTCTTTTGCACCCTGTTCGCCCTTGTAGGTAATAAAGTCTTCATAGGCGATGGTCTGCGCGCGGATAAAACCTTTTTCGAAGTCAGTGTGGATCTTACCGGCCGCCTGCGGCGCAGTTGCCCCGACCGGGATGGTCCATGCGCGAACTTCCTTCACGCCTGCGGTGAAGTAGGTCTGCAGATTCAGCAGCTCGTAACCGGCGCGGATCACGCGGTTGAGGCCTGGCTCTTCGAGACCCAGCTCGGCCATAAACTCGTCGCGGTCAGCGTCGTCCAGCTCGGCAATATCGGACTCAACGGCGGCGCAAACGGCGACGACCACAGAACCTTCGGCGGCGGCAATTTCACGGACTTTATCGAGATAAGGGTTATTCTCAAAGCCGTCTTCATTGACGTTGGCGATATACATGGTCGGCTTCAGCGTCAGGAAACTGAGGTATTTAATTGCCGCTTTGTCTTCGTCGGTCAGGTTTTTCAGTGAACGCAGCATGCCGGCATTTTCCAGCTGCGGCAGGCATTTTTCCAGCGCCGCCAGCTCAGCTTTAGCGTCTTTATCGCCGCCTTTAGCTTTCTTCTGCACACGGTGGATAGCGCGCTCGCAGGTGTCCAGATCGGAGAGTGCCAGCTCGGTGTTGATAACGTCGATGTCGTCAGCCGGATCCACTTTGTTGTTAACGTGGATAATGTTGTCGTTTTCAAAGCAGCGAACTACGTGGCCGATGGCTTCGGTTTCACGGATGTTGGTCAGAAACTGGTTGCCAAGACCTTCGCCTTTGGACGCGCCTTTCACCAGGCCCGCGATATCAACGAATTCCATCGTCGTCGGCAGAATGCGCTGCGGTTTGACGATTTCAGCCAGCTTGTCCAGACGCGGATCGGGCATCGGTACGACACCGGTGTTCGGCTCAATGGTACAGAAGGGGAAGTTGGCCGCTTCAATACCCGCTTTGGTGAGCGCATTGAACAGGGTGGATTTGCCGACGTTGGGCAAACCGACGATACCGCATTTGAATCCCATGATTTAAATCACCTTAATCTTTGGATAATCAATCTGTTATAAGCAACAGATTGCAGAAAATTGAATAGCTTTGCCTATTATACACGGTGCGCGACAAAAATGCCGCACGACAACGGCTTATTGCGCCTTAAAGGCATGTAAGCGGTTGGTAGCTTTGGTCAGCCCGTCCTTTAACCAGATTTCGGTGCAGCGCGCCGCTTCGTCGACGGCATCATCAATCAGTTTCTGCTCGCTGGCCGGCGGTTTGCCGAGTACAAAGCCGACAACCTTGTTTTTGTCACCCGGATGGCCGATCCCGACGCGTAAGCGGTGAAAGTTCGGGTTATTGCCGAGCTTACTGATGATGTCCTTCAGGCCGTTGTGGCCGCCATGGCCACCGCCAAGCTTGAATTTCGCCACCCCCGGCGGCAAATCCAGCTCATCATGGGCGACCAGAATTTCATCCGGGTTAATGCGATAAAAGGTCGCCATTGCAGCCACCGCTTTACCGCTGAGGTTCATAAACGTCGTAGGAACCAGCAGGCGAACGTCCTCGCCCGCCAGATTGATGCGCGAGGTGTAGCCGAAGAACTTGCTCTCTTCGCGCAGCGGCGCACGATGGCGATCCGCCAGTAAATCCACATACCAGGCGCCAGCGTTGTGCCGGGTGGCGGCATATTCCGCACCGGGGTTGGCCAGGCCGACAATCAGTTTAATGGTCACGTTTTCTATCCTGCATGGGGCATTCTCTGCCGCGTAGTGTACTGTCTGCGGGCGCGCTTGACAAAGTTCTGCCCACGAGACAATACCAGCATTGATGATTACCCACCTGAATCATTAGAATTTGATATTGTTCAGAGGCTTATTTGTAAATATTTGTCTAATCGGTGTTCACTAATGTGATCGTGGGCGCACTCCAGGGCAGGGACCCTGTCTATACTACACCTATAAGATTTGGGGATATTCCCTGGCAACCCAAAGTCCGGAGGTGACACATGAAACGCAAAAACGCTTCGTTACTCGGTAACGTACTCATGGGGTTAGGGTTGGTGGTGATGGTTGTGGGGGTAGGTTACTCCATTCTGAACCAGCTTCCGCAGCTTAACCTGCCGCAATTCTTTGCGCATGGCGCAATCTTAAGCATCTTCGTTGGCGCCGTGCTCTGGCTGGCCGGTGCCCGTATTGGCGGCCACGAGCAGGTCAGCGACCGCTACTGGTGGGTGCGCCACTATGATAAACGCTGCCGTCGTAATCAGCATCGCCACAGCTAACCGCAAAATGATTTTCCGCATCGGCCGGTAACGGCCGATGCATCTTCATGTTTTCGTTTCTTTCATCTTCGTTTTGTTCCCGTCGCCTTACACCCTGTTTTGTCCAGATATCGTCGTTACCAATGTTGCCCGCAGACAAATATTGCGCCCGGTTTTATGCTTGATCATGGCGTTATATCAGGCGGCGGCAGGCGCAGAGGCCTGCCGTCGGGGGATCACAGGTCAGCCAGCGCGGCCTGACGATCGGGGTAGAAGCTCAGACGTCCGGGCAGCGGCTTGACGCCGGCGCGCGCTAAGGTGCGCAGCGGCTGAAACTCGAGGTTAGATACGCGCAGCTCACAGCCTTCCGGCAGTTTGTTCACAAAGCGCTGGAAGGCATCCAGACCACCGGCGTCGAGAACCGGCACCGCGTCCCATTTCAGCACCACGATGCGCTTGCCGGCGATCCGGGTCTCCAGGTCGTTGAACAAGCCCTCGGCGGCGGCAAAGAACAGTGGGCCAATCACCCGCAGCACCAGCACATCGTCTGGCACCTCGACGTTGACTGGTGCCAGATGGGTCATGCGTGCGATACGACGCATAAACAACAGCGAGGCCAGTACGATCCCGACGCTGATAGCAATCACCATATCAAACAGTACCGTCAGCGACATGCACATCAGCATCACCACGATGTCGTCTTTCGGCGCGTGGCGCAGCAGATTGATGACTTTATGCGCCTCGCTCATGTTCCATGCCACCATCAGCAGCAGGGCGGCCATCGCCGACAGCGGCAGCCAGGAGAGCAGCGGGGCGAGGATCAGCAGCGCCAGGATCACCAGCAGGGCGTGGATCACGGCGGCCACCGGCGATGTGGCGCCGGCGCGGACGTTCGCCGCCGAGCGGGCAATCGCCGCGGTGGCAGTGATCCCGCCGAAGAACGGCGCGACAATGTTGCCCAGCCCCTGGCCAATCAGCTCGCTGTTGGCTTTGTGCTTGGTACCGGTCATGCCATCGAGCACCACCGCGCACAGCAGAGATTCAATGGCCCCGAGCATCGCCATGGAGAAGGCGGCAGGTAGAAGAGCCTGCAGCGAGGCCCAGCTCAGGGTAAAGTTTGAGCCCGGCATATCCCAGGGGAGTACCAGCTGCGGCAGCAGCTGTGGAATGCCGTTGCCCTGAGTGCCATCCGCCAGCTGATAGTGGAACTGCGAGCCAATTGTGGCGACATCGCCGCCGAGCAAATTAACCACCAGCATCACCGCGCAGCCGGCCAGCAGCGCCGGAAGGTGGCCCGGCAGACGAATACCCAGCCGCGGCCAGAGGATCAAGGTGCCAAGGGTGACGACGCCGATGGCGGCATCGCCGGGGTTAATCGTTGGCAGGGCCATCGCCAGCGCTGCCACTTTCTGCAGATAATGCTCCGGCACATGGGGCATCTGCAGACCGAGGAAATCTTTAATCTGCATGGTACCAATGGTGATACCGATCCCGGAGGTGAAACCGAGGGTGACCGACAGCGGGATATATTCGATCAGACGACCAAAGCGCGCCAGGCCAAAGAGGATTAAAAAGATCCCCGACATCAGCGTCGCCACCAGCAGCCCCGCCAGGCCAAACTGTTGTGAGACCGGATAGAGGATCACCACAAAGGCGGCGGTTGGGCCGGAAACGCTAAAGCGCGACCCGCCGGTTAAGGCGATCACAATCCCTGCCACCGCGGAGGTATAGAGGCCGTACTGCGGCGGCACACCACTGCCAATCGCCAGCGCCATCGCCAGCGGAATCGCAATGATCCCGACGGTGATCCCGGCGATCAGATCACGCGTGAAGCGGGCCGTGGTGTACTTTTCTTTCCAACAAGCGTCGATGAGGGCGCGGAAAGGCATCACATGTGAGGAAAATAATCTGTTCACAATAATGTTTCATCCATGAGCGCATCATCTGTCAACTAAATGGCAGGTGAAGGAGGCATTGGTCATTTCCACGTCATCCTTCGGGATGCCTCTGTGTTGGCTGGGTTCATTTACCTCGGTCACGTACTGCCTGTACGCTCCCGGGGATTCATTCACTTGCCGCCTTGACGCATGCCGAATGATTTTGTGGAAGAATTAAAAATTCAGAGACAAAAAAACCCGCCGCAGCGGGTTTTTATGCTCGGCTCGATTAATGTTCGAACATAGCAGAGATAGATTCTTCATTGCTGATACGGCGAATAGCTTCAGCCAGCATACCGGAGAGCGTCAGAGTACGCACTTTATCCAGCGCTTTAATTTCTGGTGCCAGCGGAATGGTATCGCAGACGACAAATTCATCAATCACAGAGTTTTTGATGTTCTGGATAGCGTTGCCGGAGAAGATCGGGTGCGTTGCGTAAGCGAATACGCGTTTCGCGCCACGCTCTTTCAGCGCTTCTGCCGCTTTACACAGGGTGCCGCCGGTGTCGATCATATCGTCGACCATCACGCAGTCACGACCAGCCACGTCGCCGATGATATGCATCACCTGGGAGACGTTGGCGCGCGGACGGCGCTTGTCGATGATAGCCATATCGGTGTCATTCAGCAGTTTAGCGATAGCGCGGGCACGCACGACGCCGCCGATGTCCGGAGAAACCACAATCGGGTTGTCCAGGTTCAGCTGCAGCATATCTTCCAGCAGGATTGGGCTGCCGAACACGTTATCAACTGGCACATCGAAGAAGCCCTGGATCTGTTCTGCGTGCAGGTCAACGGTCAGCACGCGGTCAACGCCGACGCTGGACAGGAAATCCGCCACCACTTTCGCGGTGATTGGCACACGAGCAGAACGAACACGACGGTCCTGGCGAGCATAACCGAAGTAAGGGATAACGGCGGTGATACGACCTGCCGAAGCACGACGCAGAGCATCAACCATAACAACCAGTTCCATCAGGTTGTCATTGGTGGGAGCACAAGTGGACTGGATGATGAAAATATCACCACCGCGTACGTTTTCATTGATTTGTACGCTGACTTCGCCGTCGCTAAAACGACCTACAGCGGCGTCGCCAAGAGAAGTGTACAGGCGGTTGGCAATACGTTGTGCTAGTTCCGGGGTGGCGTTACCAGCAAAAAGCTTCATATCAGGCACGAGAAGAACCTCAGGCATGCGTCCAGTGGTGGATGAGTGGGCCAATAATGTGCGGGCTGGCGCCATTCGATCCAGTCGGTGTATTTAAAGAGCACGATGCAACGTCTGGAACAGGGTGACGTTGTCACCGTAACTCAATTTCCCCGGTTGACTCGTTATCGTTGCGCCATCACGGCGCAGGATTCAGAGCAGGGCCTGCTTGAGCGGCGAGAGGTTAACTCCGCGCGCTACAAAGCCATTTAGCCATGCCGGGGCAGTGTCCAGCACCTGACGGGCAGCGGATTCGGTGTTAAATTCAGCAAACACACAGGCCCCTGTGCCGGTCAGGCGTGACGGCGCATATTCTAACAGCCAGGAAAGCGCTGCATCAACCTCGCGAAAACGTTTTCTTGCGATAAGCTCGCAATCGTTGCTGAATTCACAATTTAATAACGTATTAATTGACCGGCGCGGGGTATTTCGTGGTAGCTCCGGGTCGCGAAAAATGACGGGCGTCGGAATACTGACCCCCGGGTGGGCTACCAGGTACCATTTTTCCTCGGGATCCACCGGCGTCAGAATTTCACCGACCCCCTCGGCAAAGGCGGCATGACCGCGCACGAAGACCGGCACATCGGCCCCCAGCTGAAGGCCCAGGGTCGCCAGCTCCTCTTCCGAGAGACCGCAGCCCCACAGATGGTTGAGCGCCACCAGCACGGTGGCGGCATTGGATGAGCCGCCGCCCAGACCGCCGCCCATCGGCAGGCGCTTGTCGACACTGATATCGGCGCCGCTCCCCGCCGGCAGGCGGTCGCTTTCGCTGGCGGCACGCATCAGCAGACGCGCGGCGCGAACGATCAGGTTCTCCTCGTCCGGCACGCCGGCCACCGGCGTCAGCAGGCGCAGTTGACCGTCAGTTCGCGGTTCGATGGTCAAGGTGTCGCCATAGTCGAGAAACTGAAACAGCGTCTGCAGGGTATGGTAACCATCGGCTCGCTGGCCGGTGATATATAAAAACAGATTCAGTTTTGCAGGAGAGGGCCAGCGGCTCATCATTTCACGATCCAGTTATCCATCTTCAGCTTGATGCGCTGAGCGCCATTGTTCAGCTCGACATTAGACGGCAGGGCTGGCTGGGTATCGCTGGTGTAGCCGCCGTAGGTGACGTGCCAGGTTTTGCCATTTTGCGTGTAGTTAAGTTCACGCAGACGGTACTGATCGTCCAGCGAATAGTCGGTGGCGTCGCCCGGCAGGCCGATGATCCACTGGCGCAGGCTGTTCAGCGGGATCGGCATCCCGGTCAGGCGGCCGATCATCTCTTCGGCATCGGTGGCGGTGTAGGTCTGGCCTTTGTTATCGATCAGCTGCACGCTGCCTGGCTGCGCGGTCAGCGACAGCTCGGTGCTGCCCAGCGGGTTGGTCAGCAGCAGGCGATAGCGGTCCTGGCCGGTCTGTTGCCAGAAGAAGCGAGCATAGACTTTTTGCTCATCGGAAAGATAGGCAAACGCCCCGCGAGTCTGGAACTGGTTGAGGCTGCGAACAGCCTGCTGGTGCTGACGCCACTGCGGCGAATCCGGGCTTTTGCCAGGCCCTTGCGGCGTATGAAGAGAACAGGCGGTGAGGACGAGGCTGGCCAGCGGCAGCAAGCGGAACAGTCGATTCATAATGATGACAAATCCTTGATGTCTACAGGGAAAAACGGCGGCAGGGGAACAGCGGGCCGATTTGTGTAGCAGGTTACATTTATAACCCTTAATGCTAGCGTCGCCGGGCGATAGCGTCTACGTTCAAGTTGTCTGAAATCAAAAAATTAACGTTAATGGCGGTCTTGCTTTGGCTATTACTCCAAAAGGGGAGCCTCTCTTTTATTGATTACGCGCATCCTGTATGATGCACTCAGACTAACCTTAGCAACGCTGGTACTACTCCCTCACAATGACCCTTTTAGCTCTTGGCATCAATCACAAAACAGCGCCGGTCGACCTGCGAGAACGTGTGACGTTTTCGCCGGAAACGCTCGATCAGGCGCTGGAGAGCTTGCTGGCTCAGCCGATGGTGCAGGGTGGGGTAGTGCTGTCGACCTGCAACCGCACGGAACTCTATCTCAGCGTCGAAGAGCAGGACAATCTGCAGGAAGCGCTGATCCGCTGGCTGTGCAACTATCACGGCCTCAACGAAGAAGACCTGCGTAAGAGCCTCTACTGGCACCAGGATAACGACGCCGTCAGCCATCTGATGCGCGTCGCCAGCGGCCTCGATTCGCTGGTGCTGGGCGAGCCGCAGATCCTCGGCCAGGTGAAAAAAGCGTTTGCTGATTCCAGCCGCGGTCATCTTAACGTCAGCGAACTGGAGCGGATGTTCCAGAAATCGTTCTCGGTGGCAAAGCGTGTGCGTACCGAAACCGATATCGGCGCCAGCGCCGTTTCCGTCGCGTTCGCCGCCTGTACCCTGGCGCGGCAAATCTTTGAATCGCTCTCCAGCGTCACCGTGTTACTGGTCGGCGCCGGTGAAACCATCGAACTGGTGGCGCGCCATCTTCGCGAACATCACGTGCGCAAAATGGTGATTGCCAACCGCACCCGCGAACGCGCCCAGGCGCTGGCGGACGAAGTGGGCGCCGAGGTGATTGCCCTCAGCGATATCGACGAACGGCTGAAAGAGGCCGACATTATTATCAGCTCCACCGCCAGCCCGCTGCCGATCATCGGCAAAGGTATGGTGGAGCGCGCGCTTAAGGCGCGGCGTAACCAGCCGATGCTGCTGGTGGATATCGCCGTCCCGCGCGATGTCGAACCAGAGGTCGGCAAGCTGGCCAACGCCTACCTCTACAGCGTCGACGATCTGCAAAACATCATTCAGCACAACCTGGCGCAGCGTAAGGCCGCGGCGGTGCAGGCGGAATCGATCGTCGAGCAGGAAACCAGCGAATTTATGGCCTGGCTGCGCGCGCAGAGCGCCAGCGAGACCATTCGCGAATACCGTTCTCAGTCTGAGCAGGTCCGTGAGGAACTGACGGCGAAGGCGCTGGCCGCGCTGGAGCAGGGCGGTGATGCCCAGGAAATTATGCAGGATCTGGCGCGTAAGCTGACCAACCGCCTGATCCACGCGCCAACCAAATCTCTTCAGCAGGCCGCCCGTGACGGGGACGACGAACGCCTGCATATTCTGCGCAACAGCCTCGGGCTGGAATAGCGCACCTTTCTCTTATTTTCAGGACAGGGTGAATTCACGCCTATGAAGTCTTCTATTGTTGCCAAACTGGAAGCGTTGTACGAGCGCCATGAAGAAGTGCAGGCGCTGCTCGGCGATGCCGCGACGATTGCCGATCAGGATAAATTCCGCGCGTTGTCGCGGGAATACGCTCAACTGAGCGATGTGGCGCGCTGTTATACCGACTGGCGTCAGGTGCAGGAGGATATCGAAACTGCGCAGATGATGCTCGACGATCCGGAAATGCGCGAAATGGCGCAGGAAGAGCTGCGTGACGCCAAAGATAAAGGCGACCAGCTGGAGCAACAGCTGCAGGTGCTGCTGCTGCCGAAAGATCCCGATGACGAGCGTAACGCTTTCGTGGAAGTGCGCGCCGGAACCGGCGGTGACGAAGCGGCGCTGTTTGCCGGCGATCTGTTCCGCATGTACAGCCGCTACGCCGAATCGCGCCGCTGGCAGGTGGAAATCCTCAGCGCCAACGAAGGTGAACACGGTGGTTTCAAAGAGGTGATCGCCAAATTCAGCGGCGACGGCGTTTATGGTCGGCTGAAATTTGAATCTGGCGGCCATCGCGTGCAGCGTGTGCCGGCCACCGAATCGCAGGGGCGTATCCACACCTCCGCCTGCACCGTGGCGGTGATGCCGGAGCTGCCGGAAGCCGAAATGCCGGACATTAACCCGGCGGATCTGCGCATCGATACCTTCCGCTCCTCCGGCGCGGGCGGTCAGCACGTCAACACCACCGACTCGGCTATCCGTATTACTCACCTGCCGACCGGCATCGTGGTGGAGTGTCAGGACGAACGTTCCCAGCATAAAAACAAAGCCAAGGCGTTGTCTGTACTGGGGGCGCGTATCCGCGCCGCCGAAGTGGCCAAGCGTCAGCAGGCGGAAGCCTCCACGCGCCGTAACCTGCTGGGCAGCGGCGATCGTAGCGACCGCAACCGTACTTACAACTTCCCACAGGGGCGCGTGACCGACCACCGCATCAACCTGACGCTTTACCGTCTGGATGAAACCATGGAAGGCAAACTCGATATGCTGATTGAGCCGATTGTTCAGGAATATCAGGCCGATCAGCTGGCGGCGCTGTCCGAGCAGGAATGATGACCTTTCAGGCCTGGCTGCAGCAGGCGATTGCCCGGCTACGTGAAAGCGACAGCCCGCGACGCGATGCCGAGATCCTGCTGGGACATGTTACCGGCCGGGCGCGCACCTGGATTTTGGCCTTCGGCGAAACGATGCTGTCTGCTGACGAAGCGACGACGCTGGAGGCGCTCCTGCAGCGTCGCCAGCGCGGGGAACCCATCGCCCATCTGGTTGGGCAGCGTGAGTTCTGGTCGCTGCCGCTGTTTGTCTCCCCGGCGACGCTGATCCCCCGTCCGGATACCGAGTGTCTGGTGGAGCAAGCGCTGGCGCGACTGCCTGCCGCGCCGTGCCGTATTCTCGATCTTGGCACCGGGACCGGCGCCATTGCCCTGGCGCTGGCCAGCGAGCGTCCGGACTGTGAGGTCACCGCGGTGGATGTGATGCCGGACGCCGTGGCGCTGGCATTGCGCAATGCCGCCCATCTGGGCATCGCTAACGTGACGATACGGCAAAGCGACTGGTTTAGCGCGCTGGCCGGGCAGCGTTTCGCCATGATCGTCAGTAATCCACCCTATATCGACGCCGCCGACCCGCATCTCGCCGAGGGTGATGTGCGCTTTGAGCCGTTGACGGCGCTGGTCGCTGCCGACCAGGGGCTGGCCGATCTGGCGCAGATTATCCGCGAGGGGCGGCAGTATCTGCAGCCCGGCGGCTGGATGCTGCTGGAGCATGGCTGGACCCAGGGCGAGGCAGTTCGCGCCCTGTTCCGCGAAGCGGGCTATCTCGACGTCTCAACTTGTCGCGACTATGGCGACAATGAACGTCTGACTCTCGGACACTTACCCGACATGGAGAACGTTGGCTGATGAACTTATTCACGGCTGTCCTCTACCTGCACATCGCCAGCGTGGTGGTGTCGGTAGGATTGTTCGTTTTACGTTACTGGTGGATGTATCACCAGAGCCCGCTGCTGAACCAGCGGTGGGTGCGAATTGCGCCGCACTGCAGCGATACGCTGCTGTTTCTCAGCGGTGCGGGTTTAATGGCGATAACGCACTACCTGCCGTTCACCGAAGACGGCGCATGGCTGACTGAAAAGCTGTTTGGCGTTATCATTTACATCGCATTAGGTTTTATCGCGCTGGGCCGACGTCGTCCGCGCAGTCAGCAGAGCCGCTTTATCGCGTTTCTGCTGGCGCTGGTGGTGTTGTTTATTATCATTCAACTCGCCATCACAAGAATACCGATACTGGGGTAGGGCATGGGGTCATTAGCGGATTTCGAATTTAACAAAGCGCCATTATGTGATGGCATGGTCCTCATTTCTGAGCAGGTCCGCGACGATTTTCCGACGCATTTTGTCGAGGAAGAGCTGCAGCGGCTGCTGCGCCTGGCGCAGGAAGAGATTGCGACTTCGTGGGACCAGGAACGCCAGATAGAACGCTTGCTGGCGCTGTTTTACAAAGAGTGGGGCTTTGGCGCTTCGCAGGGCATTTATCGTCTTTCCGACGCATTGTGGCTGGATAAAGTGCTGATCAACCGCCAGGGCAGCGCGGTATCGTTAGGTGCCATCCTGCTGTGGATCGCTCAGCGCCTGGGGTTACCCGTGGTGCCGGTGATCTTCCCGACCCAGATGCTGCTGCGTGCGGACCCGGAAACCAGCGAAGAGATGTGGCTGATTAATCCGTTTAACGGAGATACCCTTGACGAACATACCCTGGAGGTATGGCTGAAGGGCAACATCGGGCCGGTGGCGGAACTGTTTAATGAAGATCTCGACGAAGCCGACAACGCCGAAGTGATCCGCAAACTGCTGGATACCCTGAAGTCGGCGCTGATGGAAGAGCGGCAGATGGAGCTGGCCCTGCGCGCCAGTGAGGCGCTGCTGCAGTTTAACCCGGAAGATCCGTACGAGATCCGCGATCGTGGGCTGATATACGCCCAGCTGGACTGCGATCACGTGGCGCTGCTGGATCTAAGCTATTTCGTTGAGCAGTGTCCGGAAGATCCGATCAGCGAGATGATCCGCGCACAGATCAACACGATTTCGCACAAACAAATTACATTGCATTAGTCTGGAACCATTCCGGTTACACCCTGATAAGGCGAACTTATGAAACAAAAAGTGGTTAGCATTGGTGATATCAACGTAGCAAACGACCTGCCGTTCGTGCTGTTCGGCGGGATGAACGTGCTGGAGTCTCGCGATCTGGCGATGCGCATCTGTGAACATTACGTGACCGTTACGCAGAAGCTTGGCATCCCCTACGTTTTCAAAGCCTCCTTTGATAAAGCCAACCGTTCCTCCATCCACTCCTATCGTGGTCCGGGTCTGGAAGAAGGGATGAAGATTTTCCAGGAGCTGAAGCAGACCTTTGGCGTGAAAATCATCACCGACGTTCATGAAGCCAGCCAGGCGCAGCCGGTGGCTGACGTGGTGGACGTGATCCAGCTCCCGGCCTTCCTCGCGCGCCAGACTGATCTGGTGGAAGCGATGGCCAAGACCGGGGCGGTGATCAACGTCAAGAAGCCGCAGTTCGTCAGCCCGGGCCAGATGGGCAACATCGTCGATAAGTTTATCGAAGGCGGTAACGACAAAGTGATTCTGTGTGACCGCGGCGCTAACTTCGGTTACGACAACCTGGTCGTGGATATGCTCGGCTTCGGCGTGATGAAGAAAGCCTCCAACAACTCGCCGGTCATTTTTGACGTCACCCACGCGCTGCAGTGTCGCGACCCGTTTGGCGCTGCTTCCGGTGGCCGCCGTGCGCAGGTGAGCGAACTGGCTCGCGCCGGTATGGCGGTAGGTATCGCCGGTCTGTTTATCGAAGCGCATCCGGATCCGGAGCACGCGAAATGCGACGGCCCGTCCGCGCTGCCGCTGGATAAACTGGAGCCGTTCCTCAAGCAGATGAAAGCGATTGACGATCTGGTGAAAAGCTTCGACGAGCTGGATACCAGCAAGTAAGCCTGACTGCGTCAATGAAAAAACCTGCCGGCGTCAAAACCGGCAGGTTTTTTTTCGCCCGGACTCCGCCGGGCGGGAAAGCGGGTCAGGCGAAAATGGTCATCAGATAGGCGGCGAACAGGGCCAGGTGGGCCGCGCCGTTCAGTACATTGGTGCGCCCGGTGGAGAAGGAGATATGGCACAGCACCAGCGAGGCGACCATCACCACCATCTCCGGGGCGCCGAGGCCGAAGCGCAGCTCATTGCCGGTCAGGAAGGCAATGAGGGTGACCACCGGCACCGTCAGCGAGATGGTAGCCAGCACGGAGCCGAAGAACAGGTTCATCGCTCGCTGTACCTGATTGTTGAGCACCGCTTTGAGGGCACCAAGGCCTTCCGGCGACAGGATCAGCAGGGCCACCAGGAAGCCGGTAAAGGCCACCGGGGCATTCATACTGGTCAACAGCGTTTCCAGCGGATTGGCGTTCATTTTAGTGACTGCGATCACCGCCACCAGGTGCACCAGCAGCCAGATAGTATGCCACCCGCTGCTGTGGGCGGACGGTTTACCATGATGCGGGTCGTCATCGTCGCCGTCGTCTTCATGCTCATAAACAAACAGACTCTGATGGGTTTTGGTTTGAATCAGCAGGAAAACGCCGTACATGGCCGCCGAGATCACCGCTACCAGCAGTGATTGCCCGATACTGAAGTTTGCGCCCGGCAGCGCCATTGGAAAGACCAGCACGATAATCGCCAGCGGAAACAGGGCGATAAGATACTGCTTAATGCCGAACAGATTCATATATTGGGTGGCGAATTTACGCCCACCCAGCAGCAGGGAGAAACCGACCAGACCGCCAGTGACGATCATGATAATGGAGTAGAGCGTATCGCGCATCAGGGTCGGCGCGGCGTCGCCGGTGGCCATTAAGGCGGAGATCAGACTGACCTCAAGGATAACCACCGACAGGCTTAAAATCAGGGAGCCATAGGGTTCGCCCAGGCGGTGGGCGAGGACGTCGGCGTGGCGGACCACGCTGAAAGCGCTGCTTAAAATACCGACCAGCGCGAGGATATTAATCGCGATAACCACTGGCAGTGACTGGCTGTTTCCCCAGAAAAACAGCACCGCCAGCGCCAGCACCGGAAAGACGAGGGAAGACTCCTTATGGCGGGTTTTTACCGCCTCATGTGCATGGGTCATGAACCATCTCCATTTATGCAGGTGTTATAATTATAAAAACGTAGGGCGATAAAGTAACAGATTTTGATAAATTGCCGCTGGTTTTTTACTTAAATTTACGGGTATCGAGTGATATCTTGATTAGTTTATTATAATTTATGTTTACCACTATTTAGTTCTTACTATTCAGATAATTACTAAAATAATTTTTCTACTCATTTTGACGTTGATAGCCAGCCGCTTGCGTACCAGACTTAAATTTAATGCTCAAACAGGAGGTCAGTATGCCCTATCGCAATAAACAAGAACTCCCCGACAGCGTTCAGCATGTTCTGCCTGCTCATGCGCAGGAAATTTATAAAGAAGCGTTTAACAGCGCCTGGGATCAATATAAAGATAAAGATGAGCGGCGCGATGACGCCAGCCGCGAAGAGACGGCGCACAAAGTCGCCTGGGCGGCGGTGAAGAACAGCTACGAGAAAGGCGATGACGATAAGTGGCATAAGAAAAAATAATTGCTGACGCCGCTTTTATGCTTGCCAGCGCCCCGCGCATTGCTTATTGAAAGATAAAGCTGGATAATATTTCAGCAATATTGACGGATGCATGAGATGAACGCCGGGAAGCGGGCAGTGGCGGAGGTAGTAAACAGTGTTAACTCGTGATTTCTTAATGAATGCGGATTGTAAGACAGCGTTTGGCGCTATTGAGGAATCGCTACTCTGGTCGGCAGAACAACGTGCAGCCTCGCTGGCGGCGACGCTGGCCTGTCGTCCGGATGATGGCTCAGTATGGATCTTTGGCTACGGTTCGCTTATCTGGAACCCGGCGCTCAATTATCGCGAGTCCTGCACCGGCACGCTGCCGGGCTGGCACCGTGCGTTTTGCCTGCGGTTGACCGCCGGGCGCGGTAGCGCCTGCCAGCCGGGACGTATGCTGGCTCTCAAAGAGGGCGGCCGGACCACCGGCGTTGCCTATCGTCTGCCTGACGACACGCTGGAAGAAGAGCTGACCCTGCTGTGGAAGCGGGAGATGATCACCGGCTGCTATCTGCCCACCTGGTGCAAGCTGGAGCTGGACGACGGACGGACGGTGAATGCCCTGGTGTTTATTATGGATCCGCGCCATCCGCTGTTTGAACCGGATACCAGTGCCCAGGTTATCGCCCCGCTGATCGCCCGGGCCAGCGGCCCGCTCGGCACCAACGCCCAGTACCTTTTTTCACTTGAGCAGGCGTTGAGCACGCTGGGTATGCACGATGCCAGTCTTGATGACCTCGTGGCCAGCGTACGCGCGCTGTTGGGCGAGAGTCCGACGCCAGGCCTGGCCTGAGTGCGCGGAAAAGAAAAACGCCCGGCATGGCCGGGCGTAAGTTCTGGAAGTGACGGTCAGGCCGGAACGTAGCTGATGGAGTGCTCCAGTGACTGGCTGTGACTGTCGATAAGCACGTTCCATGTGCCGCTGTAGGGCACCGTCAGATAGGCGCTGTCCCGATCCTGCACGCTCAGAATATCCGCATGGCTGTCGCCCGGAACCTTCGCGCTCATGAGATGAATATGGCAGCGCTCTGAGCACCGCACTACCAGTGTGTCACCACCAAACAACGTCAAACTTGCTTTAACCATCGCCATTTTTGTACCCCGTCTCTGTCCCGCTACAGCATCCTGCCCACCCAGTCCTCGCGTGATATTGTTCACACTTTGCTCTGTGCATCACATCAAACGCCGCGGGTCGGGATGCTGATTTTGATCAAAAAAAGGGATAAAGATTAAACAAAAATGACGTTGTTCCTGAAAGCATTCAGCTAACGTTTTTTTTGCCTCTTCAAGCGCCAATACGTGACATTTCATCCCGTTCGACAGCCTATCTTCAGAAGGTCAGCACTTTATCTGCCGCCAGCGTCCACTGGGCCAGCTCAACCAGGGTACCAACCTCTACGCCGTCAATCAGCGGTAGCGCGCTGACGCCGCGACCGTCCGCGCAGGTTTTGCACAGCTTCACCGGCACCTGCTGGGCGGTGAGGATCTCCAGCATCTGCTGCACATTGTATCCTTCCGCCGGCTTCTGCCCGCGCAGCCCGGCGGTGACGGCATCAGACATCAGAAACAGCTTGAGATCGAGGTCGGACTGTTTCTCGCGCAGGGCAATGGCCAGGCGCAGGCTGTTGAACAAGGATTCGCTGCCATAGGCGGCGCCGTTGGCGATAATCACAATACGTTGCATACAAACTCCTTCTTAAAGGCACGGTTATTGCTTTACCGCAGTATAAAGCGTTAACCCGGAGGAGGGGTATGAATAATACGACTGGTCACGCGGACGATGTGACAGCCTGGCTACAGCTGGCGCGTCGCCTGCAAAAACAACAGCTTCAGCAGCTTAGCCAACTGGGGGAACTGGCCAGCCAGCTCAGCGCGCTGGTGCATATGCTGCAGTGTGAGCGCGGGGCGTCGAATATTTTTCTTTGCTCGGGCGGCCAACTGTATGCGGCGGAGTGTCGGGCGGGCGGGGCGCTGGTTGATGAGCGGTTAGCGCTGTTCTATGCCAGCCTCGAACGAGCACGTACGGTCGCCGGCAGCGCGCTGTGCTGGCGTATTGCCAGGGCGGTTGGCGATCTGCTGCAGCTTCCGGCGCTGCGTGAGCAGATCGCCCGCCGGCAGATTGCCGCGGAAGCCGCGACGGAGCAGTTCAGCCGTGTCATCCGCCATCTGCTGAACATCGTCCCGCAGCTCAATGACAGCATTGACGATCCGCCGGTGGCCGGCCGCATGGTCGCGCTGTACAGCTTTATGCAGGGTAAAGAGCTGGTGGGTCAGGAGCGCGCGCTGGGCGCTCTGGGCTTTACCCGCGGCGAGTTCAGCGACAGCCTGCGCCAGCAGCTGGTGGACCGTATTGACGGTCAGCAGCCCTGCTTCGACAGCTTTCAGGCGCTGGGCAGCCCGGCGACCGTCCAGCTGTTTATCACCCAATGCCAGGCCGGCCTGGACATTGAGCAGCTGCGGCGGATCGCCTGCACCCGCCAGCCGGCCGCTGACGGCGGGGAAACGGCGCTGCGCTGGTTTGGCCTGCAAACCCAGCGGCTTGAACACCTGCGCGAAGTGGAAGAGCAATTGATCGACGATCTACTGAACGCCACCGACACGCTGTTAGTGGACGACGCGCCTGGCTGGCTGCCCGGCGAGGAAGTCGATACCCTGACGCCGCATCTGGATAAACAGCTGCTGCCGCTGGTGCGCCAGCAGGCCTATGAGCTACAGCAGCTCTCCAGCCAGCTGGCCTCGCTGAAAGACGCGCTCGAAGAACGCAAGCTGATAGAAAAAGCGAAAAGCCTGCTGATGACGCACCAGGGAATGCAGGAGGAGCAGGCCTGGCAGACGCTGCGCAAGATGGCCATGGACAAAAACCAGCGCATGGTTGAGATAGCCCGCGCGCTGCTGATGGTGAAGGCGATTTGGCCGCTAACACCAAAGGAGTAGATGCACAATCGATGGGCATTCTTTGCCTGCCGGCGGTGCACTTTTACGTGAAAAACCGGCCAACGTTGGGAAAAAGCCCGCCAGCGCGCCATTGCCAAAGCTGGCATCCCGTTTGCATTACTTATTGAGTGAATAAAAGTCCGGACAACGAACCAATGGCGGTTCGGGTGTCCGTGGATAAAGGCGTCCTGCAGTGCGTATGCACTGTCGGGCGCTTTTTTTTTGCGCGTGGTGGAGCGGATATGAGCGACAAGTTTTCAATTTCCCGGCGGCGCTTGCTGCAGGCAGGGGCCGCGCTGGGCGGCGCGATGCTGCTGCCGGGTGTGATGCAGGCCGCATGGGCCGGCGGATCGGACAAACCGGAGCAAACCCGCGTGCGGGTCGGATTTATTCCGCTGACCGATTGCGCGCCGCTGGCCATCGCCGCGGCGAAGGGGTTTGACAAAAAGTATGGCATCACCCTGGTGGCGAGTAAGGAAGCCAGCTGGGCGGCGGTGCGCGACAAGCTGGTGGCCGGCGAACTGGACGCGGCACATATTCTCTACGGCCTGCTGTACGGTCTTGAACTGGGGATCGCCAGCAAGCCGCAGGCGATGGCTAATTTGATGACCCTCAACCGTAATGGCCAGGCGATTACCCTCTCCGGCGAGTTGCAGGAGAAAGGGGTAACCGACCTCGGCGGGCTGAAACGGCTGATCGACCGCAGCGCGCCGGGCAGCTACACCTTCGCCCATACCTTTCCCACCGGCACCCATGCCATGTGGCTCTACTACTGGCTGGCGAGCGCCGGCATCGATCCCTTTAACGATGTGCGCACCGTCGTGGTGCCGCCGCCGCAGATGGTGATGAACATGCGCATCGGCAATATGAGCGGCTTTTGCGTCGGCGAGCCGTGGAACGCCCGCGCCATTAACGACCGCATTGGCTTCACCGCGGCCACTTCCCAGGATATCTGGCCCGAGCATCCGGAAAAGGTGCTGGGCACCCGTCGCGACTGGGTGGAACGCAACCCGAACACCGCCCGCGCGCTGGTGGCGGCCCTGATGGAGGCGCAGCGCTGGATCGCCGCCTCGCCGGAGAACACTCAGGAGACGGCCCGCCTGCTCGCCAGACGCGGCTGGCTCAATACCAAGGAGCAGTACCTCACCGGCCGGATGCTTGGGGAGTATGACAACGGCCTCGGCCGCCGCTGGCAGGATGCCCATCCGATGCGCTTCTGGGCCGGGGGCGAGGTCAGTTTCCCCTGGCTGTCGGACGGAATGTGGTTCCTCACCCAGTTCCGCCGCTGGGGACTGCTGAAGCAGGCTCCGGATTACCTCGCGGTGGCGTCACGCATTAACCGCATCGACGTCTGGCAGGCTGCCGCCCAGGCGGTCGGCGGGATCAGCGCACCGGCAGCCACGATGCGCAGCAGCACACTGATGGACGGTACGGTCTGGAACGGGTCCGACCCGGAAGGCTACGCCCGCCATTTTGCCATTCAACGTAAGGGGGCATGAGATGAAGCAGGCACAACGTAAGCAACCGGTCGTCAGCGTGGAGAACGCGCCTGGCGAAGTGATTATCCTGCCGCCGGTGCAGGTCCGGCGTACCACGCCAACCGTCACGCGTTGGTTGCGTGAGCTCACTCAGCGCTTGCTGCCCCCGCTGTTGGGGTTGGGGGTGCTGCTGCTGGCCTGGCAGCTGGCGGCGATGCACAGCAAAGGCTTTCCCACGCCGCTGAGCACGCTGGACTCGGCGCTGACGCTGTTTGCCGATCCGTTCTATCAGGACGGGCCCAATGACATGGGCATCGGCTGGAACGTGCTGGCCTCCCTGCAGCGCGTAGCGGTGGGCTTCGGCCTGGCGGCGCTGGCGGGCATTCCGCTGGGGTTTTTGATCGGCCGTTCGCTGTTCTTCGCCCGCATGTTTAATCCGCTGATTGCCCTGCTGCGCCCGGTCAGCCCGCTGGCCTGGCTGCCGATTGGCCTGCTGCTGTTCCAGAAGGCGGAGCCGGCCTCCAGCTGGACCATTTTTATCTGCTCCATCTGGCCGATGGTGATCAACACCGCGGAAGGCGTGCGGCGGATCCCGCAGGACTATCTCAATGTCGCCCGAGTCCTCCAGCTCTCGGAGTGGACGGTGATGCGCAAAATTCTCTTTCCGGCGGTGCTGCCGGCGGTGCTCACCGGCGTGCGTCTCTCCATCGGCATCGCCTGGCTGGTGATCGTGGCGGCGGAAATGCTCACCGGCGGGCTGGGGATCGGCTTCTGGATCTGGAACGAGTGGAACAACCTCAATGTGGAAAACATCATCATCGCCATCGTCATTATCGGCGTCGTCGGCCTGCTGCTGGAGCAGGGTCTGATGCTGCTCGCCCGCCGCTTTAGCTGGCAGGAAAAATAAGGAGCCAACATGAAACCATTAATTCAGGTGCAGGCCGTCAGCCAGCGCTTTAACACCGCCAGCGGCGAGTTCCTGGCGCTGCAGAATGTCTCCTTCGATATCGTCGAAGGGGAGACCATCAGTCTGATTGGCCACTCGGGCTGCGGAAAATCGACCCTGCTGAATCTGATCGCCGGGATCACGACGCCCACCGAGGGCGGACTGCTGTGTGATAACCGGGAAATCGCCGGGCCCGGGCCGGAGCGGGCGGTGGTTTTCCAGAACCACTCGCTGCTGCCGTGGCTGAGCTGTTTCGATAATGTGGCGCTGGCGGTGGATCAGGTGTTCCGTCGCACCATGAGCAAGAGTGAGCGCCGGGAGTGGATCGAACACAACCTGGCACGCGTGCAGATGGGGCATGCGCTGCACAAACGTCCCGGGGAGATCTCCGGCGGCATGAAGCAGCGGGTCGGTATCGCCCGGGCGCTGGCGATGAAGCCGAAGGTGCTGTTGCTTGATGAGCCCTTCGGCGCCCTGGACGCGCTGACCCGCGCTCACCTTCAGGACACGGTGATGCATATTCAGCAGGAGCTTAATACCACCATCGTCATGATCACCCACGACGTTGATGAAGCGGTGCTGCTCTCGGATCGGGTGCTGATGATGACCAACGGTCCGGCGGCGACGGTCGGTGAGATCCTCGCGGTCGATCTGCCGCGTCCGCGTCACCGCGTTCAGCTGGCGGACGACAGCCGGTATCACCATCTGCGTCAGCAGATCCTGCATTTTTTGTATGAAAAACAGCCGAAAGCGGCGTAAGGGGGCGGTCATGACGCGGCGACTGGTGGTGATCGGTAACGGCATGGCGGCCACCCGACTGGTGCAGCGACTGGTTGAGCGCGACCCCGCGCGGTTTGCCATTACCGTCGTCGGCGACGAGCCGCACCCGGCCTATAACCGCATTCAGCTCTCGCCGCTGCTGGCTGGCGAAAAAACGGCGGCGCAGCTCCCGTTGCTGCCGGCGGAGTGGTACACCCGGCACGGGGTGTGCCTGCGATCCGGCGAGGCGGTCGATGAAGTCGATGTTGAGCAACGGCGGCTGCGCATCGCGGAAACCTGGCTGCCGTGGGACGAGCTGGTGTTCGCCACCGGTTCGCGGCCCTTTATCCCGCCGCTGCCGGGCCGTGATCGTCCGCAGGTTATCCCCTTCCGCACCCTGGTGGACGTGGAACGAATTCTGGCGATACCCGGGCCGGCGGTGGTGATTGGCGGCGGAGTACTCGGTGTGGAAGCGGCGGCGGCGCTGCGTCGCCATGGCGGGGAGGTCACTCTTCTGCATCGCGGCAGCGGATTAATGGCGCCGCTGACCGACGCTTTTGCCGCCGATGAGCTCAGGCAGCAGCTTGAAGCGCGCGGCATCCGCTGCGTGCTGGAATGCCGGATCGCCGCCATCGAAGAGGATGGTGTGCGGCTGGCGGACGGGCGCGCTTTCCGCGCCGCCAGAGTGGTGCTGGCCGCCGGCGTGCAGCCCGACAGCCGTCTGGCGGCGCAGAGCGGCGTGCTGTGCCAGCGGGGGATCGTGGTTGACCGCCAGATGGCCGCCTCGCTGCCGGGGATCAGCGCCATCGGGGAATGTTGCGAAATTGACGGCCAGACTTGGGGGCTGGTAGCTCCCTGCCTGCGCCAGGCCGAAGTACTGGCGGATCGCCTGTGCGGCGCCCCCGGCGAGGGCTTTGTCTGGCAGGACGCCGGGACCCGCCTGAAGGTTACCGGCATTGAACTCTTTGGCGCTGGGGAGCAGCAGGCCGGCGAACAGGATGACATCTATACCAGCTGGGACCCCATCGATCGCCACTACCGTCGCCTGCTGTTGCGCGACGGCCGCCTGCGCGGCGTGCTGCTGATGGGCGACTGCACCGCCGCCGCCGCGCTCACCGCGCGCCTGGACAGCGACGAGCCCGCCACCGCGGACTGGCTTTTTGACCCCTCTTCAACGCAGCCGCAGGCTGCAGGAATAATGACGATGACGAAACCTGTATTAGTGCTGGTGGGACATGGCATGGTCGGCCACCATTTTCTCGAACAATGCGTGAGCCGCAACCTGCATCAGCAATATCGAATCGTGGTGTTTGGCGAAGAGCGTTACGCCGCCTACGACCGGGTGCATCTCTCCGAATATTTCGCCGGGCGCAGCGCTCAATCGCTGTCGCTGGTGGCCGATGATTTCTTTCACCAGCACGGCATCGAACTCCGCCTCGGCGAGGCGGTGGCGACGATCGACCGCGACGCGCGGTTGGTGCGGGACGCCGAGGGGCATGAAACCCACTGGGATAAACTGGTGCTGGCGACGGGCTCGTATCCCTTTGTTCCGCCGATCCCTGGCAACGATCTCGAGGGGTGCTTTGTCTACCGCACCCTTGACGATCTCGACCGTATCGCCGCCCATGCCGCCGCGGCGAAGACCGGGGTGGTGATCGGCGGCGGCCTGCTCGGGCTGGAGGCGGCCAACGCCCTGAAACAGCTGGGGCTGGACACGCACGTGGTGGAGTTTGCCCCGAACCTGATGGCCGTCCAGCTGGATAACGGCGGGGCGGCGATGCTCCGGGAGAAGATCGTCGCCCTCGGCGTGGGAGTGCATACCAGCAAAGCGACCACCGCCATCGTGCGTGAGGCCGACGGCCTGCGGCTGAACTTTGCCGACGGCGGCGCGCTGCGGACCGACATGGTGGTCTTCTCGGCGGGGATCCGTCCGCAGGACGCGCTGGCCCGCGGCTGCGCGCTGCAGGTGGGCGAACGCGGGGGTATTCACATCGACGGCCAGTGCCGCACCTCTGACCCGGACGTGCTGGCGATAGGCGAATGCGCCCTGTGGGACAATAAAATTTACGGACTGGTGGCGCCGGGCTATCAGATGGCGCGTATCGCCGCGGCCACCCTCGCAGGAGAAGACGCCTGCTTTAGCGGCGCCGACATGAGTACCAAACTGAAGCTGCTGGGGGTCGACGTGGCCTCATTTGGCGATGCGCAGGGGCGTGCGCCGGGCTGTCAGAGCTATCAATGGACCGACGGTCCGCAGCAGGTTTACAAAAAAATCGTCGTCAGTCAGGACGGCAAAACCCTGCTTGGCGGTGTGCTGGTGGGGGAGGCCAGCGACTATGCCACGCTGCTGCAGATGATGCTGAACGGCATGGCGCTGCCGCCGCGTCCGGAGAGCCTGATCCTGCCCGCGCTGGAGGGCGCCGCACCGAAGGCGCTCGGCGTCGCGGCGCTACCGGACAGCGCGCCGATCTGCTCCTGCCATAACGTCAGCAAAGGCGATATCTGCCAGGCGGTGAACCATGGGGCGGGGGATATGGCGGCGATAAAAAGCTGCACCAGAGCGGCCACCGGCTGCGGCGGCTGTAGCGCGCTGGTGAAACAGGTGATGGAGTACCAGCTGGCGGAGCAGGGCGTCGAAGTGAAAAAAGACGTTTGCGAGCATTTCCCGTGGTCGCGCCAGGAGATCTACCATCTGGTGCGGGTCAACCATATCCATACCTTCGAGCAGCTGATTAGCCGCTACGGCCAGGGACACGGCTGTGATGTCTGCAAACCGCTGGTGGCCTCGGTGCTGGCCTCCTGCTGGAACGAGTACCTGCTGAAGCCGGCGCACCTGCCGCTGCAGGATACCAACGACCGCTATTTCGCCAACATTCAGAAGGACGGAACCTATTCGGTGGTGCCGCGGATGGCGGCGGGGGAAGTGACGCCGGACGGGCTGATCGCCATCGGGCAGATCGCCAAACGTTACCAGCTCTACAGCAAAGTGACCGGTGGCCAGCGTATCGATCTGTTTGGCGCGCGGCTGGAACAGCTGCCGGCTATCTGGCGCGAGCTGGCCGACGCCGGGTTTGAAACCGGCCATGCCTACGGCAAGTCGCTGCGCACGGTGAAATCCTGCGTCGGCTCAACCTGGTGTCGCTACGGCGTGCAGGACTCCACCGGGCTCGCCGTGCGGCTCGAGCATCGCTATAAAGGGCTGCGCGCCCCGCACAAAATCAAGATGGCGGTCTCCGGCTGCACCCGCGAATGTGCCGAAGCCCAGGGGAAAGATATCGGGGTGATTGCCACCGATAAAGGCTGGAATCTGTACGTCTGCGGCAACGGCGGGATGAAACCGCGTCACGCCGACCTGTTTGCCAGCGATCTCGACGAAGCGACGCTGATCCGCAGCATCGATCGTCTGCTGATGTTCTATATCCGTACCGCCGATCGCCTGCAGCGGACCAGCACCTGGATGGATAACCTGGAGGGCGGCGTCGCCTATCTGCGGCAGGTGGTGCTGGAGGATAGTCTCGGCCTTGGCGAGGAGCTGGAGCAGGAGATGGCCAGGATCGTCGACAGCTACCAGTGCGAGTGGCAGACCACCCTCAACGATCCGCAGCGTCTGGCGCTGTTCCGCTCCTTCGTGAACAGCGACCAGCCGGACGAGGCGGTGCAGCGCCACGAGCTGCGTGGTCAGCCGCAGCTGTTGCTGACTGAGACGTTGCCCGAAGGCGAACTCCCATCCCGGCCGTGGCAGGCGGTATGCGACCTTGACGCCATCCCGGCGCAGGCGGGGATCGGCGCCCGCTTAGGGGAGCGGCAGATTGCCCTGTTCCGCTTCGGCGATCGGGTCTACGCCCTGGACAACCGCGAGCCGGGCAGCGCGGCCAACGTCCTGTCACGCGGGCTGTTAGGGGACGTCGGCGGCGAGCCGGTGGTGATCTCCCCACTGTACAAACAGCGGATTCGCCTGCGCGACGGCTGGCCGTGCGACGGCAGTGAACAGGCGGTACGCGCCTGGCCGGTAAAAGTGGAAAACGGCAAAGTGTGGGTGGGCAGCCAGCAGCTGCTGGCGCGCGCGGAGGCCTCCTGATGCAGACCATCCGAACGACCTGTCCTTACTGTGGTGTGGGCTGCGGCGTACTGGCGAGCGTGGATGACGCGGGGCAGGTGAGCGTGCGCGGCGACGATCAGCATCCGGCGAACCTCGGCCGCCTGTGCGTCAAAGGGGCGGCATTAGGGGAGACCACGGGCCTGGCGGGGCGGCTGCTGGCGCCGGAGGTCGACGGCCAACAGGTAGCCTGGCCTCAGGCGCTGGCGGAGGCCGCTGCGCGCCTGCAACAGGTCATCGACCAGCACGGCCCGCAGGCGGTGGCCTTTTACGCCTCCGGCCAGCTGTTAACGGAGGATTACTATGCCGCCAATAAGCTGATGAAGGGGTTTATCGGCGCGGCGAACATCGATACCAATTCGCGGCTGTGCATGTCGTCAGCGGTGACCGGCTACAAGCGGGCCTTTGGCGCCGATGTGGTGCCCTGTAGCTATGAGGATGTGGAAAACAGCGATCTGGTGGTGCTGGTCGGCTCGAACGCCGCCTGGGCGCATCCGGTGCTGTTCCAGCGGCTGGCACAGGCGAAGCGGGATAATCCCCGGCTGCGGATCGTGGTGATCGACCCCCGACGCACCGCCACCTGCGAGATCGCCGACCGCCATCTGGCGCTGGCCCCGGGAAGCGATGGTGGGTTGTTTGTGGGATTACTTAACGCCCTGGTGCAAGCCGGTGCCTGCGTTGATGGCTTTCGCGATGGCTCGCAGGCGCTGGCCGAGGCGAGTGGCTGGGACGTGGCGAAGGTGGCGGATTTTTGCGGCCTGGCTGCCGATGAGGTGGCGGCCTTCTATCGCGAGTTCATCGCCGCCCCGCGGGCGATCACCCTCTACACCATGGGAATCAATCAATCCGCCAGCGGCAGCGACAAATGTAACGCAATCATCAACGTCCATCTGGCCAGCGGGAAGTATAGCCGCCGCGGCTGTGGCCCCTTTTCGCTGACCGGTCAACCCAACGCCATGGGCGGCCGCGAAGTCGGCGGGCTGGCGACGATGCTGGCGGCGCACATGGATTTTGTGCCAGACGATCTGCAGCGGCTGGCCCGCTTCTGGGGGACGGAACGGCTGGCGCAGACCCCGGGGCTGACCGCCGTGGAGCTGTTTGCCGCCATTGGCCGCGGCGAGGTCAAAGCGGTCTGGATCATGGGTACCAACCCGGTGGTGTCGCTCCCTGACAGCCACGCGGTGAGCCAGGCGCTGGCCGCCTGTCCGCTGGTGATCGTCTCGGATGTCGCCGCCCAGACCGATACCGGACGTTTCGCCCACATCCGCTTTCCGGCGCTGGCCTGGGGCGAGAAGAATGGCACGGTCACCAACTCGGAGCGGCGGATCTCCCGTCAGCGCAGCTTTCTGCCGCCGCCGGGGGAGGCGAAAGCGGACTGGTGGATCATCGCCAGAGTGGGGCAGGCGCTGGGGTATCGCGAGGCGTTTGCCTGGCAGCATCCGCATGACGTCTTCCGCGAGCATGCGGCGCTGTCCGGTTTCGAAAACGACGGTCAGCGGGCCTTTGATATCGGCGCGCTGGCGGATCTCAGCCGTGAGGCGTGGGACGCCATGGCGCCGGTGCGCTGGCCGGTCAGCCGCAGCGAGGCCGCCTGGGATATCGCGCGCGGCTGGCATGGCGATGGCAGGCTGCGGATGGTGCCGGTGACGCCTCAACCGACCCGGGCGACAACCGATGGTTTTTATCCGCTGATCCTCAACAGCGGGCGGATCCGCGATCAGTGGCACACCATGACCCGCACCGGCACGGTGCCGCGGCTGATGCAGCACATCGCGGAGCCGGTGGTGGAGGTGGCGCCGCAGGATGCCGTTCGCTACCAGCTTCCCGCCGACGGGCTGGCGCGGATCTGGTCGCGGCATGGGGTGATGGTGGCGAAAGTGACGATCAGTGAAGGGCAGCGCCCCGGCTCGCTGTTTGTTCCGATGCACTGGAACAATCAGTTTGCCCGTCAGGGGCGGGTGAATAACCTGCTGGCCGCCGTCACGGACCCGTATTCCGGCCAGCCGGAAAGTAAACAGGCGGCGGTGGCCATCGCCGCCTGGCAACCTTCCTGGCACAGCGAGCTGCTTTGTCGCGAACCGCTGCCGTTTCCAGCGGCCTGGCACTGGCGGCGGCGGGCAGCGCCTGGCGTGCTGCACTATTCGCTGGCTGGGGAGGCGTCTGCCCGACAGTGGATCAGCGCGTGGTGCGCGCAGCGCGGCTGGCAGCTACAGGTGGCTGAAGGCGGCGTGGTATGGAACCTGCTGGCCTGGCATCAGGGGAGGCTGATGCTCGGCTGGTGGAGCGATGCGCGCGAGCCGGTGGTGGATAGCGCATGGATAAGCGCCGCCTTTGCCGCGCCGCCGTCCGATGCCGTCCAGCGACATGCGTTGCTTAGCGGCCGACCGGGCGCCGCCGTCGCCCCGCGGGGGCGGATCGTCTGCAGCTGCTTTGGCGTGGGGGAACGGTCAATTAGCGAGGCTATCGCCAGCGGCTGCGCCAGCGTTGGGGCGTTGGGGGCGAAGCTGAAATGCGGGACCAACTGCGGCTCCTGCGTGCCGGAGCTTAACGCGCTGCTGGCGGCGCAACGAACCCGAACCCAGGCGTAACGGTGGCACGCAGTGACGGCGCCGGTTGGGTGATATGTTGCCCAACCGGTTTCAGCATATTCCTGGAATTGCCCACAGGGCTGCGGGAGCAGGGAAAACACGATAAACTAACACTTCTTCCCATTTTTGTGAGCCTGCTCAAAATCTGTTGATGCCTGTGTCCTTCCGTTTGTTGCCAACGTTGACCTGTCTCCTGCTGCTGCCGGGCGTTCCCGTCTGGGCGCTGACCGCCAGCGACACCACTCGCCCCACGCCAGCGCAAGATCCGCTGCCCGATATGGGGATTGCTCCCCAGGTCGATGACGATGCCCGGCACTTTGCCGAAGTGGCGAAGAAGTTTGGCGAGGCCAGCATGAGCGATAACGGACTGACGGCAGGCGAGCAGGCGCAGCTGTTCGCCATCAGCAAAATCGGCAATGAAGTGAGCCATGAGCTGGAGAGCTGGCTGTCATCATGGGGCAACGCCAATGTCGACCTGCTGGTCGATAAAGAGGGTAAGTTCACCGGCAGTAAAGGGAGCTGGTTTGTGCCGTTGCAGGATAACGACCGTTACCTGACCTGGAACCAGTATTCGGTGACCCGGCGCGAGAACGATCTGGTGGGCAACATTGGACTTGGCCAGCGCTGGCGGGTCGGTGGCTGGCTGCTGGGCTATAACTCGTTTTACGACAAAGTGCTGAGCGAAAGCCTGGCGCGCGGCAGCGTCGGCGCGGAGGCGTGGGGAGAATATCTCCGGCTGTCGGCAAACTACTACCATCCGCTGGGCGACTGGCAACTGCGCGATAATCAGACCCAGGAGCAGCGGATGGCCGCGGGGTATGACGTCACCGCCCAGGCGCGGCTACCGTTCTACCAGCACATTAATACCAGCGTCAGCGTCGAACAGTACTTCGGCGATAGCGTCGATCTTTTTCACACCGGCACCGGCTACCATAATCCGGTGGCCGTCTCCGTTGGGCTAAATTACACCCCGGTCCCGCTGGTCACCGTTACCGCTAAGCATAAGCAGGGGGAAAATGGCGTCAGCCAGAACAATGTGGGCCTGAAGCTAAACTACCGCTTTGGCGTACCCCTTAAGCAGCAGCTGGCCGCAGACGAGGTAGCGATCAGCAACTCACTGCGCGGGAGCCGCTTCGATAGTCCGGAGCGGGATAATCTGCCGGTGGTGGAGTATCGTCAGCGCAAAAATCTGACAGTCTATCTGGCCACGCCGCCCTGGGATCTGCAGTCCGGAGAGACGGTGCAACTGAAGCTGCAGATCCATAGCCTGCACGGTATCAAGGCGCTGCACTGGCAGGGTGACACCCAGGCGCTTAGCCTGACGCCGCCGGTGGATGGCGCCAGCCCGGATGGCTGGAGCGTGATCATGCCGGTGTGGAACAGTGAACCGGGCGCCGCGAACCGCTGGCGCCTGTCGGTGGTGGTGGAGGATAAACAGGGGCAGCGCGTCTCCTCCAATGAGATCGCTCTGGCGCTGACCGAGCCGCTGGTCAAGTTCACCACGCCAGGCGTCTCCTGGACGGACTCGCCTTAGAAAATTCGCTCCTGGTGGACCCATACCGCGGCTTCCACCCGGGATTTGAGCTTCATTTTCTTCAGCATGTGCTTCACGTGTACTTTGACGGTGCTTTCGGTGATATCCAGGCGACGGGCGATCATTTTGTTCGGCAGTCCCTGGGCGATCAGCTTGAGGATGTCGCGCTCGCGCGGGGTCAGCTGGCTGATGTCGCGATCGGAGGTGGCGCGGTTAGCGCGCAGGCTGGCGGCCAGCACCGGGGTTAACGCTTCGCTTAATACCATCTCTCCGGCGGCGGCCTGCTGCAGCGCTTTCAGCAGATCTTCCGGCTCCATATCTTTCAGCAGATAGCCATCGGCGCCGCGCTTCAGGGCGGTGACAACGTCCTCTTCATGGTTGGAGACGCTGAAGACCACCACCCGGCCAGAAAGCGATTTCTCACGCAGTTTGTCCAGCGTTTCCAGGCCATTCATGCCCGGCATATTGAGGTCGAGCAGGATCAGGTCCGGATCCAGCGATTCCGCCAGCTCGATACCTTGCGCGCCATTGCTGGCCTCGCCAATCACCTGGATGTCCGGCGCCATGCTGATCAACTGTTTCACGCCGGTGCGCAGCATCGGATGGTCGTCAATGAGAAGGATGGTTGCCCGTTCCTGTTGACTCATGGGGGTCTCCTTATTGGATGGAAAACGTTTTTTCCGGGATAAACGTGACGATCACTTCGGTTCCACCGGTTTCCCGGCGTCGTACCTGACAGTCACCGCGCAAGCTCTGGGCGCGATCCCGCATAATAATTAAACCGTAATGGTTACTCCGCTCGGCGTGATCCGGCACGCCGCGGCCGTTATCCGCCACCACCAGACGGACCTGATTATCGCGTTGTGACACCGTCACGGTTACTTCGGTCGCGCTGGCATGCTTCAGGGCGTTGCTTAACGCTTCGCGGGCGATCTGCAGCAGGTGAATGGCCTGATGCGACGGTACAAAGCGCGGCGGAAGCTGATAATCAAGCTGTACCGTAAATCCGAAGTGGGCGCTGTACTCCTGACAGCTGGCCTCCAGCGCCGGGCGCAGGCCCGCCTCGGTCAGCTGCAGGCGGAAGGTGGTTAACAGCTCCCGCAGCTGGGCCCAGGAGGTATTCAGCTCGTTGCGAATCTGCCCCAGCAGCTGGCGGCTCTCCGCCGGTAAGGCGTCGCCCTGCATCTGCAGACAGCTGACCTGCATCTTCATACAGGACAGCGACTGGGCGATGGAGTCGTGCAGCTCGCGGGCGATAGTGGCCCGCTCTTCCATGACGATCAGCTGCTGCTGTTTCTCCTGATGACGGTCCAGCGCCAGGGTACTGGTCAGTTGTTCCACCAGGGTATCCACCAGTTGCTGCTGATCGTGGCTGAGATGGCGGCCAACCGGCAGCGTCGCCAGCAGAATGCCGTACTGATTATGCGCATCCGATAGCCGCCACTTCAGCGTTGTTCCGCCATCCGGTAGAGGCGGCAGATTGCGTGGACAGAGGTAGCAGCCTTTATCATCACATTCATAATCCGAGTGGCAGGTAAACTCCTGGTGATTATCTTCGTCTTCCAGGTCGTAAACCCGTACCTCGATATCGCGCAGCAGCGTCAGCCCCTGCAGGCCATTCAGTACCGGTGAAATCCTCTCGCAGAGCGGGGCGCTGGCATGCAGCCGGCGATTGGCCTGCCATAAGAAAGCGAGGATCTCGTTCTTCTGTTCCAGCCCGGCAGTCTTCTCCTGCACCCGCCGCTCGAGCACGGCGTAGCTTTCCGCCAGCTCTTCCGACATGTTATTCAGCGCCATGCCGAGGGTCGCCATTTCGTTACGCCCGCTGATGTGCGCCCGCTGGGTGAAATCGCGTTGGCTGACCGCCCGCGCCATGCCCAGCAGCTGTTTCCACGGCCGCAGCAGGCGGGCGCGTAACCAGATGATGGTAAAAATCAGCAGCAGCGCCATACCAATGGCGAGGATGCGATGGATCCAGACTACCCGCTCGATACGCTGCTCGGTGGTGTGGTCGAATGCCGTGACCAGCTGGTCGATACGATCGACAAAGTCGGCGACATCCTGGGCCACTTCCGCCTGGTTAACCGCACGCTGCATGCCGGGGGCCAGCGCCTGCTGCCAGTATTGCTGCAGCGCTTTTAACTGTTGTTCCTGGCCGTCGCGGCGGGCGGAATTTTGCAGCTCGGGGCTGAAGACGGTGGCGGTCATGTCCGCCACCAGCTTTTGATCGTTTTCATTCAGCGGGATCGCCGCCAGCAGCCGGTAGCTTTGCATACGCAATGAACCGGCCTTGTTAATCGCGTGGGCGCTGCCCTGGACGCCGTTCACCAGGCGCGCGGAGATCGCCATGCCGGCGACGCCAATAATGGTGGCGAGCAGCACGATTAACGCCAGTTGATTGACCAGCGTCAGCGGAGTAAAAAGACGTTTTAACATGGAATGCGTGGCTCCTGACCGGTGATCTCTCCGGGAGTGGCGCTTATTCTCGGCTATCCCCTGGAGTATACCCATACCCCTAAAGAGTTACTCCTTAATTGTCGGTGGTAGGCGCTATTGGGGGTGGGGTTATACGCAACCCGGCAGCCGCGTGATAAACCACACTTTTTTCCTCACCATTCTCTACTCACTTCGGAGCATGGTTTATTTTTGCACAAATTAGTGCGCGCTTTTCCTTTGATTTATATCAACTTACCGCCCCGGGCAACCCCTAAGGTAGCGGCAGGAAATATGAATAATCAGAGGTATCTATGAGTCAATCTTCCCTACCGGAGAAGGCTAACCGCTCGGTCATTACCGACTGGCGCCCTGAAGATCCTGAATTCTGGCAACAGCGCGGTCACCGTGTGGCGAGCCGTAATCTATGGATCTCCGTTCCCTGTCTGTTACTGGCGTTCTGCGTATGGATGTTGTTCAGCGCCGTCGCCGTTAATCTCAACAAAGTGGGCTTTCAGTTTACGACCGATCAGCTGTTTATGCTGACCGCGCTGCCGGCGCTGTCTGGCGCCTTATTGCGCGTGCCTTACGCCTTTATGGTGCCGCTGTTCGGCGGCCGTCGCTGGACGGCGTTCAGCACCGGGATCATGATTATTCCGTGCGTCTGGCTGGGCTTTGCGGTCCAGGATACTTCCACGCCGTTTAGCGTCTTCGTGATTATCTCGTTGTTGTGCGGCTTCGCCGGGGCCAACTTTGCCTCCAGTATGGCCAACATCAGCTTCTTCTTCCCGAAAGCGAAGCAGGGCGGGGCGCTCGGCGTCAACGGCGGCCTCGGTAATATGGGCGTCAGCGTGATGCAGCTGGTCGCACCGCTGGTGGTGTCGGTCTCTGTGTTTGCCATTTTTGGCGGGACCGGCAGCGAGCAGCCTGACGGCTCAATGCTGTATCTGGAAAACGCCGCGTGGATCTGGGTACCTTTCCTGATTATTTTCACTCTGGCGGCGTGGTTCTTTATGAATGACCTGTCGGCTTCTAAAGCCTCGCTGAGCGAACAGCTGCCTGTGCTCAAACGCCTGCATCTGTGGATCATGGCGCTGCTCTATCTGGCCACCTTCGGCTCCTTCATCGGATTCTCCGCCGGCTTCGCCATGCTGTCGAAAACCCAGTTCCCGGACGTGCAGATCCTGCACTACGCCTTCTTCGGCCCCTTTATTGGCGCGCTGGCGCGTTCGATGGGCGGGGCGATCTCCGATCGTCTCGGCGGGACTCGCGTGACGCTGGTCAACTTCGTGGTGATGGCTGTCTTCTGCGCGCTGCTGTTCCTGACCCTGCCGACTAACGGCCAGGGCGGCAACTTCATCGCCTTCTTCGCGGTGTTCATGGTGCTGTTCCTGACCGCCGGGCTGGGGAGCGCCTCCACCTTCCAGATGATCTCCGTGATCTTCCGTAAGCTGACCATGGACCGCGTGAAGGCCCAGGGGGGTAGCGAAGCGCAGGCGATGCGCGAGGCGGCGACCGATACCGCGGCAGCGCTGGGCTTTATCTCGGCGATAGGCGCCATCGGCGGCTTCTTTATCCCGAAAGCGTTCGGCATTTCGCTGGATCTGACCGGCTCGCCGGCCGGCGCGATGAAAATCTTCCTCGTCTTCTATATTGCCTGCGTGGTGATCACCTGGGCGGTATACGGCCGTAAGCGTCAGTAATCCGCCATAGTCGATGTCGCTTCGTAAAGGCGTACTCCCAAAGGAGGCGCCTTTTTTTACTGGCTTAATTAGTTACAACATACTAATGGGCGGTTTTATTCGTTTTGGCCACTGAGCCGGGAAGGGACTGCTTGCCAGCGTCACCGCTCTACCCCTTAATACCTCCCCGGTGAACAATCTCGAGCCAGGCGACCCATTTTTCGTTAAAAAACATTAAAAAACATTAAGTTAAAAAATTGAGTTTCCTACCACCTTGGTGGTAATTGCAGTTTCCCTCCGCTTTAGCAAGCCAGTCCGGATTGATCGCCATCAATTCTCGCCCTCTTTCATAGCGTTACCTTCGCTGCAAATCCAGCAATGTCGATTTATCAGAGAGCCGTCAGGCTCCATATCAGGAGAAACCCGATGAGTAAATTCCTGGACCGGTTTCGCTACTTCAAACAGAAGGGTGAAACCTTTGCCGATGGGCACGGCCAGCTTCTAAACACCAACCGGGACTGGGAGGATGGATACCGTCAACGTTGGCAGCATGACAAAATTGTGCGTTCCACTCACGGTGTCAACTGCACCGGCTCATGCAGCTGGAAGATTTATGTGAAAAACGGTCTGGTGACCTGGGAAACGCAGCAGACTGACTACCCGCGCACCCGTCCGGATCTGCCAAACCACGAACCACGCGGCTGCCCGCGCGGCGCCAGCTACTCCTGGTATCTGTACAGCGCTAACCGCCTGAAATATCCGCTGATGCGTAAACGTCTGATGAAGATGTGGCGGGAAGCGAAAGTTCAGCATAGCGATCCGGTTGAGGCATGGGCCTCGATTATTGAAGATGCCGATAAAGCCAAAAGCTTCAAACAGGCTCGCGGTCGCGGCGGGTTTGTCCGCTCCTCCTGGCAGGAAGTGAATGAGCTGATTGCCGCCTCCAACGTCTATACCGTGAAAACTTACGGTCCGGACCGCGTGGCCGGCTTCTCGCCGATCCCGGCGATGTCGATGGTCTCCTACGCCTCCGGCGCCCGTTATCTGTCGCTGATCGGCGGTACCTGCCTGAGCTTCTACGACTGGTACTGCGACCTGCCGCCAGCTTCGCCGATGACCTGGGGCGAACAGACCGACGTCCCCGAATCGGCGGACTGGTATAACTCCAGCTACATTATCGCCTGGGGCTCCAACGTGCCGCAGACCCGTACCCCGGATGCCCACTTCTTTACCGAAGTCCGCTACAAAGGCACCAAAACCGTGGCGATCACTCCGGACTACGCCGAAATCGCCAAACTCTGCGATCTGTGGCTGGCGCCGAAGCAGGGTACCGATGCCGCGATGGCGCTGGCGATGGGCCATGTGATGCTGCGCGAGTTCCATCTCGATAAGCCGAGCCAGTACTTCACCGATTATGTTCGCCGCTATACCGACATGCCGATGCTGGTGATGCTTGAGGAGCGCGACGGTTATTACGCCGCCGGCCGCACGCTGCGCGCGGCCGACCTCGTGGATTCCCTTGGTCAGGAAAACAATCCGGAATGGAAAACCGTCGCCTTTGACGAGAAGGGCGACATGACCGTACCGAACGGTTCCCTCGGATTCCGCTGGGGCGACAAAGGCAAATGGAACCTCGAACAGCGCGACGGTAAAACTGGCGAAGAGATTGAGCTGCGTCTGAGCCTGCTGGGTAGCCATGACGAGGTCGCGAACGTCGGCTTCCCGTACTTCGGCGGCGAAGGTTCTGAGCATTTCAACAAAGTCGACCTCGAAAACATTCTGCTGCACAAACTGCCGGTAAAACGCCTGCAACTGGCCGATGGTTCCACCGCGCTGGTGACCACCGTTTACGATCTGACCATGGCGAACTACGGCCTGGAACGCGGTCTGAACGATGATAACTGTGCCACCGGCTACGATGAAGTGAAAGCCTACACCCCGGCCTGGGCGGAAAAGATCACCGGTGTCTCCCGCGCGCATATCATCCGCACTGCACGCGAATTTGCCGATAACGCTGATAAGACCCATGGTCGCTCGATGATTATTGTCGGGGCGGGCCTCAACCACTGGTTCCACCTCGACATGAACTACCGCGGCCTGATCAATATGCTGATCTTCTGCGGCTGCGTCGGTCAGAGCGGCGGCGGTTGGGCGCACTATGTGGGCCAGGAAAAACTGCGTCCGCAGACCGGCTGGCAGCCGCTGGCGTTCGCCCTCGACTGGCAGCGTCCGGCACGCCACATGAACAGTACTTCGTACTTCTATAACCACTCCAGTCAGTGGCGCTATGAAACTGTGACTGCGCAGGAACTGCTGTCGCCGATGGCGGATAAATCCCGTTACAGCGGCCACCTGATCGACTTTAACGTGCGCGCAGAGCGCATGGGCTGGCTGCCGTCTGCGCCGCAGTTAGGGGTGAACCCGCTGCGTATCGCTGATGAAGCGAAAAAAGCCGGCATGACCCCGGTCGATTACACCGTGAAGTCGTTGCAAGAGGGCTCGATTCGCTTTGCGGCCGAGCAGCCGGAAAACGGCAAAAACCACCCGCGTAACCTGTTTATCTGGCGCTCCAACCTGCTCGGCTCCTCCGGTAAAGGCCATGAGTATATGCTCAAGTACCTGCTGGGTACCGAGAACGGCATTCAGGGCAAAGACCTTGGCAAGCAGGGCGGCGTGAAGCCGGAAGAAGTCGAATGGCGGGATAACGGCCTCGACGGCAAACTGGATCTGGTGGTGACCCTCGACTTCCGTCTGTCGAGCACCTGTCTCTATTCCGACATCGTGCTGCCGACCGCCACCTGGTACGAAAAAGACGACATGAATACTTCGGACATGCATCCGTTTATTCACCCGCTGTCGGCCGCCGTTGACCCGACCTGGGAATCAAAGAGCGACTGGGATATCTATAAAGGTATCGCGAAGAAATTCTCTGAAGTCTGCGTCGGCCACCTCGGCAAAGAAACCGACGTCGTTACGCTGCCGATTCAACACGATTCCGCCGCGGAAATGGCGCAGCCGTTTGACGTGAAAGACTGGAAAAAAGGCGAATGCGACCTGATCCCAGGGAAAACCGCGCCGCATATTATTCCGGTTGAGCGTGATTACCCGGCGACTTACGAACGTTTCACCTCGATCGGCCCGCTGCTGGAAACCATCGGCAACGGCGGGAAAGGCATCGCCTGGAACACCCAGAGCGAGATGGATCTGCTGCGTAAGCTCAACTACACCAAGGCCGAAGGCCCGGCGAAAGGCCAGCCGAAGCTGGAAACGGCCATCGACGCCGCGGAAATGATCCTCACCCTGGCGCCGGAGACCAACGGTCAGGTGGCGGTGAAGGCGTGGAAAGCGCTGAGCGAGATCACCGGTCGCGAGCACGCGCACCTGGCTCTGAACAAAGAAGATGAGAAGATCCGCTTCCGCGATATTCAGGCGCAGCCGCGGAAGATTATCTCCAGCCCGACCTGGTCTGGCCTGGAAGACGAGCATGTCTCCTATAACGCCGGTTATACCAACGTTCACGAGCTGATCCCGTGGCGTACGCTGTCCGGCCGTCAGTCGCTGTATCAGGATCATCAGTGGATGCGCGACTTTGGTGAAAGCCTGCTGGTCTATCGTCCGCCAATCGACACCCGTTCGGTGAAAGCGGTGATGGGCGAGAAGTCCAACGGCAACCCGGAGAAGGCGCTGAACTTCCTGACCCCGCACCAGAAATGGGGTATCCACTCGACCTACAGCGATAACCTGCTGATGCTGACCCTGTCGCGCGGCGGGCCGATCGTCTGGATGAGCGAAGCGGATGCGAAAGATCTGGGTATCGAAGATAACGACTGGATCGAAGTGTTTAACGCCAACGGCGCCCTGACGGCGCGCGCGGTGGTGAGCCAGCGTGTACCGGCCGGGATGACCATGATGTATCACGCCCAGGAACGCATCGTGAACCTGCCGGGCTCTGAAATCACCGGTCAGCGCGGGGGGATCCACAACTCCGTCACCCGTATTACGCCAAAACCGACCCACATGATCGGCGGCTACGGCCACCTGGCCTATGGCTTTAACTACTACGGTACCGTCGGCTCCAACCGCGATGAGTTTGTAGTGGTACGTAAGATGAAGAACATTAACTGGTTAGACGGCGAAGGCAACGACCAGGTACAGGAGAGCGTAAAATGAAAATTCGTTCACAAGTCGGCATGGTGCTGAATCTCGATAAGTGCATCGGCTGCCATACCTGTTCGGTGACCTGTAAAAACGTCTGGACCAGCCGGGAAGGGATGGAATACGCCTGGTTCAACAACGTGGAGAGCAAACCTGGCGTTGGCTTCCCGAACGACTGGGAAAACCAGGAAAAATGGAAGGGCGGCTGGATCCGCAAAATCAACGGTAAACTGCAGCCGCGCATGGGCAATCGCGCGATGCTGCTGGGTAAAATCTTCGCCAACCCACATCTGCCGGGGATCGATGATTACTACGAGCCGTTTGATTATGACTACCAGAATCTGCATAACGCGCCGGAAAGCAAACATCAGCCGATCGCCCGCCCGCGCTCGCTGATCACCGGCCAGCGGATGGACAAGATCACCAGCGGTCCGAACTGGGAAGAGATCCTCGGCGGCGAGTTCGAAAAACGCGCCAAAGATCAGAACTTCGACAACATGCAGAAGGCGATGTACGGTCAGTTCGAAAACACCTTCATGATGTATTTGCCGCGCTTGTGCGAGCACTGCCTGAACCCGGCCTGCGTCGCGACCTGCCCGAGTGGCGCCATCTATAAGCGTGAAGAGGACGGTATCGTCCTGATCGACCAGGACAAGTGCCGCGGCTGGCGGATGTGTATCACCGGCTGCCCGTACAAGAAGATCTATTTCAACTGGAAGAGCGGGAAGTCCGAGAAATGCATCTTCTGTTACCCGCGTATTGAATCCGGAATGCCGACGGTGTGCTCCGAAACCTGCGTGGGCCGTATCCGCTATCTCGGGGTCCTGCTGTACGACGCGGACGCGATTGAAAACGCCGCCAGTACTGAGAACGAGAAAGATCTGTATCAGCGCCAGCTGGACGTGTTCCTCGATCCAAACGATCCAAAAGTGATTGAACAGGCGTTAAAAGATGGCGTTCCGCAGGGCGTTATTGAGGCCGCGCAGCAGTCGCCGGTCTACAAAATGGCGATGGACTGGAAGCTGGCCCTGCCGCTGCACCCGGAATATCGCACCCTGCCAATGGTCTGGTACGTGCCGCCGCTGTCGCCAATTCAGTCGGCTGCGGACGCTGGCGAACTGGGTAGCAACGGTATTCTGCCGGACGTGGAAAGCCTGCGTATTCCGGTGCAATATCTGGCGAACCTGCTGACCGCGGGCGATACCCAGCCGGTCCTGCTGGCCCTGAAACGCATGCTGGCGATGCGTCATTATAAGCGTGCGGAAACCGTTGACGGCGTCGTCGATACCCGCGCGCTGGAAGAGGTGGGGCTGAGCGAAGCGCAGGCCCAGGAGATGTACCGCTATCTGGCCATCGCTAACTATGAAGATCGTTTCGTGGTGCCGAGCAGCCATCGTGAACAGGCTCGCGATGCCTTCCCGGAGAAGAGCGGCTGCGGCTTTACCTTCGGCGATGGTTGCCACGGCTCTGATAGCCAGTTCAACCTGTTCAACAGCCGTCGTATCGACGCGATTGACGTCACCAGCAAAACGGAGCCGCACGCATGATTGAACTCGTGATTATGTCGCGTCTGCTCGAATACCCTGACGCTGCCTTATGGCAGCATCAGCAAGAGATGTTCGAGGCGCTCGCGTCATCAGAGAAACTCAGCAAAGAGGATGCCCACGCGCTGGGTGTTTTCCTGCGCGATCTAGTGGCTCAGGATCCGCTGGACGCCCAGTCGGCGTATAGCGAACTGTTTGACCGCGGCCGCGCTACCTCGCTGCTGCTGTTTGAACACGTGCACGGCGAATCCCGCGACCGCGGGCAGGCGATGGTGGACCTGATGACGCAGTATGAGCGCCACGGTCTGCTGCTGGATAGCCATGAGCTGCCGGATCACCTGCCGCTGTATCTGGAGTATCTGGCGCAACTGCCGGAAGAGGAAGCGCTCGGCGGCCTGCGGGACGTTGCGCCGATCCTCGGCTTGCTCAGCGCACGCTTGCAGCAGCGCGAAAGTCGCTATGCGGTGCTGTTCGAGCTGTTGCTGAAGCTGGCCAATACCCAGGTCGACAGTCAGAAGGTGGCGGAGAAGATTGCCGACGAGGCGCGCGACGATACGCCGCAGGCGCTGGACGCAGTCTGGGAAGAAGAACAGGTCAAATTCTTTGCCGACCAGGGCTGCGGCGAGTCGGAGATCTCCGCTCACCAGCGTCGTTTTGCCGGAGCCGTGGCCCCGCAATATCTGAATATCTCTAACGGAGGACAGCAATAATGCACTTCCTGAATATGTTCTTCTTTGACATTTATCCGTACATTGCGGGCTCGGTGTTTCTGTTCGGCAGCTGGTTGCGCTATGACTATGGCCAGTACACCTGGCGCGCCGCCTCCAGCCAGATGCTGGACCGTAAGGGGATGAACCTGGCATCGAACCTGTTCCATATCGGCATCCTGGGTATTTTCGCCGGCCACTTCCTCGGCATGCTGACCCCGCACTGGATGTATGAGTCCTTTCTGCCGATCGACGTCAAGCAGAAGATGGCGATGATCGCCGGCGGCGCCTGCGGCGTGATGACCCTGGTGGGTGGGTTACTGCTGCTCAAGCGTCGTCTGCTCAGCCCGCGCGTTCGCGCCACCACCACCGGAGCGGATATTCTGATCCTTTCGTTGCTGATGGTGCAGTGTGCGCTCGGCCTGCTGACGATCCCATTCTCAGCCCAGCATATGGACGGCAGTGAAATGATGAAGCTGGTTGGCTGGGCGCAGTCGGTGGTGACGTTCCACGGCGGTGCATCACAGCATCTGGATGGCGTGGCGTTTATTTTCCGCGTTCACCTGGTGCTGGGGATGACGCTGTTCCTGCTGTTCCCGTTCTCCCGTCTGGTTCATATCTGGAGCGCGCCGGTCGAATATCTGACGCGCAAATACCAGATTGTCCGCGCCCGTCGCTAACTGGCCCGCGACTGCTCACTGACCCCGCCGCGGCGGGGTTTTTTTTCGCCCCAGCCGAGGTTATTGCCTGCGGCGGCAAACAGAATAAGCATCCCGCCAATCAACTGCACAGGGGTCAACGCATGGTGGAAGACCAGATAGTCGACCACCATTGCCACCAGCGGATAAATAAAGGAGAGCGAACCGGTAATGGGCGTCGGCAGTTTCTGTATCGCGCTATATAAAAGCTGATACATGATCCCGGTATGGACGATGCCGAGGATCAGCAGGTAGCGCCAGGGGAAGCTGGCCGTCCATTCGGGGGCATGCACCAGCGGCAGCAGCATCACGACGCCAACGAGAACCTGAATGAAGGCGATATGCTGTGCGGGGAGCGGATGCAGTTTGCGCGCGATGATGGCGGTCAGGGCATAGAAGAATGCCGCGCCCAGCGCCAGCAAAACGCCGGTAGTGAGCCCCTCTCCATGCGCGGACGTCAGCTCGCTTGACAACAGGATCACTACGCCGCCAAAGGCCAGCAGTAGCCATCCCCATTTCACGGCGCTGACCCGTTCCCCCAGCACCATCCCCATCAGTACCAGCATAAACGGCTGGGTGTTATAGACCACGGTGGCCATACCGATTGAGATCCGCGAATAGGCGGCAAACAGCAGCAGCCAGTTGACGACCAGCGCCGCGCCGCCAATCACCGCCAGAGCGAGAGTGAAACGCGTTAGCCGGCTGAAGGGCTGGCCGCTTAACACGATAAACACCAGCAAGGTTAGCGCGCCAATCAGGCAGCGCCAGAACACCACATCCATCACCGGCAAACCAGAGAGCAGCACGAACGCGCCGATCGAGCCGGAGATTATCATTGCCAGGCTCATTTGCCAGACGCCGCGGGTAAGTTGCATTTTTCACCTCCACCATTTTTCAGTTATTGTGCGAAAAACCCTGACAGGGTGATATGGCTGAATTAAGGTAGAAAGAGGCGAATGCCTTTTATAATTAGGTGAAAAACATGAATGACGTACTTGATGAAATTGACCGGGCGATCCTCACTTGCCTGACTCAGGATGCCAGAGTCTCGCTAAAGGTATTAAGCGCGCGAGTGGGGCTGACCTCGCCGAGCACGGCCGAGCGGGTGAAGCGCCTGGAGGAGCGAGGCGTCATTCAGGGCTATGGGGCGCAGGTGAATCTCGCCGCGCTGGGCTACAGCCTCCAGGCGCTGGTGCGGGTCCGGCCGCTGCCTGGGCTGCTGCAGAAAGTGGATAAATATATCCAGGCGATGCCGGAATGCATTGAAAGTGACAAAGTGACCGGGGAAGATTGTTTCGTGATGCGCCTCGTGGTGCGCGATATTGCCCAGCTGGATACCCTGCTGGACGGTCTGGCCGAGTATGCGCAGTGTAACACCTCGGTGGTGAAAAGCTCGCCGGTAAAACGGCGGTTGCCACCGCTGTGAGTTTTCCCGGAGACGGTGCTGCGCACCTGTCCGGGCTACCAAACGGCACCACCTGTAGCCTCGCTAAGCGAAGCGCGAGCGAGGAGGTAGCAGTACAACCCGTAGGGCAGAATATAGAATATCGTAGAGTAATTGGATTGAGGTGTTTTTTAAGAGGATGGTGGTGGGGGAAGGATAACTCGGCGCTAAAGCGCCTCGCCCTTCGGGCCGTTGCCTGCGGCAACGTTCTCTCGCTACGCTCGAGTCGAACCTTAGTCGAAGCTTCTCATCCTTCCCCGTGGGGTAGAATATAGCGTGTAGCCTCGCTAAGCGAAGCGCGAGCGAGGAGATAGCAGCACAGGTGGCTGAAGAGAGTGCAACAGTAGTGGGGGAAGGATAACT
>NZ_PION01000036.1:0-264 GCF_002810615.1 Klebsiella sp. G-Nf4 | reverse complement strand
CGTGCCGATGTATCTCAAAACTCATCTTCGGGTGATGTTTGAGATATTTGCTCTTTAAAAATCTGGATCAAGCTGAAAATTGAAACGACACACTGTTTAAGTGTGTTCGAGTCTCTCAAATTTTCGCGACACGAAAATGTTTTACGAAACATCTTCGGGTTGTGAGGTTAAGCGACTAAGCGTACACGGTGGATGCCCTGGCAGTCAGAGGCGATGAAGGACGTGCTAATCTGCGAAAAGCGTCGGTAAGGTGATATGAACCGT
>NZ_PION01000035.1:0-329 GCF_002810615.1 Klebsiella sp. G-Nf4 | reverse complement strand
GTCGAAGCTTCTCATCCTTCCCCGTGGGGTAGAATATAGCGTGTAGCCTCGCTAAGCGAAGCGCGAGCGAGGAGATAGCAGCACAGGTGGCTGAAGAGAGTGCAACAGTAGTGGGGGAAGGATAACTCGGCGCTAAAGCGCCTCGCCCTTCGGGCCGTTGCCTGCGGCAACGTTCTCTCGCTGGCGCTCGAGTCGAACCTTGGTCGAAGCTTCTCATCCTTCCCCGTGGGGTAGAATATAGCGTGTAGCCTCGCTAAGCGAAGCGCGAGCGAGGAGATAGCAGCACAGGTGGCTGAAGAGAGTGCAACAGTAGTGGGGGAAGGATAACT
>NZ_PION01000034.1:0-408 GCF_002810615.1 Klebsiella sp. G-Nf4 | reverse complement strand
AGCTTAACCTTCGGGAGGGCGCTTACCACTTTGTGATTCATGACTGGGGTGAAGTCGTAACAAGGTAACCGTAGGGGAACCTGCGGTTGGATCACCTCCTTACCTTAAAGAACCTGCCTTTGTAGTGTCCACACAGATTGTTTGATAAATGATAAATTTCAAAATGTACTGCGAAGTGCATTGTGAAATTTTGCTCTTTAAAAATCTGGATCAAGCTGAAAATTGAAACGACACATCTTTAATGGTGTGTTCGAGTCTCTCAAATTTTCGCGACACGATGGTGTTTTACGAAACATCTTCGGGTTGTGAGGTTAAGCGACTAAGCGTACACGGTGGATGCCCTGGCAGTCAGAGGCGATGAAGGACGTGCTAATCTGCGAAAAGCGTCGGTAAGGTGATATGAACCGT
>NZ_PION01000033.1:0-476 GCF_002810615.1 Klebsiella sp. G-Nf4 | reverse complement strand
CTGAGCATGGACGCTGTACAGAAAGCCAAATCCGGCCACCCGGGGGCCCCGATGGGTATGGCTGACATTGCCGAAGTGCTGTGGCGTGATTTCCTGAACCATAACCCGAACAATCCGGCCTGGGCTGACCGTGACCGTTTTGTGTTGTCAAATGGCCATGGTTCGATGCTGATTTACAGCCTGCTGCACCTCACTGGCTACGATCTGCCGATTGAAGAGCTGAAAAACTTCCGCCAGCTGCACTCCAAAACCCCGGGTCACCCGGAAGTCGGCTACACCGCGGGCGTGGAAACCACCACCGGTCCGCTGGGCCAGGGTATCGCTAACGCGGTCGGGATGGCTATCGCCGAGAAAACTCTGGCGGCGCAGTTCAACCGTCCGGGACACGACATCGTCGACCACTACACCTACGCCTTCATGGGCGACGGCTGCATGATGGAAGGCATTTCTCATGAAGTGTGCTCCCTGGCCGGTAC
>NZ_PION01000032.1:0-766 GCF_002810615.1 Klebsiella sp. G-Nf4 | reverse complement strand
GGTTGATTTCTTTTCCTCGGGGTACTTAGATGTTTCAGTTCCCCCGGTTCGCCTCGTTAACCTATGTATTCAGTTAACGATAGTGCAACGAATTGCACTGGGTTTCCCCATTCGGACATCGCCGGCTGTAACGGTTCATATCACCTTACCGACGCTTTTCGCAGATTAGCACGTCCTTCATCGCCTCTGACTGCCAGGGCATCCACCGTGTACGCTTAGTCGCTTAACCTCACAACCCGAAGATGTTTCATAAAACACCAACGTGTCGCGAAAATTTGAGAGACTCGAACACACTTAAACAGTGTGTCGTTTCAATTTTCAGCTTGATCCAGATTTTTAAAGAGCAAAACTTCGCAGTGCACCTTTTCAGGTTCACTCTGAAGTTTTCTTGTGTTTGCAGTAATGATGGTGGAGCTATGCGGGATCGAACCGCAGACCTCCTGCGTGCAAAGCAGGCGCTCTCCCAGCTGAGCTATAGCCCCATCGTTTGCAACCTCTTCAAATTTGCTTCGCAAATTTGGTAGGCCTGAGTGGACTTGAACCACCGACCTCACCCTTATCAGGGGTGCGCTCTAACCACCTGAGCTACAAGCCTGTAGAGGTTTTTACTGCTGTTTTTCATCAGACAATCTGTGTGAGCACTACAAAGGCAGGTTCTTTAAGGTAAGGAGGTGATCCAACCGCAGGTTCCCCTACGGTTACCTTGTTACGACTTCACCCCAGTCATGAATCACAAAGTGGTAAGCGCCCTCCCGAAGGTTAAGCT
>NZ_PION01000031.1:0-811 GCF_002810615.1 Klebsiella sp. G-Nf4 | reverse complement strand
AGCTTAACCTTCGGGAGGGCGCTTACCACTTTGTGATTCATGACTGGGGTGAAGTCGTAACAAGGTAACCGTAGGGGAACCTGCGGTTGGATCACCTCCTTACCTTAAAGAACCTGCCTTTGTAGTGCTCACACAGATTGTCTGATGAAAGTAAAGAAGCAAGGCGTCTTGCGATTGAGACTTCAGTGTCCCCTTCGTCTAGAGGCCCAGGACACCGCCCTTTCACGGCGGTAACAGGGGTTCGAATCCCCTAGGGGACGCCACTTGCTGGTTCGTGAGTGAAAGACGCGTGCCGATGTATCTCAAAACTCATCTTCGGGTGATGTTTGAGATATTTGCTCTTTAAAAATCTGGATCAAGCTGAAAATTGAAACGACACACTGTTTAAGTGTGTTCGAGTCTCTCAAATTTTCGCAATCAGAAGATGACACTGTAAAAGGTGACGTGAGCAAAGTGAAGCCAAGGCGTACCGCACGCAGCGAGCGGAGTGGACTATATGTCCATGAGCATCGCGAGTACGGAACAACGCAGGATTCACGATGCGCAACGAACCGGACAGAACAAGACATCTTCGGGTTGTGAGGTTAAGCGACTAAGCGTACACGGTGGATGCCCTGGCAGTCAGAGGCGATGAAGGACGTGCTAATCTGCGAAAAGCGTCGGTAAGGTGATATGAACCGTTATAGCCGGCGATGTCCGAATGGGGAAACCCAGTGCAATTCGTTGCACTATCGTTAACTGAATACATAGGTTAACGAGGCGAACCGGGGGAACTGAAACATCTAAGTACCCCGAGGAAAAGAAATCAACC
>NZ_PION01000030.1:0-1210 GCF_002810615.1 Klebsiella sp. G-Nf4 | reverse complement strand
GGCGCCTGACCGCCCGGCGGCGCTGCGCTTGCCGGGCCTACGTTGTGTGAGCCTGCGGGAAGGAACGTAGGCCGGATAAGGCGTCAGCCGCCATCCGGCATAAATGGAGCGCACCAGTCGTAGCCCGGCTAAGCGTAGCGCCAGCCGGGAACGCTCCTTCGACAACGCTATCGCATCAGAACCACGCCTCAAACATTCCACCGACGTTCAGCGAATCCAGCTGCTGGTCCTGGGTACCGTTAACCTTCGCGGTGTGCTCGTTGTCCACCTGACCGCCGGTCACATAGAAACGCAGCATCGGGCGGAACTCCGGCCCCATGCCGATGGCGATGTTCTGCGACAGCGTCAGCTTCCAGCCGTGGTTATCCCCGCCCTGGTCGTAATCCACGCGCTGGTAGCCCGCTTCCAGCCAGGTGGAGTGCACGTCGTTCCAGAAATACATCGGCCGGACGATGGCGCCGTAGTTTTTACGGTTGTCGGTGTTGTCCTTGCCGTTGTCGTAGTCGTGGAAGGCCAGCAGGTATTCGATCTGCGCCTGCTGGGTGAACTTATGGCTGCCCTCGAAGCTGGCGTAGACCGTGGTCAGGTCGTCGGTCTTGTTGTAGACGCTGTTATCCGAGTTGTCGGAGTAGCGCAGGATCACCTTGTTCACCCCGCTGTCGTTGGTGTGGCTCAGCACCAGGCCGCCCTGCCAGGCTTCGAGGCGCGCGTCGCTGTCCACCGCCTTCGAGTCAAAGCCGTAGTTGGCGTACACCTCGACGTCGATCGGCCCGGCCTTGATGTTGTGGGTTTTGGTGGTCAGCGCGTAGTGGCCGTTGTCGCCGGTATCGGAGCTGCCGGTACAGGTGATACGCGACGGGTTGGTCTCGTCGGCCATCACTTCCGGGCTACAGGATTTCACCTGCGAGACCGTCGCCACGTCAAACTGCACGCCGCCGATATCAAAGTTCTTCACCCCGGCGCCCTGGCCGTCGTGGTTCATCCAGAAGTAGTCGTTGATCCCCTGTTGCGGACGCTGGTGGAAGTCGCGGCCGGCCCAGATATAGGCGTTGGGGTTGGAGTCGAGGACGTTGGTGACGCCGACGTAGGCCTTCTTCAGGTTAACCTCGTCGCTCCAGTGGTCGAACATCACGTTGAGATCCCAGATAGCCCCCTGCGCGCTTTTGAAGGCCTTGCTGATCTGGAATTCGCCGCCGTTGCTTTCGTTGCC
>NZ_PION01000029.1:0-1391 GCF_002810615.1 Klebsiella sp. G-Nf4 | reverse complement strand
TATATGGACGCTCCCGGAATGCAATGCTTTCTTCAGTTCAGTAATAAAACGGGTAGGTGCAGCCATATATCCGGTTTCTGATGGGATTTCTTTATCCCGAACCATGATGAAATCCGCCAGGCAGGTACCAATCATCCTCTGCGAGCTGACTTGCCCTTGCTACCTCTCGGTGTATCCTGCCTGCGGTCTTACCTGTTTTGCCATCTTCTGAAGTCACCTGCACCTGCCAGGACGTTAACTCTTTTTCAACACCTCGTCAGATTGACTGACCTTGTGTCAGGCAGGCTGGCGAGGTTGATATTCAGTATTGTGTGTCAACATTGACCACATGATCCTTGCCGTTTTTGCCGCCATGGCGACAACAGCTACATTGTAGTGCTTCCGCTCAAGTAGTCCCTGAAGCCAGGAATTCTCCTCAACCGCGCCATTCCGGTTGACCCAGGCGGTAAGTGCACGTGCGCCGTGAACCAGCAGGTATCGGAAATATCCATCGCCACGTTTGCTGATCCCTCCCAGTTGCTGTTTCCCTCCGCTGGAATGTTCCTTTGGTGTCAGCCCCAGCCATGAAGCGAACTGCTTTGCGGTACTGAATTGTCGGGCATTACCCACAGCTGCTACCACATAAGTGGCCGTTAGCATGCCAACCCCCGGGATTTTGGCCATTCTCTGGCAGGCTTCCTGCGTTCTGTACCAGGAGTCCAGAGCTTCTTCTACCTGTTTAACTTGCTCCTCAAGTTCCCGGATATGTTTAGACTGTCTGTAGATGCTGGTTCTGACGAAGGGAGATAAACCATTTTCGCCGTCCTCCAGAATGGCTGGCAGCTCACAGGTTAAATGGCTTTGTCCGGCCGCAATCGTAATTCCAAACTCAGCAAGTGTGGCTCTTAAACTATTGGAACAGGCGATCCGCTCACGGATAAGTATTCCCCGTTCAGTGTGTAACGCTAGAACGGCCTGCTGCTCTTCGGTTTTTATCTGTACAAAACGCATATTCGGGCGGGTTACCGCTTCGCAAATTGCTTCAGCGTCTGCTGCATCCGTCTTGTTCGTTTTGACATAGGGCTTCACATATTGCGGAGGAATGAGTTTTACCTCATGGCCGTGGCGACTGAATAACCGTGCAAAATGATGGCTGGATGAACAGGCTTCCATGCCAATCAGGCAAGGATCCAGTTGAATAACAAACTGAACGAACTTAGCCCGAGTCAGCTTCTTACGCAAAATAGTATGGCCTTCGTGATCGACACCATGAAGCTGAAAAACGTTCTTTGCCAGGTCGATACCAAGAGTTGATACTTTCATGTGGACGCTCCTCATTTTTTAGGACGTATTGCAACGATCCAGTCTGGTACTTTGATACCGTAAAATCTGGAGCGTCCATCTCATTATCC